>JAKADP010000026.1 GCA_021820465.1 Bacillota bacterium
GCGCTCGCCGCCGAGGAAGAAGCGCGGGAGCGCGAATTTCTAGCTGGCCCCGTGGCCGCGGCGGACGTCGTGGTCACCACGGCCATGGTGCCCGGACGCCGTGCCCCCCTGTTGATAAGCGAAGACATGGTCGCATCCATGGCCGGCGGTGCGGTCATCATGGACTTGGCCGCGGCCGCGGGGGGCAATTGCGCGGCCACCGTTCCCGGGCAGCGCGTGGTCGTTCATGACGTGACTGTTGACGGATCCCAGAATTTGGCCGCGGAGATGCCCAGCCCCGCCAGCCGCCTTTATTCGCGCAACGTGGTGAATTTTTTCCACCTGATGGTGTCGCTGGGCCTCTCCGCCGACGCCAGCGGGCCCCCCAGCCTGCCGGCCCCGGACGTCGGCGACGAGATTTTAGCGGCCACCGCCATCACTCGGGAGGGCCGCATCGTGCACCGCGGCACAGCGGAAGCCCTCCAGCGCCCGGCGGGCCCCGCCCCCCAAGGAGGTGCGTGACGTGCCGGCAGTCCTGAACGAGGCCTTCGTATTCATCTTGGCCGCCTTTTTGGGCGTGGCGCTCATCACGAAGATTCCCTCGGTCCTGCACACCCCGCTCATGTCCGCCACCAATGCCATCCACGGGGTGGTGCTGGTGGGCGCCGTCATTGCCATGACCGCCACCCACGGGACCCTCCAAATCGTGGTGGGCGCCCTGGCCGTGTTTCTCGGCGCCCTGAACGTGGTCGGCGGATACGTCGTGACCGACCGCATGCTCGCGATGTTTCAGAAGTCCCGCCGCGAGGGGGGCTCTCCCCGTGCATGACATCGTGGACGCGGGCTATCTGGCCGCCGCCGTGCTCTTTATCTTGGGCGTGATGCTCCTGCGATCGCCGGCCACCGCGCGCCGCGGCAATTACCTGTCCGCGCTGGGCATGCTGGTGGCCCTCGTATCCAGCGGATGGAGCGGCCCGCTGCACCATGCTCTCTTAATGCTGGCGGTGTTTGCCGCGGCGGCGGCGGCGGGGGTGGCCGTGGCCCGCACCGTCCGGATGACCGCGATGCCACAGTTGGTTGCCCTGTTCAATGGAACCGGGGGCGGGGCGGCGGCGCTCGTGGCGCTGCTGGCCGTGCTTCGTGCGAGTGCAGGGCGCCTCCCCGCCGCGACCCTCCTGCCCGCCTTTGTAACGCTGTTGGTAGGGAGCGCCAGCTTGGCCGGCAGCGCCGTGGCCGCTCTAAAGCTGCAGGGCATCGTGAGTGGGCGCCCGATCCCTCTGCCGGGGCGCCACGCGGTGAGCGGAACGCTCCTCCTGCTGGCGCTGGCCTGCCTGGCCGCCGCGCTGGTCGGGGTGGTGCCCCTGGCGTCCGCGGCGGTGGTGGCCGGCGCGGCGTCCGTAGGCCTGGGGCTCTGGTCCGTCCTCCCGATTGGGGGCGCCGATATGCCCGTCGTGATCTCGCTGCTGAATGCCCTCACGGGATTGGCCGCGGCCGCAACGGGCTTTGTCTTAGCGAATGACCTCCTGATTGTAGCCGGCGCCCTGGTAGGCGCCTCGGGAGCCATTCTCACGCTTGCGATGGGCCGCGCCATGCATCGATCGCTCGGCCACGTCTTGTTTGGGCGCCTGCAGACTGCCCAGGACGCGGGCGGGGGCGAGCGGGGCACCGTGCACCCGACGAGCCCCGAAGAAGTGGCGCTGCTTTTAGCCTACGCCCAGCGCGTCGTGGTTGTGCCCGGATATGGGATGGCCGTGTCCCGCGCCCAAAAGGAGGTGAAGGACCTGTGCGACGCATTGGCCAAGCGCGGCGCAGACGTCCGGTTTGGCATCCATCCCGTGGCCGGGCGCATGCCCGGCCACATGAATGTGCTCCTGGCGGAAGCCAACGTGCCGTACGACCAGCTCTACGAGATGGAGCGCATTAACGCGGATTTTCCAGTCACCGACGTCGTGCTGGTCATCGGGGCCAACGACGTGGTCAACCCCTCCGCGCGGAACGCCCCAGGCAGTCCCCTATACGGAATGCCCGTCCTGAACGTAGACCAGGCCAAAAGCATCGTGGTTCTCAAGCGCAGCATGGCGCCGGGCTTTGCGGGCGTGGAGAATCTGCTCTTTGGGCTGGATAAGACCCTCATGCTGTTTGGCGACGCCCGCGCCATGGCGTCTGCCGTCCTGCAGGAGTTGCTGGCCGTGGTGTAGCGGCGGGGCCGGCCTAGCCAGAGCTCCCCCATGGTCGCCGAGGAGCCAGAGCGTGCGCCGTGACGGCCTAGGGCGGGGATCGGCCGCGATTCCCGCCTGCCTCCTTCGCGATGCGGGGATGGGCCCGCCTTGCAGGTGCTGGACGTGCTCGCGCGTACGACCTCGCGACTCCTGACGAATCACCGCCTGGATTCGCCGCCCCGCCGGCGCGTTCAAGCGGCGCGGAGTGGCACCCCGCATCATCGCCCTGTACCCAGTTTGCGCCATTCTTCTTGGTGGCGCCTCGTAGTGACGTCCGCCGATTGCCCTCAGCCTGGACAAGACAAAATCCCCGCAAGCCTTGCGGGGATGGGGTTTAAAGTGGTGGGCGTGGCAGGGATCGAACCCGCGACACGCTGATTAAGAGTCAGCTGCTCTACCAACTGAGCTACACGCCCACAAACTGGTAGCGGCGGGTGGACTCGAACCACCGACTCTACGGGTATGAACCGTATGCTCTGACCAACTGAGCTACGCCGCCGAAAAATTGGTTGCGGGGGCAGGATTTGAACCTGCGACCTCCGGGTTATGAGCCCGACGAGCTACCTGGCTGCTCTACCCCGCGATGTGCGTTGCCGCGCGTCTATCATAGACTGGACGCAGGCAGCGCGTCAACCAGCTTTTGTGCACCGCCGCTCGACAAAACCGTCGGCGGCGCCTTGTGGCCGGCCGTCAACATGCTATCATGCCCCCAGGAGGTGTTGCGCGTGAATGCACGGCGGCGCATCGCAGGCTTAGAGTTCCAGGTTCGGCGCGACGACGCAGGCTTTTCGTTTCACGTGAAGGGCGACCCGGACTACTTGGCCCAGCGGGCAGACGTCTTTCGCCGCGTGGATGAAGTGGTGTCTGAGGCGCGCCGCGCCGGAGTAAGCGTGCCAGAAATTCTGGCGTATCTCGCCAGTGGCCGAAAGACGCCTCCCACCGCCATCGACTCGAGTGGCAGATGACGGGTGCCGGCCCTTCGGGCGCGGAGCGTCAGCTAACGCGCATCACGACGGACGCGGAGTACGAAGTCGCCCTTGGACGGATTCGCCGGCTGCAGCGGGCCCTGTTGCATGCGGTGATGGAGCATGCGGGCTCGTCCGCCCAGGCCCTGGCCCTTAGTGAAGAAATCGACAGCTACGTGGTGATGGTTCAGCGCTACTGGGATGCGGTGGCCCTGGTGCCGCCTCAAAGGCCACCTGGTAGCGCAGCAGCACTGTGTCGAGGATGTGACTGACGGCCAGCAGGTCTGGCCCTTGGGGATCCCGCGCGTAGGCGCGGCTTAGGCTTTGTCGCCAGTACCGGATTTCGACTTGCAGGAGACGCTTGGCTTCTGCGGGGTCCACATCATTTCTCCCTTCGCTCCGTGCCCCGACCCCTCCTCCCCGGCACCGTACAGGATTTCCCCCTCACTGGCTAACTCATATACATAATTTCTGTGTATTTTGGCGCCAATGCGCGGGTGGCGCGAATTCGGCGCGTAGGTTTGGTGCCGGCCGCGGCCCGCGGTAGCATGGCAGGCAGGCCGGCTGGGATGGATCTTCAAGGAGGATTCTCAAGGAGGGTGCATGCGAATCGCGGGCCAGCGCGCAAACCCGATCGCTCTGCGCGAGCCGGATCCGGTCGTCGACGGGCGGCCCGCTCCGGCCGCTTCGGTGCCGCCGGTGCTTTGGACCCGATACCTGGAGCACGAGCGGGCCCTGGCGGCCCTGCCCACGGCTGACCGCCTGGCGTCACTCAAGCAATCGGTGCGGGACCTGGTGGAGGCCTCGCTGGCGGGCCGCGGCTCCGCGGCCGAGCCGGTGCTGTCTCGCGGAAGCTTTCGGCTGCTGGTGCGAGTCGCCGCCGTGGAGCAGGCCGCCGCCTCTTTGACGCTTGACTCCCTAGCGGGCCAGTCCGGGGTTGCCATCCTGGCTCAGCTGGACCATCTCCGGGGTTTGTTGGTGGATTTGTTCTGTTGACCGGCAACCTGGATCAGGCGGGAGGCGGCGGGATGCCGATGCGGGCAGGACCCGAGGGACTTCCGGGGCTGGTGGCGCGGCTGCGGGCGCTCACCGAAGACAAGATAGAGGCCACGCTCGCGCGCGATACGACCCGCCTCGAACAGCTCCTGGTGTCTGAGGCGGCGCCGCTCTTGGCGCTGCGGCGACTCGCGCCCGAGGCGCACCGCCTGCCGGACCTCGAACGAGGCGAACTGGCTCAGGCGGTCGGCCGCTGGCAGGAGCGCACCGAGTACCTGCGCCAGTTGCTGGAAACCCAGCTGGGGTACGTGGATTTTGCTCGGTTCGTGCTGGGCATCCGCGAGGTAGCCCGCCGCATCGACGAATCGGTCTAGAGGGAGAGGCGGAGAAGCGATGGCGTTTGTGATGCTGAACATCGGGGAGCGGGCGCTGGCAGCCCAGCAGCTGGCCATGGACATCACCGGGCAGAACCTGGCCAACGTCACCACACCCGGGTACCAGCGGCAGCAGGTGGTGCTGACGGACCCGCCGCCGGTGTTGCTGCCGGGGACCGGCAGCCAGCCCAACTACGTGGGCCAGGGCGTGACCGTTTCCCAGGTGAATCGCGTGTCCAACGCCTTTCTGTCGCGCTCCGTGCGGGCCCAGACGAGCCAGGCGGGCGCGTGGTCCGCCATCAGCACGGCGCTGGCGCAGCTGGAGCCCCTTTTTGCCGAGCCGTCCTCGACCGGGTTGGCTGAAGCCATGAACAGCTTTTTCGGCGCCTGGCAGACGGTCTCGCAAAACCCGGCCAACCTTCCGGCCCGCACCGCGCTCTTGGGTCAGGCCCAGCAGCTGGTCAGCAATTTTCAGGGACTGGCGCAGCAGCTTGTGAACGAGCAGAGCAACTTGGACCAGTCGGTGACCACCCAGGTGGCCCAGGTGAATCAGCTGGCGGCACAGCTGGCCACGCTCAATCAGTCCATAGCGGCCGCCACCGGCACGGGCGCCACCCCCAACGACCTGCTGAACCAGCGCGGTGAAATCTTAAACCAGCTGGCCAAGATCGCGAACATCAGCTACGCCGTCAACCCCAATGGCTCGGTCGACGTGTATTTGGGCAGCCAGGCTCTCGTGCTCAACCACACCACCTACGCGCTGGCCGCGCGCTTTAATCCGGCCACGGGCGTCCACGACGTCGTATTTCAAAACGGTGCGGTGCCCCAGCTGTCGTCAGGCACCCTCTACGGCACGCTGGTGGTGCGGGGCGTGAGTCAGGGCAGCGCGCTGGTGGGGGACATTCCCACCTATCTGGCGCGGCTCAACACCCTCGCCACAGGGCTGGCCAACGCCGTCAATAGCCTGCAGGCTCAGGGCTACGGGCTCAATGGCACCGCCCCCACCGGGATCCCCTTCTTCACCAACGCGGGCCTCGGGGCGGGGGGCATCCAGGTCAATCCCACGCTGGTCGCCCACCCGGACCTCGTGGCCGCGTCCTCCGCCCCGTCGTCGCCGGGCAATGGCCAAAACGCCCTGGCTATCGCCGACATCGCCCAGACGCCGGTGGCTCTCGGGGGCACCGCGCCTCACACGCTCGCCAGTTACTGGACCAGCCTCGTGAGCCAGGTGGGCCTCGACGGACAAAGCGCGTCCACCCGAAGCACCACGGCGTCCAACACCCTCGCCGACCTCAACGCGGCCCTGCAGAGCCAAGTCGGCGTGAATCCCGACCAGGCGTCGGTCAATTTGATTCAGGAAGAGCAGAGCTACCGCGCCGCCGTGCAGGTCATCACCACCGAGCAGTCGACCATGGGCGCGCTGTTGGCCGCGGTCGGATAAGCCTGGGGTCTCGAGCCGGCTGAAAGGAGTGCCGTCGATGCGCATCACACCGGAAGTTGTGTCCCAGAACCTTCTGACCGCCCTCAACAATACGGAGCAGCGGCTGGTCACGCTCCAGCAAGAAGCGGCGACCGGCCGCGCGTTTTCGGTGCCCAGCGACCACCCCGGCCGCGTGGCGCAGAGCCTGTCGCTCACCAACAGCCTCGGATTGGTGCGGCAGTACCAGGCAGCGGGCCAGAGCGCCGCGTCGCAGCTCAACGCCGCCGACGCAGCGCTGGCTGAAGTGCAGCAGCTCATCATTCAGATGCAGTCGACCGCCGTCCAAGGCGCCAACGCCACCCAGACGCCCACCGACGAGGCGGCCCTCATCAAGACGGTCAACGCCGCCATCACCGGGTTGCAAGGCATCGCCAACACCCGATTCAACGGCGCCTATCTCTTCGCCGGCACCAACAACCAAACCGCGCCGCTCAATACTGTCACCGGCACCTGGAGCGGCAACACCGCGGCCATCTCATTCCAGATCGGCTCCAACACGACCGTGGCGGTCAATGTCGACGGGGCCACCCTGTTTCCCCGCCTGCTGGCGGACCTGCGCTCGCTCACGACGGCGTTGGCCAGTGGGTCCACCCAGGTGCAGTCGATGATTCCCATCCTGCAGAACGATCTCACCCAAGTCTCCAACGTCCGCGCCAGTGTGGGGGCGCGGCTCGACCTCGTGAACCAGCAGGCCTCTCAGCTCACGGCGCTCTCCAGTACGCTCCAGCAGAACCTCAGCACGACGGAAGGCGCCAACATGGCCAACGTGGCTGCGCTGCTGGCACAGGAAGAGCAGGCCTACCAGGCCGCCCTGCAAAGCGGGGCTCAAATCCTGCCCCTCTCGCTGCTGAGCTTCCTCAAGCCGTGACGCAGCGGAGGGTGCGGGAAGGGAGGATGCGGCCTTGCAGCTTGTGACCCGCCACTGGGGTGTGCTGTCGGTGGACGACGACCGCATCATCACCCTGACCGACGCGATCCTGGGGTTCCCGGACCAGCGGCGGTTTGTGCTGCTGCCGGCCGGCGGCGGATCCCCGTTTCTCTATCTGCAGTCGGCGGACGTGCCGACGCTGGCGTTTGCGGTCTTGGACCCGCTGGTGCTTGTGCCAGACTACGAGGTGCCGCCTGAAGAGGGGGCGCGCTGGGGGCCTCCCGAGGAATGGGCCGTGCTGGTTCTGTGCACCATCACTCCCACCGAGCGGTCCGCCAACCTGAGGAGCCCTGTGGTCATCAACCGGCGAACTCGTGAGGGCGGGCAGATTGTGCTGTCGCTGCCGTACCCGTTCCACCACCCGCTGTCCCCGCCCCCTGCGGAGTCTGATGGCGAGGCCCATAGCGAGAAGAGGGGGTTGGGCCATGCTGGTGCTGACACGCAAACGCGGGGAAGCTTTGGTGATCGGTGACGACGCGGTCGTGGTGCGCGTGTTGGACGTCAGCGGCGACCAGGTGCGGCTGGGGATTGACGCTCCACGATCGGTCGGCGTACTGCGCGAGGAAATCTGGCTCGCGACCCAGGCAAACCGGGACGCGGCGGCTTCGCCGGCCCCGGATGCCCTGCCCGACTTAGGACGCCCGGCCGAGGAGCCCGGTGTGGAGCCTACTCATCGCCCAGCGCCTCCGAAAAAATCTCCGTAATCTTCACGCCGAAGTTTTCCCCCGCCACCACCACTTCCCCATGGGCCACCAAGCGGCCATTCAGGTACACGTCCACCGGGTCGGCGTAGGCTTTGTCCAGCTCCACCACCGCCCCCGGTCCCAACTCCAGCACCTGACGCACCGGCAGGCGCGTGCTCCCCAGCACCACCTGCACCTCCAGCGGCACATCCATGATAAAGCTCAGCGCCGCCGCGCTGCCGCGGCCCGCGGACCGCGGCCCGCCCTCCAGCTCGGCAAATTCCACCGGCCGCACAGCCACGGCCCCCTCGGCCGTGTCTTCCTCCACGAGGGCAGCCAAATCCTCAGCCGTCAGCTTGCTCGCCCGCTTGCTCATGTCCACCCTCCTTCTCCTGCGCCCGCTCACTGCCATGGCGCTCCGCGCCGGTCTCGGAGCCGCCTGGGGCCCCTACGCGGCCCAGCATGCGCACCGCCCTCTGGCCCCGCCATTGGCCGGCCACCGCCTGAAACTTGACCAACCCTCCCAGTTCGACATCCAAGGGGTCATCGTGCCGGCGGTCCAGCACGATCACGTGGCCCACCGCAATTTGGCTGAACTCCTCCAACGAGAGCCGGGCCCGGCCCAGCAGGACGCGCAGCGGCACCGGCGTGTCCACCACCTGGTCGTGCATGGCGGACGACGGCTGGCTCGGCTTCTCCTCGTCCTCGCGGTTCCACCCGTGCGTGGCCACCGCCTGGGCCAGCGGCCGAATCGTGGCATAGGGCCACACCAGCTGGAAGACGCCGCGCACGCCTTCTTCCAGCGCCATCTCAAAGCGACTCACCACCACCAAATCCCCCTGACCCACAATCTGGGTGAACACGGGGTTGAACTCGGTGCCCTCCAGCCGGATGGAGAAGGCGCGGGCCGAAGCCCACGATTGGGCGTACAGCGCCAAGATGCGCTGGGCAAACCGCCCAAACACGGCCTGCTCAATCTCGGTCAGCGGCCGCGACGCGCCCTGAGCCAGGCCCGGCCCTCCGAGAGCCTTGTCCACCACCACCAGCGCCAGGTCGACGTCGAACCGCATCAGCGCCGTGCCGGATTCCGGGGGGTGGGAGAACACATTCAAGACGGACGGAACGGGCGTGGCCTCCAAAAATTCCTCGTATGGCACCTGCTCCAAGCCCAAAAACGATACCTCAGCCTGCACCGAGTGCAGGTAGGCGGTCAGCAGATTGGACACGGCCCGGCAAAACCCATCCGACACCAAGCCGATAGCTTCCACCTGCAACTTGTTGAGTTGGTAGGGCCGCCGAAAGTCATAGGGCCTGAGTGTCGCGTGAGCCCCCTTCAGGACGGGCATGTCCTCCCCCCTTCCTTCCCTCTCCCGGCTCGGTCGCTGGGGTTAATGGCGCTGGTCGACAATGAGCGGGGCCACGGGCGGCCGAGGCCACCGGGCTCGGCCCGCCAAGCGCACGCGCTCGGCGTCGAGCGCGATGAGGCGAGCCCCCAATAGCTCACGCAGCGCCTGGTGCAGGCCCCAGTACTCATCCGCCAAGGCAGGTGGGCACGGTGCGCGCGGCACCCGCCGCCAGGCCATCATGGCCCGCACGCGCCCCCAGTCTCCCGCCTTCGCCGCCGCCACCTGATCGCGGGTGATGCGCAACAGCTCCTCCCATGCGGGAGCATCGCCGGCCGGGCCGCTATCCGGCAAAGTCCACCGTGCGCCGCGCCGGCGCCGCCGCTGGGCGCGGCGCCGCCACACCCTGCCCCATCTGCCGAAAGGCGTCGGCCAGCTCGCGCAGGATGGGCGAAACCTCCGCCAGCGGCGCGGGGTCCTTGCGCCAGTTGCTCTCCCGCAGCCGCCCCACACAAAAATCAAACAGGCGGCGAAGGTTGCCCGTGGGCGGCCAGCCCGGGTTCAAGGAGCCCGCCACCGCAATGAGGGCGTCCTGGCTCTCGGTGAGGGCCACGTGGGCTTCTTCCAGCGCCCCGGCGCCCAGCGCCGCCTCCGCCAGCCCCACGCGGCGCAGCACGCCCTCCAGCGCAAACACCACCAAGCCCTGGGGAGACAGGGTGCGCACGGACATTTCGCGCCACCGCGCCAGCTCGGCCTCGTTTGTCATTGTCGCCAACGTCACATTCCTCCCTGAGCTGATGCAGCCGCCGGTCCGCTACAGTGCGCCGCTGGTGTTCGACACCGTCGCCACCCCGGTGCCCGCGGCGGCCGCGGCCGACGCGCTGGTCAGGCTGTTTAGCAGCGTGGTGTTGCCGTCCAGCTGTGCAATCATTTCCTGGGTGGCCAAGAACTCCTGCTGGAGCTGCTGCTGGTACAGGGTGAGCTGCTGCTGGAGCTGACTCACCTCCGCATTGGCCACCTGGATCTGGCCCGCATAGCCCGACACGAGGGACGGGATGATGCCGGTCGTGGCTTGGGTGTACTGCTGGCCCAGCGTCTGGAGCTGGACGGCGATGCCCGACCCCACGTGGTCAAACACGGCACCCACGCCGCTGGGGCTTGCGGCCAGCGCCTGGTCCAGCGTCGCGGTGTTCAGCGTCATGGTGCCGCTGCTGGTGAGCGTGATGCCGATGTTGGGCAGGTCTTGATAGGCCGACCCCGTGAGCCCCGACACGATGGCGGTCGCGGTCTGCGCCAGCTGACTCTCCAAAGTGGTCAGCGAGGCCTGCCCCTGCAGCGCGCCCCCCTTCGCCGTGTCCTGGTTAATGGACTGCTGGAGCGCATTGTACGCGCTCACAAATTTCTTGATGTCGGCGGCAATGGCCGCCGTGCTGGTGGATACCGTCACCACGCCGCTGCCCACCCCGCTGAACTGAAAGCTCATGCCGGGCACCGTAGTGCTGTCGGTGTTGGTGGGGCTCGTGAGGCTTACCCCATCAATAGAATACGCGGCATAGTGCGCCGCCTGCACCACGTCGCTGGCGGTGGTTGCGGTGCGGGATGACAAAATCCCCAGCGCCGTGAGCACCCCGCTGGGGTCTGAATAGGTGATGCTGTTGCCATTGCTGCCCTGAATGGCCAGCTGGTCGTTCACCACCGTGGCCGTGACGCCCACGCCCGGCGTGGCGTCGATGCTGCTGGCCACCTGGCTCAAGGACTCCCCGGAGGTGACCGACACCGTCCAGTGGGCCGTGCCCAGCGAAATAGTGAACGGCCCGGACAGGCCGAGGCTTCCGGTGGACGACGACTCTTTCACCGTCCCCAAATCCAGTTCGGTCTGCATGAGCTGGGTCACATTCACCAAATAGGTGCCGGGATGGGCCGAGCTGTCGGCAGCGGCCACCACCACCCCACTGTTGCTGCTCACCGCACCCGCCTGCTGAAACGTCGATCCACTGGCCAGGGTCGCAGCGGCCGACTCCAGCGTGGTCATTTGACTCGCCAGCGCCTGCCACACGCTTTGATCCTGGGCCCAGCCCTGGATCTGCTGGTCCAGCTGGGTGATGGGCGCGCTCTGCTGGGCCACCAGCGTCTGGATCAGGCCGTTGAAGTTCACGCCGCCCGAATACAGGTTGCCGATCGAGACGGTGGACACGCGGGTTCCCTCCCCCCAGAGCAACAGAGGCCGGGGGGAGAACCTCCCCCCGGCCGCCGCACTAACCCAGGATCTTCAGAATCAGGTCCGGCAAAGCCTGCGCCTGCGACAGCATCGCGGCGCCGCTCTGCGCCAGCACCTGGTCCTTGGTGAACGATGTCATGGCCTGCGCCATATTGACGTCCATGATGTTGCTCTGCGCCGAGTTCAGGTTCGTGGACTCGGTCTGCAGGTTGGACATCGTATACGACAGCTGGTTTTCGTAGGCGCCCACGCTGGAGCGGGCGGTGCTCTGCATGTTGATGGCGTTGGTGACGATGGTGATGGCGTTCTGGGCCGCCGCCGCCGAGCTGGACACATCCAAGTTGGCGCCGGCTGCATCCTGCAGCCCCAGATTCTGCGCGCTCATGTTGCCCAGCGTCACGTTCAGCTCGTTGGACCCGCCCTGATTGGACCCCACTTGGAAGGACAGCACGTTGGAAATGCTGGCGTTCGACGCCACCGTGAAGGTGGCCGTCGCGCCCGACGTGGTGGCTTCCGCGGCCGACGTCGACACGTTGAACGACAGCGCACTGCCGCTCACGCTGGCCCCCACGAACTGGAACACCAGGCTCGACGTCGAGTTGGTGAGGTTCGTGAGGGTGGCGGTTGCCACGGTCGCGCCGCCAAACTCCAACTTGGCCACATCGGTCACCTGGCCATTGGATCCGGAGGACGTGCTGAAGGCGACCGTGTAGGTGCCGGCCGCGCCCCCCGTCACTTGGCTGGTGTCGCTGCCGACCGTCACCGCGATGCTGGAGCTGGCCGTGGTGGCCGTAAGCTGCGAGTAGTTGCCGTTCAGCAGCTGCTTGTTGTTGAACACCGTGTTTTTGGCGTTGTCGTTCACCTGCTGAATCAGCTGGTTGATTTCCGACTGGATGTTTTTCCGGTCAGTCGTGGTCATGGTGCCGTTGGACGCCTCCACGGCCAGCGACCGAATCTGCTGCAGGATCTGCTGATCCTGCCCGATTCCGCCTTCGGCGGTCTGCAGCATCGAATTGGCCGACTGGGCGTTGGAATACGCTTGGTTCAAGCCGCCCACCTGGGCGTTCATGCCGGTCGCAATGGCCAGGCCCGCCGGGTCGGTCGCGGCCGACGTGATGCGGTACCCCGTGGACAGCTGCTGCAGCACGTTCTGGGTCGCGGTTTCGGTGCCATCCAGCGCGTTCATCGCTAAGAGCGCAGGAATGTTGGTGTTGATGATCACGCGAAATCTCCTCCTTGAGATTGCGAGATGTTTATGCGCGTGTGGCGCCCGTCCTTGGTCGCCAGCAACTCGCACCGTCATTGTCCGCCCGCCGCGTCCGCCTGCCAAACATTTAGGGGGAATTTCCCGCCGGCTTTCTGGCCGCTCGGGCCTGCCCCTACTGCGTCACCAGCTTGCTGAAGTACACCGCGCCAATGGTGCCGGGGCCAAACACCGACTGCAGCACCTCCGAGATGCGGGCTTTGAGCGTCGAGACGCCCCCAGAGCCCTGCAGCTGGCTGTAGGTGGTTTGGCGCAGGACGTCGGTCACCAAATTGTCAATGCGCCCGTCCAAGAGCGCGGATCCGGTGCCCGTGCTGCCCCCGCCGGCGGCGGCACTGCCGCCCGCCGCGGCCAGCGCGCTGGCGGACACCTGAAACGACAAGGTGAGCGAGACGTAGTGCCCCGCCCCCGCCAAGTTGGATTCGATGGGCCCCTCGGTGACCACCGCCGCCGTGGCCGCATGGAACGGCTGAGGCGTCAGCTTGACCTCGGCCGCCGCCACGGCGCGGGCATGAATCATGGTGGGGAGGCCAAAGTACACCGCGGCCGCGCCCACGGCCACGCCCACCACCAGCGTGGCGAGCGTGCGGATGAAACCGCGCATGGCTGGATGCCTCCTGCCTTCTTGTGGTTTGGCGCTCTGGGGCGCCTCCCTGACCATGGCACCCGGATCCGGCCGGGTCAAACGCTTGCCGGGATATTGCGCAATTGCGGACCTAGCGCTTGGCGGCAGACTGGCCGGGTGCTACGGTACGCGGAGAGGGGGAAGCGCGGTGGACGTCACGAGTGCGTGGGCGGATGCGATGTTGTCGCTGTGGCTGACCCAGCTGATGCCGGAGCTGGCCGCGGCCGCCGCGCCCGCCCAAACCAGCGCGTGGAGCCAGGTGTGGGCCGGCACGGCACCCACCCGCCCCGAGCCCGCCTCCAGCCCGATGGGCGTCCCCCCCGCCCTGGCCCAGGACTTCGCGCGCGCCGCCTCGGCCACAGGCCTCTCGCCGCAGCTGCTGGAAGCGGTGGCGCGGCAGGAGTCGGGCTTCAACCCCGCGGCACAGAGCCAAGCGGGCGCCATCGGGGTGATGCAGCTCATGCCCGCCACGGCCCGCTCCCTGGGGGTCAATCCAGCCAGCGCGGCCGAAAACATTAGCGGCGGGGCGCACTATCTCGCCGAGCTGTTGGGCCAGTTCAAAAGCTTGCCGCTGGCGCTTGCGGCGTACAATGCGGGGCCGGGCGCGGTAGAGCAATTCGGCGGGGTGCCCCCTTACGCCCAGACCCAGCACTACGTCCGAGACATCCTGGCGTCGCTGGCCACCGGATCAGGCGCGGCCACACGCGCCTGACGCCGGGCGCTCACGCGTTCATTTGGGTGGTGGCTTGGTCCAGCACCTGCGCGGTGGTCATGAGCTTAGCCGACAAGCTATACGCCGACGACGCCTGAATGAGGGCCACCATCTCTCGCGAGACGGACACGCCGCTCGCGTTCAGCGCCCCGGACACCAGAGCGCCGGCGCCCCCGGCTCCCGGCACGGTGACGGTGGGCGCCCCGCTGTTGGCGCTGGGACGGTACACGCCGCCCGCCTGCTGCACCAGCCCCGCGTCATTCGGAAACAGCGCGAGGGTGATTTGCCCCAGCGTCGTGGTGACTCCGCCCACCTGCGCCGTGACCGTCCCGTTCTGAGCAATCGTGAGCTGCCGGGCCCCCACTGGCACCCGGATCGGGGGCACCAGCCGGTATCCCTGAGGGTTCACCAGCTGGCCGGTCGCGTCCACCCGAAAGTCTCCCGCGCGGGTGTACCCGATCTGCCCGCTCGGAAGCTGGACCTGGAAGAAGCCGCTGCCGGCCACCGCGAGCGCCGTGGGGCTCGACACGGTGGTCATCCCCTGGCTGAACGTGGGCACGTCCACGCCCGACTGCACGGGCCCCGGCACGCTGGACGACGGCAGGAGGCCCGTCCCCATCATCACGACGCCCGGTGGGCGCACCAAGGTGCCGCCGCCTCCCGTGGCGGCCGTGATGCGCCGGCCATAGCCGGCCGTGTTGACATTGGCGAGATTGTCCGCCACCGCCCCGATGAGGAAGCTTTGAGCCGAGAGCCCGCTTTGGGCTGCCGCCAGCATCATATCCATTCGGCCACCCCTCCCGTCCTGGGTCCGCTCACGCCATAACCCCCAGCTTGGCCGCCTGGGACCAGCGCGTGGCTTCCTCCGTCACCATGGTCGACAGCCCCTGATACGCCGTTTCCGCCTGGATCATGGCGGTGGCGCTCTGGGTGAGCGATACCCCTGATTGGTTCAGCGCGCCCTGGACAATCTGGGACGTCGGCGACGGCCCCACCGTCCCGGTGTAGAGGTTCCCGGCCTGGCTCGTGAGCGCTCCCGACAGATTCACCAGCGCCAACCGGGCTACCACCGCGCCATTCTGTGTGATGGTCCCGTCGGACGCCACAGACACGGCACCCGGACCGAGGTGGATGGGCGCACCCGTGGTGGACAGGACGCGGTCTCCCTGGCCGGTGACGAGCGTGCCGCGGCCGTCCAGGAACAGCCGGCCGTCCTTGGTGTAGGCGCGCCCGGTGGCCGTGGCCACCGTGAGAAAGCCTGGGCCGGCCACGGCCACATCCAACATGCGTCCGGTGCTCATCAACCCCAGCCCACTCGCAGGGTTGTCAATGGCCGGCACGGTGGCAACTCCCCAGCTGGTGGATCCCAGCTGGGCGATGGGGGGCGCGCCGGGCGACCCGGTGCGCCCCACCATCACCGGAGGAAAGGCGGCAAACTGGTCGGTGGTGGCCAGGTAGCCCGGCGAGTTGGCGCCGGCCAGGTTGCTGCCAATGGTCCCGAGCCACTGCCGGTAGGCCTCCAAGCCGCTGGCCGCCGTGTAAATCGCGTTCACCGCGGTCCCTCCTTCATGCCCGGCATGCCCGACATGCCCGGCATGCCAGGCGCCTCGGGGCTTCCCTGGCTATTCGCCATGGGGTGGGTGGGTTCCTGTTTTGGGAGGCGCCCATCCGAGTCCGCGTCGCCGCGAGCACGGGGCACTGACGCCAGGACCCGGCGCACAAAGCTGGCAATGCCGCCCCGGCGCGGAGCGGGGACGCGATCCAGCAGGTAGTCGGCCAGGCGGTCCACGTCTGCCCGCGCCGCACTTTTGGGCGCTCCGAGATAAAAGGGCTCCTGGCGCATGACGGCGCGAGCCACCGCCGCATCCTCCATGACCACCCCCGCCACCGCGACGGACCGCTGGAGGGACTTGGCCACCAGCCCCGCCAGCCGCTCGCCCGTGCGCTGGCCCCGCGGCGCGTCCGCGGTGCGGTTGACCACCAGGTGCAGGCGCACGGGGCTCGCGGTTTCGTCCACCGCACGGATGAGGCCGTAGGCGTCGGCCAGCGCGGTGGGTTCGGGCGTCGTGACGATGAGCGCCTCGTCAGCCGCGGCCACGAACGCCAGCACGGAGGGGGCGATGCCCGCGCCCGTGTCCACCACCAGCCACTCGACCTGCGCTTCCAGCGACTGAAATTCCGCCAGCAGGGTGGCCACCTGGTCCAGGTTGGCGGCCGCCGCTGCTGCGAGCCCAGAGGCGCCCGGAATAATCATGAGGCCGTGGGGGCCGGGCAGCACCACGTCTGCCAGGTGCCGCTCGCCCTGCATCACGTCAAACACCGTGTAGTCCGGCTCCTGGCCCAGAATGATGTTGATGTTGGCGAGGCCCAAATCCGCGTCCAAGACGGCCGTCGCCACTCCGCGCACCTGGAGGGCGAGAGCCAAGTTCAGCGCCAGGTTGGACTTGCCCACGCCCCCCTTGCCGGAGGTGATGGCCAGCACATGCGGCCCCTTTAAGCGTCCGGCCAGCACCTCGCTGGTGACGTCGTCCGCTTTGGCATGCACCCACCGCCGCAGCGAATCCGCCTGCTCAGCCACTGGCCTCACCTCCTGCGACCGGATCCGGGTTCAACAGCCAGTGCACCAGCCGCGCCGGGTCTCCCGCATCAATGTCCTCCGGCACGCTCTGGCCGTCAGTCATGTACGCGAGCGGCCACCCGAGCGACAGCGCCGCCTCCAGCATGGCTCCCGGCCGCTCGGCCTCGTCCAGCTTCGTAAAGCAAATTTTGGCCCCCTCGGGGGCAAACCGCCGTGCGGCCAGCAGCATTTCGTCCGCCCGCATGGTGGCGGGCAGGACAGCCAGCACCTCGCTGGCCCCTCGGCTCGCCGCCGCCCGAATCACTGAGTGAATCTCGGCCACGTGCAACTCATGAAATGGGCTCCGCCCCGCCGTGTCGATCAGGATGACGTCGTGGGTGCTGCGCGCCACGATGCTCTCCACTTCCTGCGGCCTGAGCGCCACTTCCAGGGGCACGGACAAGATGGCGGCAAACGTCCTGAGCTGCTCCGCCGCCGCCACCCGGTAGGTATCAGTGGTGACCAACAGCACCTGGCGCCGCTGCACCAGCGCAAAGTGCGCCGCCAGCTTCGCCAGCGTCGTGGTTTTCCCCGATCCCGTGGGGCCCACGGCCGTGAGCACGATGGGCTGCTTGAGCGACACGGGCTGGGGGGGGCCGAGCCGCTCCAGCAAGCGCGCCTGCAGTGCCTCGCGCCAGCCCTCGCGCGGCAGACCCTCGGCCAGCCGGACCGCCAGGCCCTCAGACACCCCGGCGGTCATCAAGAGCGCCTCGGCCGCGCCGTGGCCCACCAGCGCCACCTCCGCCTCATCCACCTCTTCCAGCCGCTTCAGCCGCCGATCGAGGCTTTGCAGGAGCCCCACCATCTCACTCCACGGCGCCTCGGCCTGCCGCGGCGCCAGACGCACGTCGGGACGCGCCGCCCCATGCGTCGCTGCAGGCCGCGGGGGGCGCAGATCGGCCGGCGCGGCCCGCTCCTTCATGTCCGCCGCCACCAGCACTTGGTAGCGCCGCTGCCAAAATCGCCACCACACGTCGCGCGTGGGGCCCGACGACAGAATGATGGCTTCGTCTCCCAACTCGGTTTTCGCCTGCCGCAGCGCACCTTCGGCGCTGTCCCCGACGAAGCGCTTGACGATCACAGGTTCACCACTCCCACCGTCTTGACAGAAATCTCGGGCGCCAACTCGGCATAGCTCAGCACCGACAGGTCCCGCACGGCCCGCTCGGTCAGGCGCTTGAAGTACAGGCGCACCAGGGGCGACGCCAGCACCACCGGAGGCTGGCCGGGCGGCAGCCGCCGGATTTCGTCCTGGAGCGAGCCCAAGAGGCGCTGGGCCACGGCCGGGTCCAGATTGAGATAGCTGCCCCCGTCCGTGTGCTCCACCGCATCCCGAATGGCGGTCTCGGCCGCCGGCGCCAGCACCAGCCCCTGCAGCACCCCCTGCTGCACCAAGGGGCGGCAGATGGCCCGTCCCAGTGCCTGCCGGGCCGCCTCGGTCAGCAGGTCCAAATCGCGCGTGGCGCGGGCGCGGTCCGCGAGCGCCTCCAGGATGGTAGGCAGGTCGCGAATCGACACCCGCTCGCGCAGCAGATTGCTCAGCACCCGCTGCACCTCGCCCAGCGACAGCAGGTCCGGCACCAGCTCCTGCACCACTGCGGGCTGCGTGGTGCGCACATGATCCAGCAGGGTTTGCACATCCTGGCGGCTCAGCACCTCGGCGGCGTGGCGCCGAAGAGCCTCGGCCAAGTGCGTCACCACCACCGAGGGGGCGTCGATGACCGTGGCCCCGGCCAGCTCCGCGCGCTCCCGCTGATCCGGGCGGATCCACGTGGCCGGCACGCCAAAGACCGGGTCCTCGGTGTCGATGCCCTCCACCGGCAGAGGCGCGGTGCCCATCGCCAGATAGTAGTGGGGCAGCACCTCTCCACTGGCCACCTCCGCCCCGCGCACCCGAATCCGGTATCGGTTCATTTCCAGCTCCAGGTTGTCGCGGATGCGCACCGGCGCCAGGATGAGGCCCAGCTCCGCCGCCAGCTGCCGCCGGAGTCCATGCACCCGCTCCTTGATGTCCACGCCCTCCCCGGAGCCCACGAGGGGCACCAGTCCCATGCCCACCTCAAGCTCGATGGTGTCCACGCCGATGTACGAGAGCGCGCTTTCAGGCCGGCGCTGGGCCGCCGCCCGCTCCTCCTCGGCGGCGCGGGCCGTATCCTGCCGGACGGCCTGCTGCCGCCGCTCCAGCCGCCATGCCGCCACCCACGCCCCCACCCCCAGCAGAAGCGGCGGCAGCGGGGGCAGCCCCAGCAGCGCCAGCGCCATCATGGCCACCGCCGTGATGTACAGCACCCGCGGCAGAGCGGTCAGCTGCTGCCACATCTCGCCGCCGAGGCTTGACTCCTGGCCCACCACCCGCGTCACAATCATGCCAGCGGCGGTGGAGAGCAGGAGCGCGGGAATTTGGGTGGTCAGCGCCTCCCCCACGGTGAGGATTGTGTAGGTCGAAAGCGCCGTGGCGATGGGCAGCCCCCGCTGCACCAGGCCCACGATGAGGCCGCCAATGATGTTGACCACCACGATGAGGATGCCGGCAATGGCATCGCCGCGCACAAACTTCGACGCGCCGTCCATCGCGCCGTAGAAATCGGCCTCGCGCTCGATGTCCCGCCGGCGCTGCTTGGCTTCATCCTCCCGAATCAGGCCCGCGTTCATCTCCGCATCGATGGCCATCTGCTTGCCCGGCATCGCGTCCAGGGTGAAGCGGGCGGCCACCTCCGACACGCGCTCGGCGCCGCGCGTGATGACGACGAACTGAATCACCACGAGGATGATGAAGATAATGAGCCCCACGACCAGGTTGTTGCCCACCACAAACTGGCCAAAGGTCTGAATCACCTGGCCCGCGTTGCCGTCCAGCAGGATGAGGCGGGTGGCCGTGACTTCCAGCGCCAGCCGAAACAGCGTGGTGAGCAGCAGCAGGCTCGGAAACACCGATAGCTCCAGCACCTGGCGCACAAACATGGTGGACACCAGCACCGTGATGGCGAGCCCAATATTCAAAATGAGGAAGATGTCCAACAGAGCGGCCGGGATGGGAATGACCAGCATGAGCACCGCCACCACGGCCCCGGCGGGCACGAAGGCGTCCTGCACAAACATCCGCCGCGAGCGAGACGGGGCACTGGTCATCACGTCACCTCCTTCCGCCGGAGAGGCCGGCTCGGGGCTGCGGGTCGCGGGCTCCGCCTCCTCAGGCCGGCGGCGGGCCGTGCCGCATCACAAACGCCAGCACTTCGGCCACGGCCCGATACAGGGCAGCCGGCACCGCCTCGCCCAAGGGCACGGGGTACAGCTCGCGCGCCAGCGGCGCGTTCTGCACCAGCGGCACGCCGTGGCGCAAGGCGACGCCGCGAATCTCCAGCGCGACGGCGTCCTCCCCCTTGGCCACCACCTCAGGAGCCGCCATCGCCCGTTCATCCCACTGCAGCGCCACCGCCAGGTGCGTCGGATTCGTGACCACCACGGTGGCCGACCGCACGCGGCTCAGCCCCGATCGCAAGAGCCGCCGGTACGCCTGCCGCCGGCGCTGGCGCACCTGCGGGTCGCCTTCCGTCTGGCGGGTCTCGTCCCGCACCTCCTGGTGGGTCATCTTGAGGGTCTGCTGGTGCCGGGCAATCTGAAAGCCAATGTCAATCACGCCCACCAGCAGATAGCCCGCAGCCGCATGCCACAAGACGGCAAACAGCATGCCGCCGGCCGTCGACAGCGCCGTTCCCAGCGGCATGGCAATAAGGCCGGCGTACTGGGGCAGCTGGCTCGCGATGGTGAAGCCCGCCAGCACCCCCACCGCCGCCAGCTTCAACAGCCCCTTGCCCAACTCCCACACGGTGTTGATGGTGAACATCCGCTGGATGCCCGCGAACGGATTGAGCCGATCCCACTGGGGGGCCAGCGCCTGGGTGCTGAACAAGAACCCCGTGGAAAGAAAGCCGACCAGAATCCCGGCCACCATGAGGGCGCCCACCATGGGGGCCACGGCCAAGCCCGCCCGCTCCAGCGCCACGGCGCCCACGGCGCTCAGGTTCACGAGGCGGCCCGGGGCCGCAAAGGCGGTGTACACTCCCTGCATGACGCTGCCCATCTGGGTAAACGCCCACGGCAGATAGAAGCGCAGCAGGATGATGCCCAGCAGCACCGCGAGCGCCCCGGTAAAGTCCGGACTCTTCCACACCTGGCCCCGCCGCCGCGCCTCCTGGCGGTGGCGCGCCGTCGGCGGCAGGCGGCGCTCGCCCGGGCTCTGAGCCATCAGCCACTCCAGGCCCGCCGGCACGAGGGCCCCCATCGTGCTGGCCCGCAGGCTGGCGCTCATCCTGGCGCTCATGCTGGCGCTCATGCTGGCGCTCATGGATGATGCTCCAGGAGCACCAGCAGGTGCGATAGGTCGGTGTAGGCACGCGCGAGCACATTGGGGACGATGGCGTAGAAGAGCGGCATGACGGCCAGCATCACCAGCAGCACGAGGCCAAACTTGACCGGCAGCGACATGAAAAACGCGTTGATCTGCGGAAAGGCCCGCGACACGATCCCGATGGTGAGGTCGGACACCAAGCCCGCCACCATCATGGGGGCCGCGATGAGGAGCGCCACCTCGAGGGCGCTGCGAAACAGCCCCACCACAAACAGCGGGGCTGCCGGCGCCAGCGCCGTCGCAGACAGCGGCATCGCCTTGAAGCTGTCGGACAGAGCCACCACCACCAGTTCCGGGCCGCGCAGGATGACGTACACCAAAAGCGCCAGCAGCGTGAACCACTCCGCCAGCACCGACGAAGCCCCCACTACCGCTGGGTTGGCGAAGGCGGCCAGCCCCACGCCCAGCTGGTACGTAATGGCCTGCCCCGCCACGGAGAACGCGCTCATCACGATGGTGACGACGCTCCCCAGCAGCAGGCCGATGAGAAACTGCAACAGCAGGCCCGCCCCCAACAGGAGCCCCAGGCCGCCCCCCACCAAGGGCAGTCCCGGCATGATGGCCACCGCCAGGATCGCCACCAACGCCACCCGGACCAGTGAGGGAATGGTGGCGGCGCTGAACATGGGCGCGGTGACCACCACGCCCGCCACGCGGGCCGCCGTCAGCACAAACGTCTCCGATTCGGCCGACAGCGCCAGTGTGAGGGTCACCGGCGTCGCCTCCTGCCTGTCATTATCCAAGCGCCGCATTCGCTCACCAACTTCATGGGACGAAATCGCCCATCACGATGCGCATGCGCGCATGCCCGGCGAATCAGTGGATCACGATGTACTGCCAAAATCCCCCGAGGTCCTGGCTGGCAAAATCGGTCAGCACCCGGAGAAACCAGGGTCCCGCCAGAAACAGAATCACGGTTAGCACCAAAAGCTTGGGCGCAAACGACAGCGTCTGCTCCTGAATCTGGGTCGTTGCCTGAAAGACGCCGACCAGGAGGCCGACGATGAGTGTGGCCCCCAGCATAGGCAGCAGCACCGTCCACGCCGTCACCAGCGCTTGCTGCGACAGCGTGATCGCGTGATCCAAAATGTCGGACGTGGGCACAAGGCACCTCCTCACCCGCAGCACGGCGGCCACGACTCCCGAGCGCTAATCGCGCTAATCTGGCGCTAATTTAATGATGAAAGCTCAGCACCAGCGACTCCACCACCAGCGTCCAGCCGTTGGCCAACACAAACAGCAGGAGTTTTAAGGGCAGCGACACCAGCGTGGGCGGCACCATGATCATCCCCATGGACATCAGCACGGTGGCCACCACCAGGTCCACGATGACAAACGGGATGTAGATGAACACGCCAATTTCAAATGCGGTGCGCAGCTCCGAAATGATAAAGGCCGGAATCAGCACCGTGGTCGGGACCGCCGCGTGCGTCTTGGGGGGCGGCAGATGCTGGAGGTGCATGAACAGCGCGATGTCGCTCGACCGGGTTTGCAAGAACATGAACGCGCGCAGCGGCGTCATGGCGCGGCTGCCCGCGGCCACCAGCGACAGGTGGCCGTTCAAATAAGGCACCACGGCCGTGGTGTCGATGGCGTTCCAGGTGGGGAGCATCACGTACAGGGCTAAAAACAGCGCCAGGCCAATCAGCACGGGGTTGGGCGGCGTCTGCTGCAGGCCCAGGGCACTCCTGAGAAACGACAACACCGTCACAATGCGGGTAAACGCCGTCATGCTGATGAGAATGGCCGGCAAGAACGACAGCAGGGTGATGAGCGCCAGCACTTCGAGGCTCTGGCTGGGGCTCGAGGCCGTCCCCGGATTGATCGTGATTTTGGGAAGCACCGTGCCAGCCGCCCAAGCGGTCGCCGGCACCGCCAGCGCCAAGATGCCGCCGAGACCCGCTCCCAGCGCCCACGAGCGGCGCCGCCGCCATCCTCTGCCGCGCTTCATTCGCTCCGGTCCCGCCTCAGCCGGCTCAACAGCTCCTCGGCGAAGCCGGAGGGCGCCGCGGGTGGGGCCATCGCCTTCAGCGCCTCCGCGTCCACCTCCGTCAGCACGTGAATGCCCGCCTCGGAAATGCCTACCGCCAGCGTCCGGTCCACCACCTGAATCAGCGCGATGCCGCGCTTGGGACCCAGCGGCAGGTAGTCCACCTGCTCCAAAAAACGGGCTGGACTTTTCCGCAAAATGCCGACGCGACCCATCACGCGGATGGCCACGTACGCCAGCGCCAAGACAAGCAAGAGAGCCCAGATAAAGTTGAACAAGATAGCTGTGGCAGACACGCACGCCCCTCCAAACCGCGGCCATTATAGCCAGGGGCGGCGGCTGCCTTAAAACCTGTGCCGCTATTTCGGCCAAATGGAGGTGGTGCGCGTGGTGGTGGTGTCCGAATGGTGCCCCCCGCATTTGCTGGCGCAGCACCTGGATCCGCTCCCGTATCGCTACAACCCCGCGTGGGCCGAGGACCCGGCAGGGCTCGCGGCCGCCTTGGCCGACGCCGAGGCGCTGGTGGTGCGGAACCGCACCCGGGTCACGGCCGCCCTCGCCGACCGCGCCCCGGCCCTTCGGGTGGTGGGCCGCTTGGGCAGTGGGATGGACAACTTGGACGTGGACGCGCTCACGCGCCGCGGCATTGCTATCATCGCTGCGCCGGGCGCCAACGCGGCGGCGGTCGCCGAGTATGTCCTGGCGGCGATGCTCGCGGTCAGCCGGGAGCTGGTGCCCACCTTGGCCGCCACCCGGACCCAGTGGGAGCGCCATGCCCGCGCCCGGGAGCTCGCCGGCCAAGCCCTCGTGCTCATTGGCCTCGGTCACGTGGGCCGCGCCGTGGCGGTGCGCGCAGCCGCGCTGGGTCTTGACGTGCTGGCCCACGATCCCCGGCTCGCCCAAGGCCACCCCGCCTGGCGCGCCACCGGCGCGCGGAGCATGTCGCGTCTCGAGGACGCCCTGGCCCAAGCGCAGTGGCTCTCGCTCCACCTGCCGGCCGTGCCGGGCCAGCCCCCCCTGTTGGACGCCCGGCGGATCGGCTTGCTGCCGCGAGGAGCCCACGTCATCAACACGGCGCGCGGCAGCCTGATTGATGAAGGCGCGCTCTTGGCCGCCCTGGAAAGCGGCCAAGTGAGCAGCGCCACCCTCGACGTGCGCCAAGCGGAGCCGCCTCCTCCGGACGATCCCCTGCGGAGCCACCCCCGCGTGCACTCCACGCCCCACATCGCGGGCCTCACCCAGGAGAGCCAAGCGCGCATTGCCGCCCACGTCTTGGGAGGGGCGAAAGCCTTCCTGCAATCCCATCCTCCGCGGCCGACCAGGTCCACGTGACGTGGACGCGGCCGACCGGCACCGACCCGGCGGAGGTGTCCCGTGTTCCACTGGGCAGCCAGCCGGCCAGGCCATCACTTCGCGGGCTTGGTCCGGAGGTGGAGATAACCAGGTAGGACAGTTGCCTGAAAGAGACTGTGGCCAATGCCCCGAGGGCCTACACGGCCGCCGTGGGGGGTCCAGGCCGCGTCATCCGGCTGTAACGCGGGGGATCTTTAGGTGACACGCCCCATGAGGACAGGGCGCCGCACGATCTTTAGGCGCCCGTTTTAGCGCCCGGTCACGATGCCATGCTTCCCTTGCACACGGGACTATCAGCCGACCCACCCTCGGGCAGCCTCCCTACCGATGACTCCAAAGACGGGTGGCCCCCACGTGCCCGAAGGCCGAGTCGTGAAGGGCGACAAGCCACTTGAGAAATAAAGACCCGCCCGCGGACAACCACCTATCCCCGCGACCCGCGGCAGACGACGGGCACGCATCACGCGCCCGTCGTTGGATGAACGAACTCGCAGCGGCCTTGTACGATAGATAGTGTTCTGATTCCCTATGGTCTATAATAATGCCGATCACCGCACGGGAGGCGAGGGACATCACCGGAGTGCTGAGTGTCGTGTTGTTCCTTCTCCCAGGAATCATGGCTACACGACTGAACAATGCACTGGACCCTTATTATCGCGACCGCAAACTAACGTCGTCCGAGATCGACGCCACCATCTCGGCAACGCTGAACAATGCCCCGGGCATCTTGCTGTTCTGGGTGGTTTTATCTCTGGGCGCTCACCGCTCGCTCTCCTTCTCGACCTTAACGGGAGATCTCTCAGGCGCCCAGCAGGCTGTTGAGTTTTTTTTGTTCTCCCTGCTGGTCGCTCTTGCCATCGAATTTCTCCTCAAGCCCCGGCTGGCATCCACAGTGGCCGCGCGACGCAACAAGGCCCGCGAAGCCAGAAACCTTCCCGTCGCCAACGATTGCGACGTATGGGAGCAGTTCGTCGGATCTGAACCGGATGTTTGCCTGAGGGTATCCTCGCTTATGGCCGGACCCCTCGGCCGGGTTACAGGGATCCTCGCCACCGCATCCAAACCCGAAGATGTGGTGCATGGGGTTGTCCTGGAACGGACTGACGAGTTGCAGGCAGTGACCGACCATCTTGCCGGCCCGCTCAGGACGTTCGTAGACGTGAAAACCGGTATCGTGTGTGAGCTGTTTACTCAGGAAGCCGTTCTCGTGGCGTTGGAACGTTACCGCCGTGGGCGCGTGGCCGTGAGGAACCCGTAGCAAGGGCGTCGGTGCGCCCATCGCCCGGCGTGGCTGGCACCCGCACTTTTGCCCCAGCGCGGTTGGTTATCGTCACGGGGATGTCCCGCAACGCATCGTCAATGATCGCCTTCAGATTGCTGTTCGTCTTAGTGAAAGATTTTTCCAGGCCAGGCAGGACAACCTTCTTGGTATCCGCCATCGGCTTCACCCCCTTCTCAGCAGTACCGACGTGCACCGCAAAGCTCGGCGCGATTCACGATTCGACCGCCCGATCCAGCCATATCCGCAGTGTAGAGAGTCGAACGGCCTCCGTCAATGGGCCGCCAGCGCTATGCTGAAGCCTGCAGGATCCGGCGGCACGCCAGCGGCCACGCGTCGCATTCGTGGATAGCTCACTTCCACAAAGGAAGGGCCATCGCCGCATGCGCCACGCGATCGAGGGAAACGCCGTGGGGATCCCCGGATTCGCTTCCCGCCTTAGAGTACGACGCCCTCTCCAGCCGCGACGAGCGCACGAATGATATCGGCGTGGCTTCGCTGGCACTCGCGGCGGGCGGAATTGCCCCGGTTGTGCCGCCCCTTTAACCACGCCATGGCCCTCCAACGGTCATATACTGCCCAGTCTCCCCGTATGCGCCGAATCCGAGGCCACGCCCAGGCCCAAAAATGCTGGCGCCCCGTTGGCCCGGCGCCTCGTCGTGACCCCCGCCGCCCGGCATGGCCGCTTGCTCGGCCGCACGCGCGTGGTATAGTCAGGTATACCCCACCCCGGGTGGGGGGGAGGTGGCTAATGATTGCCCAATATCAGCAGGATGCCGCGCAGCGCCTCAAGGTGGCGGCGGGTCACTTGAAGTCCGTTCAGCGCATGGTGGACGAGGAACGCTACTGCGTGGACGTCGTGAAGCAGCTGGCGGCCGTGCAGGCCAGCCTCACGCAGGTCCAGCAGATCATGCTCAAAAACCACCTGTCCACCTGTGTGAGCGACGCCATTCGCTCGGGCGACGGAGCTCCCCTGATTGAGGAGCTGGTAACGGCGCTCAAATATTCCCAGGGAGTCTGGCCCACGGGCGGGCCCGAGCCGATCTGTCAGGACCACCAGGGAGGTACACCCCATGACGCCGTCACCCCGTGAGTCGGAGCACACCACGGTGGAGCTGGCCGTGGGCGGCATGACCTGCGCGTCCTGCGTGAACCGGGTGGAGCGCTATCTGAAAAAGGTTCCGGGGGTAGAGTCGGCTGCGGTCAATTTGGCCTTGGAGCGGGCGACGGTGTCGTTTCCGTCCTCGTCCGGCGTTGATCCTGACGCCCTGGCGGCCGCCGTGGAGCGAGCCGGGTACCAGGCCCGCGTCCTCCCCCGGGCGGCCGCGCCCGAACCCCGCTCGCTCGAGCTGGCCGTGGGCGGCATGACCTGCGCGTCCTGCGTCAGCCGGGTCGAGCGCTACCTCAAAAAGGTTCCGGGAGTGGAGTCCGCCGTCGTCAACTTGGCGCTCGAGCGTGCCTCGGTCACCTTTGACCCCGCGGAGGCCAAACCCGCCGCGCTGCTGGAGGCCGTGGAGCGGGCCGGGTACCAGGCGGAGGTTTACACCCCGCCGGATCCGAACCAGGCCCACGCGCCGGATCCCCACCGCGACGAGATGCGTGAGCGGGTGCGCGCGCTCGCGGTGGGGGCGCTGGGGAGCGCGGTGGTGCTCGCGCTCATGTGGATCCCAGCCGTAGCGCACGCGCCCACGGCGCGGCTGCACGACCTCCTCATGGCGCTCGCCGCCCTCCCCGTCTTTCTCTACACCGGGCGAACCTTTCACCGCGGGGCGTGGAACAGCCTCCGGCACGGCACCACCAACATGGATACGCTGGTGTCGCTGGGCGCCACCGTGGCGTACGGCTACAGCGTGCTGGCCCTGATGGTGCTGCCGGGGCGGCCGGTGTACTTCGACACCGCCGCCCTAATTCTTACGTTTATTTCCATCGGCAAGTACCTGGAGGCGCGCACGCGGGGACAGGCCGCCGATGCCGTGCGGGCCCTCTCCCGGCTGGGGGTGCCCACCGCTCACGTGCTGAGGGCCGGCACCTGGCGCGAGGTGCCCACCAGCCAGGTCGTGGTGGGCGACCGCTTGTCCGTGCGCCCGGGCGAGCGCGTGCCCACGGATGGCGAGGTGGTCAGCGGCACGACCGAGGTTGACGAGTCCATGATGACCGGCGAGTCGCGCCCTGTACCCAAAGGCGTGGGCGACCCGCTGGTGGGCGCCACCATCAATGGGAGCGGCTACGTGGAGATGGAAGCCACCCGCGTTGGCGCCGACACCATGCTGTCCGCCATCGTGAGGCTGGTAGAGCGGGCGCAGACCGAAAAGGCGCCTATTCAGGCGCTGGCCGACCGCGTGGCGGGCGTGTTTGTGCCCGCCATCATCGGGGTGGCGGCGGTCACATTTGTCCTGTGGGGCGCCACCGGCCATTCGTGGCTCGCGGCCATGCTGGCGGCGGTGGCGGTGCTGGTGGTGGCCTGCCCCTGCGCGCTGGGCCTGGCCACCCCCACGGCCATCATGGTGGGAACGGGTCGGGGCGCCCGCCGCGGGATTTTGCTGAAGGGTGCAGGCACCCTGGAGCGTGTCTCGACGCTGCGGCAAGTTGTCTTTGACAAAACCGGCACGCTCACCGACGGCCACCCCACCCTCGACCGCGTCGTGGGCCGACCCGACGACGTGGACCGCGACAGCTGGATCCGCTGGGTCGCGGCCCTGGAGCAGGGCAGCGAGCATCCGTTTGGCCGCGCCTTGGTGGACACGGCGGCGGCAGACGGCATCACCCTTCCCCCCACGCCGGATGACTTTCGGGCGGGCGTCGGCTTGGGTGTTTCGGGCACGGTCGAGGGCCATCTGGTCGTGGTGGGCACGGTCGCCTGGCTGCGGCAGCACGGCATCGAGGTGCCTCCCGACCTCACCACAGGCGATGGCGCGGTCATTTATGCGGGCCGCGGCGGCCGCTTCATTGGTGCGGCCCTGCTGACCGATCGGCTGAAGGCGGACGCGGCGCCGGCCCTGGAGCGCCTGGCGCAGAGCGGGCTCACGCTCCACATGATGACCGGCGATCGGGAAGCCACCGCGCGCGCGGTGGCGGCGGGCCTGCCCATTCACTCGGTGTACGCGGGGCTCGCCCCGGCGGACAAGGCCGAGCAGGTGGCGGCGCTGGCGCAGGCAGGACCCGTGGCGATGGTGGGCGACGGCATCAATGATGGACCCGCCCTGGCTCGGGCCGACGTGGGCATCGCGATGGGCACCGGGACCGAGGTGGCCCGCGCCGCCGCGGATATCACGCTGCTGGGCAGCGACCTCACGCTGGTGCCCGACGCGCTGGCGCTGTCGCGGGCCACCATGCGCGTCATTCGCCAGAACCTGGGGTGGGCCGCCGTGTACAACGTCGTGCTGGTGCCCCTCGCGGCCTTCGGCGTTCTGAATCCCGTCTGGGCGGCGCTCGCGATGGCGCTCTCGTCAGTTTCGGTCGTGTCCAACTCGCTGCGGCTGGCCCGCGTCCGCCTGAGCTGACGGCCGGGCGCGCCGTGATGGCGAGACGGCCCCGGGGATAAGCGCGGCTGGGCCATCCCGGTGGCCGTCGGCATCAGCACCAAGCCACGGTCATCGCGGTTGGCGCACGTCTTCTGCGCCTCGATCCTGTCCCGCAGCGGCGGGGCGAGGCTGACAGCGCACTGCTCCACCGGCCCCGCCGGCAGGCTGCCCTCCGGATGGGTCGCCTGGCGGAAGGCCGGTGATGGCACGCGGTGGGTGGTGCGGTCACAGCGTCTCACGCTGATCCCTGGGTTCCTCCGACTCCGTGGGCCAGCGGCGCTGAACCTCGCGAGCTCGTGGGGCGTCATCGCCGACGCCGCCGTAGCGCACCTCTTCATAGAGAGCCGCGAGAGTCGACAGTGCGCCGGTCGGCCCCCCGTAAACCCGCCCCAGCCACTCCCGGACAGTTTCGCCGCGCCTCGGGCCGGCCCGCCGGCGCTCTGCCCGCCGCATGCGCAGCTGGACCACCCGCCGCGTCAGGACGGCCCGCATCCCGTACAGCCGGCGCCGGCGTGCCAGCTCCATGGCCTGGCGCTCCACGCGGTCGTCGTCGCGGCTGCCCGGGCCGCGGCGCGGCGGGGGCACAGTCTGCGCCGTGCGCACAAGCGCCAAGGCCAAGCCCCCCGCGATGCCCAGCGCCGCCAGGAGGAGAAACCACAGCGGGGTCGGCGGCTGGTGGTGGAGATGCGTGCGGATGGGGCGCACAGGACCAAAATACACCTGTTGAAATAAGTGTGGCGCCTTACCCACGCGCAGCGCCGTCACGAAAAACGCGACGGCGCGGCCAATGTCATCCAGCCCCGCACGCAGCAGCGGGAAGGCGGCCTGCAGCGGCACCAGCGCGACGAAGCCCACCACCACGAGGCCCGCTGCCGCGCCCACCAGCGCCAGTGCCCCCGCGACGCGCAGCTGGGCCGTCCGGCCGGTGGCGGGGTCGTAGTGCAGGTCAAGCGCCGCCACCAGACCCACCGCGACGGCCGTGGGCAGGGTCCACGCCCAGCTGGCCGCGGCAATCGCCA
>JAKADP010000106.1 GCA_021820465.1 Bacillota bacterium
CCGCGCCCGCACCCGCTCGAGAGCCTGCGGCCCCCGCCGCGCCCCCCGCCCGGGAGAGCGGCGGGCCCGTCGAGCGCGTGCGCCTGTCGCGGCGGCGCCTCACCATCGCGCGCCGCCTGGTGGAGACGCAGCACACGGCGGCGATGCTCACGACCTTCAATGAGATTGACATGACCGCGGCCCGCGAGCTGAGGCGCCGGCACCAGGAGGCGTTCCTGGAGCGTCATGGGGTGCGGCTCGGGTTCATGTCGTTCTTCACGCGGGCGGCGGTGGCGGCCCTAAAGCAGTTTCCCCGCCTGAATGCGGAGATTGTCGGCGACGACATGGTGCTGAAGCGCTTCTACCACATCGGCATTGCGGTGGCCACCGAGGGCGGATTGGTGGTCCCGGTGGTGCGCGACGCCGACCGGCTGTCGTTCTACCAGATCGAGGCCGAAATTGGACGGCTCGCCAAGCGCGCGCGCGACAACACGCTCGACCTCGAGGACTTGGCCGACGGGACGTTTACGATTACCAACGGCGGCGTGTTTGGGTCGCTGTTTTCCACGCCCATCTTAAATGGACCGCAGGTGGCCATCCTGGGCATGCACACCATTCAGGAGCGGCCCATCGCGGTGGCCGGTGAAGTGGCCATTCGCCCCATGATGTACGTGGCCCTCTCGTACGACCACCGGATTGTGGACGGGAGCGAAGCCGTCCGCTTTTTGGCCACCATCAAGAACTTGGTGGAAAACCCCGAGATGCTTCTGCTGGAGGGCTGAGCGCCACGCTTCCCTCGTGGAGCCGTTAGCGAGCGAGCGCCGACGCAAATGCGCCGGCGCTCGCTCGTCCATGAGTCAGGAGGTCAGCAGTCCCGTCACGCCCCGCCACCCAGCTCCAGCTGGTCGGCCAGAAAGCTCAGAATGTCGGCGTACTCGTCCGCCTGCTTGGGGATGGGCTTGCCCACGCCGTGTCCGGCCTGGAACTCGATGCGCAGCAGAATGGGCAGGTCCGACGTCGTGGCGCTCTGCATCGCGGCCGCCATCTTCCGCGCGTGCAGCGGATCCACGCGGCTGTCGCCGTGGGCCGCGTAAAACAGCACGGCGGGATATGCCGTCCCGGGCTCGACGTGATGGTACGGGGAGTAGGCGTAGATGTACGCAAACTGGGCGGGGTCGTCGGCCGACCCGTACTCGGCGGTCCACAGGTCCGCGATGAGAAAGCGGTGGTAGCGGACCATGTCCAAGAGCGGGACCCCACAGACGACGGCCCGGCACACGTCCGGCCGCTGGGTCAGGGCCGCCCCCACCAACAGCCCGCCGTTGCTGCGGCCCCACAGCGCCAAGTGCCGCCGGTCGGTGTGGCCCTGGGCCACCAGATGGTCCGCGGCCGCCAGGTAGTCGTCGAACGTGTGCTGCTTCTGCTCGAGCATGCCGGCGCGATGCCACTCGGCGCCGTACTCTCCCCCGCCGCGCAGCGTGGCCACGGCAAACACGCCGCCCATTTCCACCCACAGCCGCTGGTCGTGGCTGTACGTCGGCGTCCGCGAGAGATTAAATCCCCCGTAGCCCGACAGCACGGTGGGCTTGGGCCCCGCACCGGTGCCGTCGGCCCGCTGCACGATGAACAGGGGGACCGCGGTGCCATCGGGGGACCGCGTCCACTCCTGGGTGACGGCAATCGGCGGCGCCGTGCTGTCTTCCGGCACCGTCATATGTGGGGCAATGCGTCCTTGCTCGCGGCTCACCCGCCAAATGCCGGGTCGAATGGCAAATGACTCGTAGCCCACGAAGGCCTGGCCCGACGTCTTGTCCACGGCCATCGCGGAGATGGTGCCCAGCTCGGGCAGCGCCACATCCTTCGGCGATCCGCCAGGCTCGTCCCTAAGCACCAGACGCGAGCTGGCATCCTCCAGGTAGTCGAGCAGCCATCGGCCGTCCCGACTGTCGCCGTCGCCCCAGCGGACCGCGTGCTGCAGGGCCCGCCGTGGATGCTCCGGCACCAGCTCCACGGCGGCCTCCGCCCCTCGCGGCCCCTCGTCCAAGTCCACCCCGAGCATCCGGCCGTTTGGGGCCTGCCAGTTGGTCCACACGTCAAGGCGGTGCCCGGTGATGCCCACGTGGAAGCGAGCCTCGAGGTTCACGAACAGCGCCTGAAAGGTTGGCGCCGACAAGCCCTGGGCCAGATCGGCCCACCAGATCTCGTTTTGCTGGGTGCCCATCATCATGGTGATGACCAGGTACCGCCCATCGTCGGTGATGTCCACATGCGGGCTGTGGCGCCGGTCGCGCCCCGCGCCAAACACCTCGGGATCTTGCCGATACTCCTGATCCTCGGCGGCCAAGTTGTGCCAGTACACCCGCTTGTGATACGGGAGCTCGCCGTCAGGCACCGTGCCCACCAGCGGATAGCGGGTGTAGAAGAAGCTCTCCGCACCCGGCAGCCATGCCACGGAGCTCATGCGGCACCGCGGGATGGCCACCGGCAGCGCCTCGCCCCGCTCCATGTCCCGCACGTACAGCGTGCTCCACTCGTCTCCGTTGCTGGACAGGCCGTACGCCACGCGCGTGCCCTCTGGATTGGGCTGGTACCAGTCCAGCGCCACCAGCCCCGCCTCATGGTCGGCATTGGGATCCAACACCAACTCGGGGTCGCCGGTGCCGTGGCGCCGGCGCATGAGCCGAGGCTGCCGCTCCTCCGGAGCCCGCTCGAGATAATAAAGGTGCTCGCCTACCATCCGAGGGCTGCCGACGCTGCCGGCGTGCGCCAGCTCCAGCCAGCGCGCCTTGATCGCGGCGCGCACCGGCAGGGCGCCCAACACCTCGCGGGTCAGCGCGTTCTGCTCCGCCACCCAATGGGTGGTCTCGGCCGAGGTCCCGTCCTCGAGCCAGCGATACGGATCGACGATGCTCACCCCGTGCAGCACATCCGTCACGGGTGCCATGCGGGTTGCGGGATAGGTTATGTTTGCCATGTTTCCTCCTGCTTCGCTCCCTCGAGGCGGCGCGGCGGTCCGCGCCCCTTAGTCCTTTCCGCGCCCGCGTCCTAGATCCTGCCGTGCGTGGTCATCTTCCACGAATCTGCCAGACGGCTTCGCCCGAGTGGGCGTCAGTACGGCTGAAAGGGGGGGACCCAGGTGTAGGTGTGGCCACCCGCGGTCCAGTACAGAAATTGAGCGTTCTGATGAATCACGGCGCCCGCCGGCGCTTGCACCACGTGCCAGGTCAGGCGGCCCGCGGCGTCGGGCCAAGCCACGCGCACCTGATTGGGGTGCTGGCTCGAGGCCATCACCACCCAGCGGGCGCCCGCCGTCAGAATGCTGCCGCGCGGCAGGGCCACCGCCGCCCGCTCGCGCCCTGTGGCGGACACGAATCGGACGGTGCAGGGCCCGGACAGCGGCACCCCCTCGCGATTCATCATGTCCTGTCCAACGACATCCACATAGGTGGGCCCCCAGTGCGGCAGAGCCGCCACCTGCCACTCGGTCGTCTGCACCACGTGGGCCAGCGTCCATGTGCGGTGCGCCCAGCTGTATGTCCCCGTGCGCCAGGGCGCCCCGCGGCGCCACTGCTGCACAAACACGGAGTGCCCCCAGGCGGCTAAGGCGATGGCGCTGGCTGGCAGCGCCACGTGCGCTGGCGGCGACGCGTACGTATCCAACACCCCGGCCCCACTGTCGCTGACCCACCCCACGCTCACTGGCAGTCCCCCGGCCGCTCCGAAGCCGGAAGACACGACCCCCATGCGCTCACTGGCCAGGTTCCACCAGATGTTGCTCGGTCCGCCCCCGATGGACTGCCAATACTCGTAGGCCAAAACTTCATTGGACGCCCCGGGATAGGGCGGCCACAGGCTCGCAAACTGGTGGGGAGCCGAGGCGCCCCCAGGCTGCAGGATGAGCGGCAGCGGCGGGCCTGACGGGGGAAGCAGCCACCACCCCGACTTCGTCTGCCACAGGACGCCGTCGGCCAGCACGCCCACGGCGATCCCTGGGCCGGGCGGGGCCGCATAGGCGCGGCCACCCTCGGGGCCGCGGGGCCGCCTTTCGGTGGCCACGCTCCACGCGCCGCTCTCGATGCCCTCGTTGAGCCCGGCCGCCCACGCGACGATGGTGTGGTGGCCGTCCTCGGTGATGCGCACCGCCCCTGCCAGCCCGTCAAACCCGTAAACCCGGTACCCCGGCTCAGCCGTGGCGTGGACGGCACCGCCTCCGCTGGCCAGATTCACGACGCTGACAGGTGCGCCCGTGGGGTCCGCCACAATCAGCCCCACCCCTGCCTGGTTGCGCACCCACGCCACCTGCAGCGATCCCACTTGATACGCGCGGGTGGGATGGCCGGGACTGGTGGTGGCAATGTCGTACCGGGTGAAGGCGGCCGTGAGCCGCGCTCCCGGGACCGGTGCCGCCGAGGTGCTGCCAAACGGACGCCGCTGCACGGGCACGCCATGGGCCACCACGATGTGAAACATGGTGGTCGCCGGCTGCTCCGCGAACGGCAGGCGCGGGATGGCCGCCCGCCGCGCCGCCTCGGTGTGCCACACCCACCCACCCAGCACCAGCGCCCCCGCCAGAGCCACCAGCACGTGCCGCGGCCGGATCCGGCGCGTTCGCTCCACCGGAGCCCGAGGATCCCAGTCGCGCCAGCGAAACCCGGCGCCCGCCGGAAGCGGTGGCGGTCCGTGCTCCGCCAGCCAACGGCGCCAGGCCCCCTCGTCATCGGGCGGCAGCGGCTGGCCCATCACCCGTGCGAGGCGTCCCAGCGATGCCATGAGGGCGACGGCGGAAAGGTTTTCGGCCGCCGCCAAATCTTCAAAGGACCACCGGCCGTACAGCGCGAGCCACCCAACTCGGCGGTCGCGCAGGGGCAAGCGCAGGAGTCCGGCTTCCCACGGGGCGTCCGACCGCCGCTGCCCGCCGGGCGTCAGGCGCTCCGCGAGCTGAAACAGGTCGGCGATGGCCGGCACCTCCGGCCCGGCCAGGTGCAGGGCGCGCAGAAACACCTGCCGCGTCAGGTGCTGCGCCCGCGCCGCATCACCGGTCCGGACCCAGAGCCTGTGCAGCACGGGATCCGCCCACTCCATCATGAGCGGGGCGAGCCAGGCGGGCTCGCCGAGGCGGCGCCTCACGGGCCCGCGAGCAGCATGAAGGCCGGCATCCACAGGTAGGTGTGGCCATCGTGCGCCCACCACAGAAACCCGCTGCCCACCTGAGGCACGGTGCCCGGCGCCAGCGTGTGCCACTGCAGCTGCCCCGCGGCGTTCGGCCACCCGACGCGGTCGTCATGCCCGCTGGGGTTCTGCACCACCAGCCAGCGCCGCTCCACCGTCAGCGTCTCGCCGGTGCTGAGCGGGACCGTCGTGCGATAGCCCCCGTTGGCGGCCGTGAGGCTGACGGTGGCCGGTCCCTGAATCTCGTCGCCAAACATACCGGGGGTGGGGGCGGTGAGATTGTCCACGTAGGTGGGTCCCCAGTCCGGAAAGGCGACGGCCGCCACTTCACCGGTCTGCACCACCTGCGCCGGGACAAACGTGCCGTGCCGCCAGCCATACGTGCCCACCGCCGCCGCTTTGCCGCCCGCCTGCAGGATTGGGCCGAACACCCAATGCTCCCACGCCGTGAGCGTGGTGATCCCCCGCTTCATGGTGAGCATGGACGGCGGCGATCCATACGTGAGCAGCTGGGGAAAGGGCCCCAGGGATATCCAGCCGGCGCGGAGCGCCAGCACCGAGGGCAGGGGCGCCGCCACCGCGGCGGTGGTGCCCCACCGGTTCTGCGTGAGGTTCCACCAGAGGTCGGCCCCGGTCGATGCACCGCCGCCCACGGTGCTGACCAGGACTTCGTTGGCCGCCCCCGGATAGGCGGTGGCCGGGTTCATCGTCAGAAAGGTCCCGGCGGGGTTTGGCAGCAGGTGGACCAGGGGGATGGCCGGGCCGCGTGTGGGCAACAGCCACCACCGGTCGTGTTGCACCCACAAGAGCCCGCTCGAAAGCACCCCCTGCACCCGACCTCCTGACCCGGGCGGCCCCTGATATACCCAGGATCCATAGGCGCCCCGAGGCACAGGCTGACCGGCCGCGGGGCTCCACGCTCCACTGTCCACGTGAACCCACCGGTGGGGTCCCCCGGGCGCGGTCCAGGCAAAGATGGCCTGCCGGCCGGACGCGACCACGCGCACCGCCCCCGCCTGGCCGGCAAACCGGTACAGCACGTAGCCGCGCGGCGCGACGGTGCCTCCGACGCGCTGGCCATGGCTGGCGAGGTTGTACACGACGGGTGCCGCGCCCGCAGCCTCTCGGAGAACCATCACCAGGCCGTGGGGCCCCGGGACCCACCCAACCTGAAGCGCCCCAATGCGGTACGCGGTGGACCGCTCTGCCGCGCTGGCCGTGGAGATGCGGTAGGATGCCAGCCCGGGCGCCAGCGCCTTGGCTGCGAGGTGCGCCAGGGTGGATGACCCGAACGGCTCCGCCGCCACGGAGGGCCCGCCCTCCACCACCAGATTTAGGGCCGCCGCGCGGGGGGCGGCGGCAAATGGGAGGGGCGGCACCGCGGCCAGCGCGTCCTGGTGCAGGACAAAGGCTCCGGCGGCCAGCACCGCCACGGCCGCGGCGGCGATGAGCGCATGGCGGGGGCGAAGCCGGCTGGGCAACTTCGTCGGCCGGGCCCCAGGACTCCAGGCGGACCAGTCAAACGAAAGCCCGGCCGGGGGCGGAGGGGGCCCTACC
>JAKADP010000027.1 GCA_021820465.1 Bacillota bacterium
TACGCACACCAGGACGTGGAGTCGATACGGGCGGGGACGCCCCTGCAGCGCGGGCGGGGCGGTCAGTCGCCCGGCGCCGGCCTCCCGCACCCAGGCGGCGGCCGCGCCGCCCACCCCGAGCCCCGCTAGCATGACGGGGCCCACCAGCGCGGCGCCTGCGCCCGCCGCGACGGCCACCGCCACGAGCCACACGCCCTCCGCGCGCACACTCCTGTCCACCGGCCGCCCCCACGCCAAGCCCGCCCCCACCAGAATTCCCAGGGACCCGGCCGCGGCCGCCGGCCACACCCAAGCGGCGGCGGCCGCCGCCAGCCCTCCGGCGCCCGCCCCCGCCCACTGCGCCCACCGGGGCCGGTCTTCACGGCTCCAGCGGGCGAAGCCGATCGCCGCCGCCAGCATGGCCACGGCCAGCGCCGTCATCGGGCGCTCCCAGCCAGGCTCCCCCTGCCCATCGTCAGATGCGCTGGCCGGCTGGGGCAGGCCGAAACCGGAACAGCCTGAACAGCCACTGCACCAGCGGCTCCAGCGCCCGCCGGCTGGCTAGGACGACCAGTCCCGCCACCACCCCGTCCAGCGCCCCCACCAGAATGTCGTTGGGCCAGTGCAGGCCGACAAACACGCGCGCCACGCCGATGGCCGCGGCCAGCAGCCAAGCCCACCAGCCATCGCGCGCCCGCGCGTAGAAGAACGCCGTCGCAAACCCGAAGCTGCCCGCCGTGGTATCGCTGGGAAACGCGGAGTCCGCCACGTGGGGCAGGAGCTGGTGCACGGCCGTCGGCGGCAGGTAGACAAACGGCCGGGGCTGGTATGGAAACGTGTGGGTCAGCACGTAGTTCAATGCCAGCGCCAGCACGGCGCTCACGGTCGCGTACACCACCGTGCGCCGCGCGCGGTTGGCCGCCAGCGGCGGCCAAAACCAGAACAGCAGCAGCAGCACGGCCCATATTTCGGGCGCATCGCCCGCGAGCACCTTGCCCACATGGTTCAGCACCGGCGACACCCGCGTCCAGTGGTTCACCACAGAAAACCAATGCAAGTCAAAACGGCTCACGCCCATCTGCGGCCGACTCATCCTCGTCCCCCAGTCTATCGATCGTCAGTCATACGCCGCCGGGGTTCTGGGACCACGCGGAGCGGAGGCGGCGGGTGGCACGGGCTCGGCCACGAACATGTACCGATCGCGCCGGGCGTACACGCTCATCAAGAGCCCAATGACCAGCGAATCCGCGATGAACGCCGATCCGCCGTAGCTCACAAACGGCAGCGGCACACCGGCCACCGGCATGACCCCAATGGCCATGCCGGCGTTCTCAATCACGTGAAAGCCCAGCATCGCCACCACCCCGGCGGCGATCAGCATGCCCAGGCGGTCCTTGGCTCCGGCCGCAATCACGAGGCCGCGGGCCAGGATGATGAAGTACGCCAGCAGCACCCCCATCGTCCCCACAAACCCCAGCACCTGGGCCACCACCGCAAACACAAAGTCCGTCGTGGCCTCCGGCAGAAAGCTCAGCTGGCCCGCGTGGCTCCCGGCCACGCCGACGCCCCAGACGCCCCCGATGCCGACGGCAATGCGCGACTGAATGATGTTGTAGCCGCTGCCCATGGGACTCTTGCCCGGATTCAAGAAAATCAGGAGCCGGTTCAACTGGTAGGTGTGCATGAAGATCGGGATCGGATGGTGCCCGATCGTCCAGTGCAGGTGGGCATAGATCCAAAACACGACCAGCGCGAACCCGCCCCCAAACACCAGCAGGAGCTTGGGGCCCGGCGCCCCGGCGGCGTACAGCATGGCCATCAGAATGGCGACAAACACCAGGGCCGTGCCCAAGTCCGGCTGCTTGATAATCAGCACCATGGGCAGCAGGACGTGGAGCACCGGGCTCACCCAGTCGCGGATGCGCCGCATGCTGGGCCGCCGGCTCAGCAGATCGGCCAGCGTCACGATGATGGCCACCTTGGCAAACTCCGACGGCTGAACCTGGATGGATCCAAAGCCAATCCAGCGCGAGGCGCCCAACGCCGTGTGGCCCTTCACCAGCACGACCATCAGCAGGAGCATGTTGCCCCAGTAAATATACTTGGACCACGCGGCGATGCGCTCATACGGAATGGCCGCCACCACTAGGACGCACAACAGCCCCAGCACCATCCAGATGGCCTGGCGCTTGTCGTAGTACGTAGGCTCCAGGGGGTAGATCGGCTTCGTGGCGATAAACAGCACCACCAGCGACAGCACGGCCAATCCCGCCACAAGGAACAGCACCACAAAATCCATTCGGCCCCATACGCTGCGTGCCTTCATCCAAATCCCCCCCGGACGCGCTTCCCATTATAACGGCTTATAACGGGACAACGCCGCCGGGGGGATCCTGGTTCGGGGGGCCGCGCACTTAGGCGTGCCGCTTGACCGAAACGATGGGAATGTTCGCCACCAGGGCCACCGCATCGTCCTGCCGCTCAAACTCGACTTTGAACCCGTCGGAGTCGATGTCCATGTAGGCCGTGATCACCTTCATCATATCGGCGCGCAGGGCCTCGAGCAGTTCCGGGGACAAGCTGGCCCGGTCGTGGATCAGCACCAGCTTCAGGCGCTCCTTGGCCGTGCCGCGACTGCCCTCGTCACGCCCCAGCACCCGTGTGATGAGGTCCAAAAATCCGCCGGCGCGTCCGCGTTGATTCATCCCGACCACCCCATCAGGCGGCGGAGCCGGGTGAATAGGCCGTCCTCGGCCACGGCCAAGACCGGCACTTCCTCGCCGGCCAGCCGCCGAGCAATGTTCCGATAAGCCTCCCCCGCCTTGGACCGGTCGGACAGCACCGCTGGCTCGCCCCGGTTGCTGGACATCACAATGCCCTCGTCTTCCGGCACCACGCCCAGCAGCTCAATGGCGAGAATCTCGATGATGTCGTCGATGTCCATCATCTCGCCGCGCTTGACCATGGCGGGGCGCAGGCGGTTCACCAGCAGCAGCGGCTTTTCAATCTCGTGCGCCTCCAACAGGCCCACGATGCGGTCGGCATCCCGCACCGAGGACACTTCGGGGGTCGCCACCACCACGGCCCGATCGGCGCCGGCCACAGCATTGCGGAATCCCTGCTCGATCCCCGCCGGACAGTCGATGATGACCCAGTCGAACTCTTCTTTGAGGTCACCCACCAGCTGCCGCATCTGCTCCGGCGACACGGCGTTCTTGTCCCGCGTCTGGGCCGCTGGGAGCAGGTACAGGTTGTCAAAGCGCTTGTCCTTGATGAGGGCCGGCTTCAATTTGGCAAATCCCTCAACCACGTCCACCAGGTCATAGACAATCCGGTTCTCCAACCCCATCACCACATCGAGGTTGCGCAGGCCGATGTCCGCATCCACCAGCACCACGCGATGGCCCATGTTGGCCAGGGCCGCCCCCAAGTTGGCCGTGGTGGTTGTCTTTCCCACGCCGCCCTTCCCCGAGGTGATGACGATGGCCTCTCCCATAGCTGCATCTCTCCTAACCTAGCTTCACGTCGCGTCACGCCGCTCCGACAGCGGCCTGCTTAGCGGTCCTCGTCCAATTGCGTCAGATGGTCCAACACCACCTGGCCCGCCCGCACCTGTGCCACTTCCGGCACGTCGGGCGGCCGGTCTCCCTCTGGCGCCCGCGTAATGTAGCTGGCAATGCGCAGCTGGGTAGCCTCCAGCCGAAACGCAGCCACCACCCGGGTGCTGTCGCCGGCGGCCCCCGCATGCGCCAGTCCCCGCAGCACCCCCATCACCACGATGTCGCCCGTCGCCACAATCTCGGCCCCCGGATTCACATCGCCCAGCACCACGACATTGCCCTGATAGTGCACCCGCTGACCCGAACGCAAGTGGCGCCGCACCAGCAACGTGGGCAAGGCCGACGCGCCGGGCTCGTCCGGCCGCCCCGCCAGCCAAGGCGTGGCCATGCCCCCCTGTGCCGCGGTGGCTGTCCGTCGCCGAGGCATACCGACCGTTCTCCCCCTTTTACCGCGTCCAAGTGGGTCATTCGGGCTCGCGGCGCCAAGTCCTGCCGCTTTTCGGCTGAGCGCGCGCCGTTTCCTCCAGCATTATAGTCCCGCGAGGTATAATATGGCAGTCTTCGGTTAAAACCTCAGGCGGGCATCCACCTCGTGGCGCGGACGGAGCCGCATGAGGCCCATGACCGCCCCCGTCATGAACAGCGCAAACAAGATATCGGTCGGCAGAGGCGCGACAAAGGGGCGGAAGGCAAACGAGTAGCCCAGCACCCGCAGCACCGCCCACTCCACCAGCCGACTGGCCCCCGCGGCAAATGCGCCCACGAGCCCGGGCACCAAGACATCATCCCGAATGATTTGGCTCTGCAGCTGGGCCACCAGGTAACCCACAATCGCGTCCAGCGCCAGGTTCATGCCGATGAGCCGACCAGCCACCACGTCCGTCATCAAGCCGGCAATGGCGCCGAGGAGGGCTCCGCGCGACGGGCTTTCAAAAAACGCCAGCGCCACCACGACCACCAGCACGAGGTTGGGTACGTACCCGATGGGAAACACCAGGGGCAGAAACGTGGTTTGAATCGTGAGGGCGGCGGCAAACACCAAGACCCACGCCCACCAGCGGTACTGCCACATCAGGGCACCAGCCCAGACAGCGGAGGCGTCGACTCTCCGGCCGGATGAGACAGCACCACCATCACGGTCTCCAGCTGATTAAAGTTGACCGCAGGCTTGACCGTGGCCGTTTCCGTCAGGCCGCCGGCCGACGGCGCCACCCGGATGACCTGCCCCAGCAGGAGTCCCTTGGGAAAGTACTGCGATAGGCCGGACGTCACCACGGCGTCGCCGGGCAGCACGTTGGGGTGGTGGCTGAATAGCTGAAATCGCAGGGTCCCGGTAATGGGATCCCGGCCCACCACCACGCCCGCCGACCGGCTGCGCACGTCCAGCGCGCCCGCCCCGCTGGACGGGTCCAGCAGCAGCAGCACCTGCGCCGTGGTGGGCGACACGGACACCACACGGCCCACAACCCCCTGCGGCACGATGACCGGCATATTGACCTTGACGCCGCTGGTGGAGCCTCGGCCAATCGTCAGCGTCGAAAACCAGTTGTTGGGATTTCGGGCCACCACCGACGCGGCCAGGAGGTGCCAGCTCCCAAGCTGGCTCTTGAGATACAAGAGCCCGCGCAGGCGCGTGTTGTCGGCCTGCACTTCTTCCAGCTGCAGCTTCAGGCTCTCGTACAGGGTCAGCCGCGCCTTGAGCTTCTGGTTTTCCTGCTGCAGGCGGAACAGCTGCGTGAGGCTCTGGACATCTCCCCGCACCCCGCCGCCGACGTGCGTAATCACGCCGCCGACGGGGCTCTCCACGATGCCCGCCACGGCAGACAGCGTGAGCACGTGGCCCCGCAGTTTGGCGGTGTACGACAGCAGCGTGGCCAGGACGATCATCACCAGCACCGCAAGGATCGGCCGCCGCCACCGGTATAGGAAGTCCAATGGTCAACCTCCTCCGGACCCGGGCCAAAACGGTCAGCGGCGATTGCGGCGCCGAAGTGCCTCCAGGTGCTTTTCATCATCTAAAACCATGCCGGTGCCGCGCACCACGGTCAGGAGGGGCTCCTCCGCCATGTGCACCGGCATGCCGGTCTCGGCACTCACCAGCTTGTCAAAGTCCCGCAGCAGACTGCCGCCGCCCGTGATGACGATGCCGCGATCCATCACGTCGGCCGCCAGCTCAGGCGGAGTCCGCTCCAGCGTGACCTTGATGGCCTCGACAATCTGGCTCACGGTGTCCGACAGCGCACGCTGAATTTCCGACGCCGTAATTTTCAGCGTTTTGGGCAAGCCCGTCACCAAGTCGCGCCCCCGCACATCCATCGTCTGGTCCTGGTCCGGCGGGTACGCGGCCCCAATGGTCATCTTGACCTCCTCCGCCGTCCGCTCCCCGATCATCATGTTGTACGTGCGCTTAATGTGGTTCTGAATCCCCTCGTCCATCTCATCGCCCGCGACCCGGATCGACTGGGAAGTCACGATCCCATCCAGCGAGATGACCGCCACTTCCGTGGTACCTCCGCCGATGTCCACAATCATGTTGCCCGTGGGCTCGTCCACCGGCAGCCCAGCCCCAATGGCCGCGGCCATGGGCTCTTCCACCACCAGCGCTTCGCGCGCTCCGGCCTGGACCGCCGCATCCTTCACGGCCCGCTCCTCCACGCCGGTCACGCCCGACGGCACCCCGACCACCACCATGGGGTGAAACACCCGAAAGTTGGGTACGGCCTTTTGAATGAAGTGCTTCAGCATGCCCTGCGTGTGGTCAAAATCGGCAATGACGCCGTCCTTGAGGGGACGCACGGCACGAATGTGCCCGGGCGTGCGGCCCACCATCTGCTTGGCCTCCTGGCCAACTGCAATGATTTCTCCCGTCTGTTGGTCAATCGCCACCACCGAGGGCTCCTGGAGAATGATGCCCTTCCCTTTGACAAACACCACGGTGTTGGCGGTACCCAGGTCAATCCCCATATCGCGCGAAAACGCACTGTAAAAGTAGCGAAGCATCTCTGGCGGGTGCCCCTTTCCTATCCGGGTTCGCCGAGGAACCCTAATTCCCTAAAGCTGATGTGCCGGCCGTGGCCAATCACCACATGATCCAGCACTGGAATCCCTAACGTCTCCCCGGCTTGCGCCAGCCGCTTGGTCAACAGCCGATCCTCGCGGCTGGGGTTCGGGTCCCCGGTTGGGTGGTTGTGCACCAAAATCACCCCGGCGGCGGACACCCGCACGGCGGCGCGAAACACCTCCCGGGGGTGCACCTCCACCGAGGTGAGCCCCCCGACAAACGGTGTCTCCACCGCCACCACGTGCTGCTTCGCGTTTACCAGCACGACCCGAAACTGCTCCTGCGGGAGGCGGGCCATCTCATCGCCCACCAAGTCCGCAATGTCATCCCCGGACCGCAGCGCCCGTCGCGCCACGCCTGCCCGGCGAACCCGCCGGCCCACTTCCAGCGCGGCCACCAACATGGCCGCCCGCGCGGGCCCAACCCCGCGTACCTGGGTCAGCTCCCGCACGCTGCGGCCCGCCAGCGACTCCCATCCGTCCGCCACCAGCTCGCGCCCCAGCTCCACAACGTTCTTGGCCCCCGTGCCCGTACCCAACAGCACGGCCAGCAGTTCGCCATCCGACAGCGCGCCCGGCCCCAAGAGCGCCAAGCGCTCCCGCGGCCGCTCGGGAGCGGGCCAGTCCTTGACGCCCACCGACGCCACCCTTCTGTCCGCGCCTGTCCGCGCCTGTCCGCCGGCTTGCGGACAAGCCGCCCTCCCGTCTAACGCCGCGTCCGGGGCTCAAGTTCCACGGCGGGCGCGTCTTATGGCTGAGAAACCTCTCATGCGCTCCCGCCTTAGGAGCGCACCCACACCGCGACGCCCCCCACCAGTCCCAACAACCCCACCAGGTTCAAGTGCACCCATGCGCCCAAGGCGAACCCCACGACCGCCAGATTCAGCGTCCACGGGGTGCCCATCCCCACGGTCACGTAGCTTCTCCCCAAGGGCGGCCAGTAAGGGCCCAGCCACCGGCCCACCACGCTGCCGACGACGGCGCCCACCAGCGCATACAGCAGGAGGCGCCACGGGCTCGCTCGTCGTGCTTTCAGCGGTCCCCCGCCCTTCATCGCGCACTGGCTTCCGGTCTCGGCCTCCCCAGGAGACGGGGCCACACTGCAAGATGCCGCCGTGGCCCCGAGCTCCCCCAGCATAACACCCGGCGGCCGTTCGACTCAACGCCCGATTCCCTGCCACGCGTCCCACCAAGTTCCATGCGCCGGCACGATGCGGCACGGCGTCAGAGTGGGTCGATGGCCGCCGCCTGGCTCCAGCACTGGCGCGCCTCGCCTGCCAGGGCCAGGGATCCGGCCACCAGCACCGCTCCTGATGGCCCGGCGCGCCGGGCGGCCAGGCGGATGGCCTCCGGCACCCTGTCCACAACGGCCGCGTCCAGGCGCCCAGGCAGCCGCAACTGCTGGCGAATGACGGCAGGATCCTGGCCCCGCGGACCTGGCGGCCGCGTGAGCACCACCGAGGCGACGCGCGGCACGAGGGCCCGCAGCATCGCCGCCGAGGGCTTGTCCGTCAATGTCCCCCACACCAGGTGCCATGGCCGGGTCAGGTGCGGCTCCGCCAACGCCTTCGCCAGCGCATGGGCCGCGTGCAGGTTGTGCGCCCCATCGACCAGCCCGAGCGGCCGGCCGGGCAGCACCTCGAGGCGGGCCGGCCAGTCCGCCTGCGCCACCCCCGCCCCAATCGCGTCCCAATCCCAGTCCAAGCCCTCGCCCAGCCACCCCAGCGCGGTGGCCGCCACGGCCAGGTTGCCCCCTTGATGGCGCCCCAGCAGCTTGGTCCGCCACACCCGGCCCGCCAGCCCCGGCACCGCAATGGTGACTCCGGACGCGTCACTCCACAGCACCCGATGGGCAGGCCACCGCAGGACGGCCCCCACCTCCCGCGCGCGGCGCACCACCTCGGCCCGCGCCAGCGGCGCCTGCGGCGCCACCACCACCCGCCCCCCCGGCTTAATCACGCCGGCTTTATCGCGGGCGATAGCCGCCACGGTGGACCCCAACACCTCCTGATGGTCGACCGCGATCGGCGTGAGCACGGTCAGGGCAGGCACGGGCACGATGTTGGTCGCGTCAAAGGTGCCCCCGAGCCCCACCTCCAGCACGGCCACGGCGACCCGCCGGTCGGCAAAAGCCAGGAGCGCCACGGCCGTCAGGCACTCGAACAGCGTGGGCGGATCGGGCGCGGCCTCGGCCGCGGCCTCGACGCGGCGCGCCAGCGCCCGCCACTCCCCGTCCGGCAGCAGAGCGCCATCCACCTGCACGCGCTCCGCGAGGTTGCCCAGGTCCGGGGAGGTGTAGAGCCCCGTCTTGAGGCCGGCGGCCCGCAGTCCGGCCGCAATCAGCACGGCGGTCGACCCTTTGCCATTCGTGCCGGCGACGTGCACCACGCGAAGGCGCCGCTCCGGGTGGCCCAGCCGCGCCATCAGGTCCGCCGTGCGGGCCAGCCCCGGGCGGATGCCGAACCGCTGGCGGTCCACCCACCACGGTCCCAGTGCTTCGACGTTCAGGACAGCTCCTCCAGCCGCTCGGCCAGTCGGGCGGCGCGCTCCTGTGCGGCGCCGAGGCGCCGGCGCGTGTCGTCCACCACAGCCGGTGGGGCTTTCGCGATAAACCCCGCGTCATTCAGCCGGCGGGCCAGCCGCTCCAGGTCCACCTGCGTGGCGGCCCGGTCCTTCTCCAGCCGCTCGCGCTCCCGCGCCAAGTCCACCAAGCCCGCCAGCGGCAGATACACGGTCCCGCCCTCCGCGACGCCGGCGATGGCCGGATGGGGCCGGTCCACGGCCGTGGTGCTGAGGGAGGCGAGGCGCGCCAACTCCACAATTTCCGCTCGGTTCGCCTCCCACGCCTCGGCCACCGCGGCCTCGGCGGCGAAGGCCACCGCCTGTGCGCGCTCGGCGGGCGACAGCCCCAGCTCGGCGCGCAGGTTTCTCACGGTGCGGATGAGAGACTGGGCCGCTAAGTGTCCCGCTACGGCGCGGGTGCGCTCCAAGCCTTCAGCGGTGGGGAACGGCGCCACCATGATGCTCGGGCCGGTGTGGGGCAGGCTCTGCCAGCATTCTTCCGTGACAAACGGCATGAACGGATGCAGGAGCCGCAGTGTGGCTTCCATCACCACATACAGTGTCCAGCGAGCGGCCGCGCCGTCGGCGTCCGCCGCGGCCAGGCGGCCCTTGACCGCTTCAATGTACCAGTCGCACAGTTTGTCCCACAGGAAATCCGTCGCGATGCGGGCCGCCTCGCCAAATTCGAAGTGCTCCAGCGCCCGCGTGGTGTCCCGCACGGCGTGGTCCAGCTCCCACAGAATCCACGCATCGGCCGGCCGCGCCGGGTCGGCCGGCACGAGCGGCGCGGCCGCGATCCCCGTGCGCACGAAGCGCACGGCATTCCACAGCTTGTTGGCGACATGGCGCGCCGCCTCCACGCGCTCGCGCCGAAATCGCATGTCCGCGCCCACGGCGGCGCCCAGCACCAGCGAGAGGCGCAGAGCGTCCGCGCCATATTCCTCCACGACGTCCAGCGGGTCGATGCCGTTGTCGGCGGACTTAGACATCTTGCGGCCCTGGTCGTCGCGCACGAGCCCATGCAGCAACACCGTGTCAAAGGGCACCCGACCGGTGAAGTGCAAACCCTGCGCCACCATCCGCACCACCCAGAAAAACAGGATGTCATAGCCCGTGGACAGCACCTGCGTGGGGTAGAAGCGGTCGAAGTCACCCTGCGGCTCCGCAGGCCAGCCCAGCGTCGAAAAGGGCCACAGCGCCGAGGAAAACCAGGTGTCCAGCACGTCCTCGTCTTGGTGCGCCTGGCGGGCGTCATGTCCACACGACAGGGTGGTGGGCGCATCCACGGACACCGTGACTTGGCCGCAGAGGCCGCAGTAGTAGGCCGGAATGCGGTGCCCCCACCAAAGCTGGCGGCTGATGCACCAGTCGTGGATGTTGTCGAGCCAGTTCACATACACTTTGGCAAACCGATCGGGCACCAGCGTGAGCGCCCCGTCCGCCACCGCGTCCCGCGCAGGCTTGGCCAGCGGCCCCATCGACACAAACCACTGGACAGAAATCAAAGGTTCCACGACGGTGCCGCATCGCTCGCAGTGGCCCACCGCATGCCGGAGCGGCTCTTTGGCCATCAGGAGCCCCGCCGCCTCCAGGTCGCTCAGCACCCGCTCGCGCGCCACCTCGCGCGGAAGGCCGGCGTACGCCCCCGCCTCGGCCGTCATGCGGCCATCCTCCCCGATCACCTGAATGCGGGGCAGGCTGTGGCGCTCACCCATCGCATAGTCGTTGGGGTCGTGCGCCGGTGTCACCTTGACCACCCCGGTGCCAAACGCCGGATCGACAAAGGCATCGGCCAAGACAGGAACCTCACGGCCCACGAGCGGAACCTCCACGCGCCGTCCGATCCACGCCTGATACCGCTCATCGTCCGGATGCACAGCCAGCGCCGTGTCGCCCAGCAGCGTTTCCGGCCGCGTCGTGGCAATTTCCAGTCCGGCCCCACCGCCGCCCGCTTCGGGATAGCGGATGCGCCAGAGCCATCCGTCTTCGTCTTCGTGCTCCACCTCGATGTCTGACAGCGCCGTCCCGCACTGCACGCACCGATTGATCATGTACGCGCCGCGGTAAATCAAGCCCTCTTCATAGAGGCGGACGAAAACCGTGCGCACGGCCAGCGACAGGCCGTCATCCAGCGTGAAGCGCAGCCGCGACCAATCCACGGAGGCGCCCAGCCGCCGCAGCTGGTCGAGGATGATGCCGCCGTATTGGGCGCGCCACGCCCAGGCTTCCCGAAGAAACTCCTCGCGGCCCAGGTCATCTTTGGATTGGCCGCGTGCGCGCAGCATGGCCTCGACGCGCTGCTGTGTGGAAATCCCCGCGTGATCGGTCCCCGGCAGCCACAGGGTGGCATCCCCGCGCATGCGGTGCCACCGCACCAGGATATCCTGCCATGTCGTGTTGAGCGCATGCCCCAGATGCAGCACCCCCGTCACGTTGGGGGGCGGAATCACGATGGCAAACGTCGGGGCGCCGGATCCGCCATCTGGAGGCGGGGTAAACAGCCCCTGCTCCTCCCAATACTGATACCAGCGCTGCTCCACCGCCGCCGGCGCGTACCGCGTGCGGCCCTCCTCGCTCACCTGTGGGTCAGAGTCGGCCACCGCCACCCCTCCGTTCTCCAGGGTTACTCCCTGGCGCTGTCCTCGCTGCCGCCGCGGTGCAAGCAAAAAGCCTTTCGCCCCAAAGGACGAAAGGCCAGCCTTCCGCGGTACCACCTTCGTTCCATCCTCGCCGCACCCGACACCTGCCCCCTGTGGCTGGGGTTAGGGCTTAGAGGATGACGCTTCCCCGCTGTATCGGGCGAACCCGCCGCCGAGTGACTCGGCACCTCCCGGCTGACACTCGAGGCTTCCACGGCCGGGCTCCCACCGCCCCCGGCTCGCTGGCGCTTCCCCCCCGATCACGCCGATCTTCGGCTGGTATCTATGCAGTTTCCCGAGATTTCCCCCGCCAGGCGGGCTGCTAGCCCTCCACCACGGCCAGGACATCTTCCATCGGCAACAGCAGGTGCTCCACGCTGTCGATCTTCACTTCCGTACCCGCAAACTTGGCGAACATCACCCGGTCCCCCACTTTGACAGTCACCTTTTCCCCGTCGCCCACCGCAGTGACTTCGCCGGTTTGAGGCTTGTCCTTGGCCGTGTCCGGGATGTAAATGCCGCCCTGAGTCCGCTCGTGCTCCTCTACCAGCTTGACCAACACCCGGTCGCCCAACGGCTTGACCGTCATCCGCTGACCCCCCATGACAAACGTGTTTTTCGCCTCGAACCGGCTTCCAGACGCGCCTGCAATTATAGCAAGGGCTGGGCCCCGCGCCAAGCGACGGCGTCGGCAGCCGGGGCGATCCGGCTCGGCGTGCCCGCGTGCAGCGAGGGCGACGCGCCGAGGGTAGTGATCGCCTGCCACGGTCTTCTCCCGGGGTGCGCAAGCCCGTCCTCACTCGGCCTGTGGGGAGGGGCCATGCACGCACCGGGGATGCCGCGCCTAAGCCCTGGCGGATTGGCATAAGGCTGCTCCAAGACCCACAAGACCGACGGAGGTGATGGCTTGGCGAGGCGATCGCGGTGGCGGGCCGCGGGGCCCTTGGTGCTGGCCGCGGCGGTGCTGGCGGGCTGCGCGCCAAGGCGGGCGGGCCCGCCCGCCCCCCCTCCCGGAGTCGTGGACCTGACAGGCCCCACCCACACCCTGGGACTGCTGCCGCTGTACGTGGGACTGGCGCGCGCTGCGCCGGCCTTGACGGTCACCTGGACGCCGGACGCGGCGCTGTCCCTGACCGACCACGCGGCGAAACCGGTAACCGGGTTTCTCCTCATCCGCTCGGACCTCGTGCTGCTGAGCCCCGTGGCCAACCCCGATTTTCGCTGGCGCGACCTGCGCGGCGTGCCTCTGACGGCCACCGACGCCACGGCCGCCGACGAGCGCCTGGTGGCCACGGTCCTGGCCGAGCATGGCGTGCGCGACGCCATCACGCCCCTTGGATGGGCAGAGGCCCGCCGATGGTTTCAGGGGGGGCGGCTGCCCTATCTGCTGGCGCCGCTGCTGCCCGCCCTGGCCTTGGTGACCCACAATCGGGGGGCCGTCCTAGCCTACGTGGGTGCCGCCACGCCGCCCATGCCGCGCCTCCTGCTCGCGGGGCGCAGTCCTCAGCTGGCACGCCTGCTGGCTGCACTCAACGCCGGGCTCGGGTATCTCACGTCGCATCCGCCGGCCGCCGTGGCGCTGCTGGTGCGCCACGACTACCCCGGGGTGGCTCCGGGCGTTCTGGCCGAGGCCATCGGCACGCTGGACGGCCTAGGCGCCTGGCCCCCCACCGTCTATCCCGCCCGAGGGGTTTATCAAAACGCTGAGGCTCTCATGGGCCCCGCGCAGTGGCCTCCCTACTCGGCCGTGGTCGACCCCGCGCCCGCCGCCGCCGCGCTCGGCACCCCGACGGCCGCACCGTAAGCCGCGGCCGACACTTCCATGAGCCACACGGGTCGGAACTCCCGGAGGCGCCCGGTCGACGCAAGGCGACCGCACTTCACGAAGCCGCACTTCTCATACAGGTGCACCGCCCGGGCATTGTCGACGGCCACGCGGAGATAGACCCGGCGCAGGCGCAGGGGGCCAAACGCGGAAGTCAGCACCTGCTGCATCGCGGCCGTACCCAGGCCGCGCCCCCACACGCCCGGGTCCCCGAGGCAGATGCGCAGCTCTGCTTCACCACGGCGCCACACGATGTGCTCCAGCTCGACGTCACCCCGGAGGATGCCGCCCTCCATGATGGCAAACGCGAGGCGGCCTCGCCGGGGCCCCATGGCAGACAGCCAGCGCTGGGCGCTGTCCACATCGTCGAAGCGCCGCCCCATCAGGCGGGCCACAGCCGGATCGCGGTCCCATGCCACCAGCTGCGCCACATCCACAGGCGCCAGCGGGCGGATCCACACCGCCGGCGGGTCCCGGCGGTCGACCCCCTTGTCGTCGGTCCACGGCATTGCCATCCATCGGGCCCCCAATACTGGATCGCTCAGCCTGGCGGCTGATGCCTATAAGGCGCGCCCTTGGCCAGCGCGGCCGCTTACCCCATTGTTCGACAGCAGGCCGCCCACTTCCTGTCCCCATCCGTCGGCAGATTGTGGCACCGCCGCCACGGCCCCGCTCTTGATGGGGCTTCCCTGCATGATAGGCAGCTGGAGCCCGGCGGTGCGTTACCCGTCAAGCCGCCTCACCGTAGCCGAGCGCCCATCCAGCTCGATCCAGTCGCCGGCATGCAGCGCGCGCGTGGCGCCGGGCACGCCCACCACGGCCGGCACACCGAATTCCGCCGCGGTGAGCACGCCCGACGCGTGCCGGTCGCCCCCCTCCATGACGAGCCCCGCCACCAGGGGCAGCCCGGGCGCCCACGTCGACGTGACGCGCCGCGCCACCACAATTTCTCCCGGGTGCGCGGCCGCCGCCTCGCGCAGCGTCTGCACGACCCGGACGGGGCCGCGAACCTGGCCGGGCGCGCCGGCGGTCCCCTGCCACGCCGCCAGGGCGGGGTCGGAAGCACCGGCACCCGGCGGGCACCGCTCAGCCCGCGCCAGGTCGGCGTGGCGCTGGCGCACCAAGGCGTCCAGCGACGGTGGCGCAGCCCGGCGAGCATCGAGCGCCGCCAGACACTCAGCACGCGTGAGGTAGAGGACGTCTCGCTGGTCGCCCAGCACCCCTTGACCCACCAGCCAGGCTCCCACCGCGGCCACGATGCGCCGCAGGCGATACGACACCTGCTGGTAGATGTCGTCCACCCGATGCGACAGCAGCTCGTGCGCGAGGCGGGCTCGCGCCAGATCCGCGCGAAACGGGACGCCCGCCGGCATGCGGTCTTCTGCCGCCGCCGCCTCGGCGTCCCGTGCCACCTGCACCTCACGCCATGGCTCCGACGGCGGGTGGCGGACTTCGTCCAGGTACGCCTGCAGGAGCCGAAGCGGCACCGAGGCATCTTCAATCCAGCTGGGTCCCATCCCACCCGCTTCGTCACACCGCCGCCCGTGATAATCCAGAAAGCGGTCCCACTGCGCGAGCCAGACGGCGCCCGCCGGATGAGCCGCGCGCGTGTCGTGGAGATTGCCGGGCGAGGCGTCGAGGATGGCCTCTCGGAGCCAGGCGGTGTCCTCGCCCGACGCCTCGACGGCCTGCTTCAGCTGCCACAGGGCGCGGGTCGTCTCATGGTTGGCCGGTGCATCGCTGACGGTCAGCCGGGTGCTGGGGAGTGGCGCGAGAGCCCTCCCCTGGGCCAGGGTCAGCCACGGCCGGTACTGCTCGTGAAACGTGTCCAGCGCGTCGGACGCGGCCACCCGAATTTCTTCCGCCACGCGCAGCAGACGCGGCCCCTCGTCATCCGCCTGGGCCAGCAGGGACGCCAACTCGACCCCGGTCCGCCCCGCCACCCGCCACTCGGCCCACGGGGGCAGCCACGCGGCCAGCGCGGGCCGCCACTCCCCCTGCCAGCGCTCCTCGAGAGGCTGGGCGCGGCGGGTGCCCGCCGGAGCTGCCCCCTCGGCCACATACCAATAACCCTGCCACAGGCAGCCGCGGGAGGTGGGCGCTGACAGGCCCCGCGCGGCATCGTGCGCCGCCAGCGTCCAGCGCCCCAAGGTATCCGCGTACAGGGGCGGGACCGGTCCAGATTGGCGACGGGCATCGTACACCCACGGTGTGGCGCCGTCCGCAGAAATCCCCGCGCCCGCCGGCGCGTCGTCACGCCCCTCGGGATCCATGCCGCACCGCCTTCCCTCCGGAACCATCAGGGGCGATCAGAAGCAACCCGGAAAATCCCGCCACTGGCGGTGAGCGTAGTGCAGCGGGCCACGCGATGCAATGCAGCAGTCTCTCCCGGCACTAGGCATTGCTTCTTTATCTGGTCTTCAGGTTCCTGCAACCCCTCGGGGCTCGCCGGCGTTTTTAAGGGAAACCCGTACGCAGGACACACAGCCGGGTGCAGGCGGGAAGGTGGGCAGTGATGGAACTGGGACGACGCATTCGCGACGCACGGCAGTCGGTCGGTCTGTCGCAGGGACAGGCGTGCTACGGCATCTGCGATCGCACATATCTGAGCAAAATTGAGAACGGCGCGCTGACGCCCCCCGCGGACTTGCTGCACCTGCTGGCCGACCGCCTGCGGGCCCACGATCTCACGCTGGCGCTGGCCGCGACGCGCCACCAGGCGCGGCTCCAGGCCCGCCAGTGGCTCCACCGCACCCGGCGGCTGCCGCCCGACGAGCCGACGCTGTTTCAGGAAGGCTATCGCCACTGGTGGGCCGTGCGGGAGCCGCACGCGCCGCCCGAATTTCACACCTTGACCGCCCGGCTCCTGGCCAGCGCCCCGTCGGCCGCGGCCGCTGAACCTCTGCTGGTGCCCCACTGGCTGACCGAGGCGTATCGGTTTTATCGCTGGCGGCCTTATCGGGACTTCCTGCTCGCGATTGGGCTGGAGCGCTTGGGCCAGCACGCCGACCGGCGCCGCTTTGGCCAGGTGGACGCGGAGGGGCGGGAGCTGCTGGCGCACTTAAGCTCCGGGGCCGAGCGTGCCGGCGTCGCGGCGGCACTCATGCCGGTTGTGCTGGCGCGGCATGGGGGGCCCGGCGCGCGCGCGCTCTGCCACGATGTGGAGGACGCGCCCTTCTGGTGGGAGGCCCTCACGGCACCGCTGGCCTCCGCCGGCCCCACCGGCCGCCCGCTGGCCGCCAGCCTGCGGGCGGTGGCGGCGCCGCTGGTGGACCTGGCCCGGCCACCGGCTTGGCGCCGCCAGCACCCAGCGGAGTACGCCGAGCTCCTGCTGGTGGGCCAGCGCATGGCGCGCCTAGCCGGCGCCAGCCAAGCGGCGCGCCGCCTGACGCGCGCACGGGCGGCCGTCCTTGGGCAGCTGGCCGCCTACGACGGCGATGGCCCCTCGGCCCCCTGACGCGCCGGCCCCAGCCCCAGTTGCGCCAAGCGCGCGCGCACCGGCTCTAAGCCAGTGCGCCGGTGCGCCGATACGCCGTAAACCGGCTGGCGGTATTGGGATTCCAGGGCGGCGAGGCGCGCGCCTCGCTCCCGCTGGTTCAACTTGTCTATCTTGTTCGCCACCACGATGAGGGGCACGTGGCGCGTGCGGGACCACTCCAGCAACATCTCTTCCTCGGGCTCCAGACGGCGGCGCACGTCCTGAATCAAGATGGCCCCGACCAGGGACGCGCGAGTGCTCAAGTAGTGGTCGACCGCCTGGCCAAACTCGGCGCGGATGCGGGTGGGCACCTTGGCGTACCCATAGCCCGGCAGGTCTACGAGGTACCACGCGTCGTCCATGTTGAAGAAGTGGATGCGCCGGGTGCGGCCCGGATCCTGGGACACGTGGGCCACCCGCGCTCCCACGAGCGCGTTCAGCAGCGTGGACTTCCCCGAGTTGGACCGACCCATCACGGCCAGCTCCGGCCGGCCCTCTTGGGGAAACTCCCGAGGATGCAGCGCCGAGTGCGCGAGCGGCGGCGGCTTCACAGCAGCGCCACCTCCAGCACTTCGGTGAGATTGTCGGCAGGCACGACTTTGATGGCCCGCCGCACCGTGGCCGGCACCTCGTCCAAATCGCGGACGTTGTCTCGGGGCAGCACGACTAGGCGAATGCCCGCGCGATGCGCGGCCAGCACCTTCTCCTTGATGCCCCCCACCGGCAGCACCCGTCCCCGCAGCGTGATCTCGCCGGTCATCGCCACGGTGCCCTTCACCGGCCGGCCCGACAGCGCCGACACCATCGCGGTCGCCAGCGTCACTCCCGCCGAGGGCCCGTCCTTGGGCACCGCCCCCTCGGGCACATGCACGTGGATGTCAAACCGCTCCGCGAAGTCCTCGGGGATGTTCAGCGCGGCGGCATGCGCCCGGATGAAGGCAAATGCCGCTTGCCCCGACTCCTGCATCACCTCGCCCAACTGTCCCGTGAGCGTGAGATGGCCCTTGCCCGACATCACGGTGGCCTCTACCGGCATGATGTCGCCGCCCACCTCCGTCACGCCCAGCCCCGTGGCCACCCCGACCTGGTCCCCCGATTCCGCCGCGGTGTGCCTGACGCGGGGCGGGCCCAGGTAGCGCCGCAGGCTCCGCCGGGTCACGCGCACCGGCTTGTCGGCCCCGGCCACCACCTCGCGCGCCACTTTTCGGAGCACGCCACCCATCTCCCGCTCCAGCTGCCGCACGCCGGCCTCCCGGGTGTAGCCGCGGATCACCTGCTGCAGGGCAGCCAGGCCAAAGTCGACATCGCGCTCCGACAGGCCGTGCTCGGGCAGCACCTTCGGCAGAAGATGTCGGCGGCCAATCTGCAGCTTCTCCTCTTCGGTGTAGCCGGCGATGGGAATAAGCTCCATCCGGTCCAGCAGGGGGTGAGGGATGTTGTGCTGCAGGTTCGCGGTGGTCACAAACATCACGGACGACAAGTCAAAAGGCAGCTCGACGTAGTGGTCGGAGAAGTTCTTGTTCTGCTCGGGGTCCAAAACCTCCAGCAGCGCGGCTGACGGGTCACCCCGAAAGTCCATCGCCATCTTGTCAATTTCGTCCAGCAGAAACACCGGGTTGTTGGACCCCGCCTGCCGCATGCCCTGCAGAATTCGCCCCGGCATCGCCCCGACGTAGGTGCGGCGGTGGCCGCGCACCTCCGCCTCATCGCGCACGCCCCCCAGCGACACCCGGACAAAGTGGCGGTTGGTGGCACGCGCAATGGATCGGGCCAGCGACGTTTTGCCCACACCGGGCGGCCCCACCAAGCACAAGATAGGTCCCCGCATCGACTGGGAGAGCTGGCGCACGGCCATGTACTCCAGGATTCGCTCTTTCACCCGCACCAGCCCGTAGTGGTCCTCGTCCAACATCCTTTCGGCGACGTCCACCTCCAGGCGATCTTCGGTCTGCTCCAGCCACGGCAAGTCCAACAGCCAATCCAGGTAGTTGCGCACCACCACGGCTTCTGCCGCCGTCGGCGGCATCTGGTCCAGCCGCCCCAACTCTCGCGTCACCTTGTCATGGACGGCGTCGGGGAGCCGCTTCTTCTCCAGCCGGGCGCGGTATTCGTCCACCTCGCTCGGCCGGCCCTCCTCCGAGTCCCCCAGCTCGCGCCGAATCGCTTTCAGCTGCTCTCGCAGGTAGTATTCGCGCTGGCTCTTGTCCATCTGCCGGCGGACCCGCACGTTGATGCGCCGCTCAATGTCCATGATTTCCACCTGGTGGCCCAACAGGGCATGCACCCGCTCGAGGCGCGCCTTCGGGTCCAGCGTTTCCAGCACGTCCTGCTTGTCGGCGGTCTTGAGCTCCAGGGTGGCCGCGATGGCATCAGCCAGCCGACCGGGATCGTCCACCGCAATGGACACGGTGGCCTCTGCCGGAACGCGCTTGTGGTTTTTGACATAAGCCTCGAATAAATCGGCGACGGCGCGCATGAGCGCCTCGACGTCATCGGGCCGCGGGTCCGCCACGTCGGGCTCCGGCAGCGCCTGCACCTCGCCGGCGAAATATGTTGGTTCAGAGAGCAGGCGCGCGACGTGTGCCCGCGCTTGCCCTTCCACAATCACTTTGGTGGTGCCGTGCGGCATCCTGAGCACCTGCTTCACCTCGGCAATCACCCCGTAGTCATAGAGCCCCTCCACGCCCGGCTCGTCCTCCCGCGGGTTCCGCTGCGACACCAGCACGATTTTGCGCTCCCCCAGCATGGCCACTTCGATCGCGGCCAGCGAGCGCTCACGGCCCACCTCCAGGGGCACCACCAGGTAGGGAAACACCAGCACCCCGCGCATCGGCAGCACCGGCAGCACCGGCAAGCGATTAGCCTCCTCCATTGTCCACCTCCCCCCTCATCGACTCCGGCGTGCGAAGCGGCACGGGGCCGCGCACGCCGCCCCGCCGCCCTCGCCGTCTATGTTAGCAAACCCGCTCCGCCTGCCCGAGGGCCTCACGCCCCGGCGCGCTTGTGCGCCTCGATCCTCAGGGTGCCCGCCGTCATGAACACTGACCCGGACGCCGCAGCCCGCGCCGCCACCCCCGCCTCCCACTCGCCGGCGGTCAGATGCCCGCCCGACAGCAGCGCGTCGCGCTCCCCGTCCAGGCGGAGGCGCTCCATCCGCCGACTGAGCGCGAACGCCTCTGGGGAGACCCAAGCACCCTCGATGGCCACATCGGTGCTGGTCAGCGCGAAGCCCGCCTCGGTGAGCAGCTGGGGCAGGCGCCGGCCAATGTGCCGATCGCCGCCCCGGGTCCGCTGCAGCTCGCCGAGCGCCCGCACCACGGTGGTCCACGCTGCCGGTGGCTCGGGATGCTCCACGGTCCAGCCATCATCCACGTCTTCCACCATGAGGCACCCACCCTGGGCCAGCACGCTCGCCCAGTGGGCCAAGGCACCCGCCGGGTCCGGCAGGTGCTGCAGGAGGAATCGAGCACTCATCCCCACCACCGGCTCCGGCGGGCGATACGCCATCACGTCGCCGGCGGTCCACAGGACAAGGCCGCGGTGCGGCACGCGCCCAGACCACCGGGCCGCGGCGTCCAGCCGCGCGGGCGCCCAGTCGACCGCGTACACCGCGCAGCCGCGCTGCTGCGCCACTTCGACCGACAGCGCGCCATAGGCCGCGCCCCAGTCGACCCACGCGCCGGGCGCGGTGGCCGGCCACCGGTCCACCCACGCGCGGCGGCTGGCTCCCGTGAGCGCCGTCTGATAGAAGAGCCAGCGATCGTCCGGAGGCACCCGTGCCTCCTCCTGAATCAGGGCCGCATCCAGTGCCCGCCCCCAGGCTGGGTCCAGGCCGCCCGCGCGGAACTCGACTGGCGGTCGCGTGCTCAATCTGGCTGCCCCTTCCCTGCTTCTGCTCGCTTAGGGTGTCCCGCCGCGGCCGAAGCGCGGCCGGCCCTACGAGGCGCTGCCGCTCGCCGACGACGCCGGAAGGCGCACGGTGATGGCTTGGCTGCCCAACTGAGTCCACGCGGCGATGAAGTCCGCACGGTTGACCGCCTCGTTGGCCTGGCCCGTGTAGGGGTTGTTGATAATCACGGTCGTGGGCGTGTACCCCACGATGAGCACCGCGTGCTCCATGGGCGTGGCCGTCACAGGGCCTTCGGGACTCTGCCACGTCACCCAGTCGTTGGTCGGCTCAAAGTTAATCGTGGTCCATGCCTCCACCGGCACGCCGTGCGCCACGTGGTCCAAAATTTGTGTAAAGGAGTCGCCGGTCATGTCTTCCGCCTGGCCAGGAAGAATCTCATTCAGCAGATGGTCCAAGGGGCCATTGTAGATGCCGTAGCCCAACTGAGCCCCACCCTCGACGCTGCCCACAAAGCCGACGTTGGGGTTGCCCCACGACACGACTTCCAAGATGGGGTTGCCCTTGAATCCTGGAATGGGCTTTAAGACTGCCGGCGTGGGGTCGGTCGGCTGCTCGGCAGCCAGGGTCATTTTGCTGACCGGATGGTGCACCGCGGTGAGCAGCATGGAGAGGCTGGTCACCTCGCAGCCGTTCTGCAACTGCGGCAGCTGCGACTGCGCGGGCACCGTCATGTCGTAGCTGGCCGGCGCGGTCCATGTCGGCGGCGGCGCCACATGATGGTGTGCGACGGGCTTGTGGGGCGGGCGGCGGGATGGGCGTGGGGAGGTGCGGGCCGTGGTGTGGGACAGCGGTGCCGCGGAACCCAAGGGATTCCACTGCCAGCCCACGACGCCCACCAGTGCCAGCCCCAGCACTGTGGCGGCAATGCGGCCCCACGCCGCGCGCGCCGACGGGCGCCCGCGGTCTGACGGCGACGTCCCCACGCCATCCCTCCTCCCCGCCTAGCCTCAGATGAACGGATGCACTGTAATGTGCCACGTCCTGAGCGTCAAGCCAACGCTCTGCTCAGGATACAACGAGACAGCGGGGCCGGAGGTAACGCCGTGCCGACAAGTCCAGGGAGCGAGCCGCCCATGCTGTGTCCGGTCGGCGAGCGAGTTGGCGAGGCGCACGCCCCCGATGGCGTGGCCCGCGCTCACGTCTTCGGCATCCCCGGGCCGCCGCACTGGGCCCCCTGAGGGCGTCCCACACCCTGCTGCGGTGCGCGCGGGCGGGCGAACGGGGCATGGCATGGCCGGTAGGCAGTGCCGACGTCCGACCCGCGTGGGGAGCCGCGGAGGGAATGACGGGATTCAGCCCCCCACAGTGGGCGACGGGCTGGCGGCCAGGAGGCTGGCGGCCGTGACCGGGGATCCGGCTGGCGCCGCGGCGGGCGGCTGGCCCAGCACATGGTCCAGCAGTTCAGCCAGCGTGGTGATGGGGACCACCGCCAACCCCACCTGGCCCCGAAACAGCTCCTGCCAGTTGTCCCGCGGAATGAACACCCGCTGACAGCCCGCCAGCCGCGCGGCCTCCACCTTCGGGACGATGCCACCCACCGGCTTCACTTCACCCCGGATGGACAGCTCGCCCGTCATCGCCACGGCCGGTTCGACCGCTTGGCCCGTGATGGCGGAGCAGACGGCGACCGCAATGGCCACCCCGGCCGATGGCCCATCCAAGGGGATGCCCCCCGGGAAGTTGACATGCAGGTCATACGCGCGCGGCCTGAGCTCGGTCAGAGAGTCCAGCACGGTCAGGACATTCTCCACCGAGCTTTTGGCCATAGACTTGCGGCGCACCGTTCGCCCGGCCCCGCCCATTTCCTCTTCGTCCACAATGCCCGTGACCGTGAGCGCCGCCGGGCGCCCCTCCGCCCGCCGCGCCACGACCTCCACCTCGAGCACGGCCCCCAAGTTGGGCCCATAGACGGCCAAGCCATTGACGAGACCCACCTGGGCCTCGGTGCGGACGCGCCGGTCCATGCGGGGGCTGTACTGACCCATCGTGGCCACCCACTCCATGTCGGCCTGACTGATGGCGGACCGCGACTCCGTGAGCGCGAGACCCGCCGCGATTTGGACCATGTTGACCGCCTCTCGGCCGTTGGTGCAGTACCGCCGCACCACATCCACCCCGCCCGACTCCAGCTCCACGCCCATCTTGGCCGCCGCGGCCGCCGCAATGCGCGCCACCTCGTCGGACATCAAGGGGCGGAAAAACACCTCGAGGCACCGCGAGCGAATGGCGGCCGGAATTTCGTGCGGCTGCCGGGTGGTGGCGCCGACCATGCGAAAGTCGGCGGGCAGGCCGTTCTCAAAAATATCCTGGATATGCACGGGCACGTTCTGGTCGTCGCGACTGTAGTAGGCCGACTCGAAGTACACCTTCCGGTCCTCCAGCACCTTCAGCAACTTGTTCATTTGGATGGGATGAAGCTCCCCAATTTCATCGATGAACAGCACCCCGCCGTGCGCCTTGGTGACGGCGCCGGCCTTGGGCTGGGGAATGCCCGCGAGCCCCATGGCGCCCGCTCCTTGATAAATCGGATCATGGACACTGCCGATCAGCGGGTCGGCAATCCCGCGCTCATCGAAGCGGGCGGTGGTGGCGTCCAACTCCACAAAGGCGGCATCCGGCTTGAATGGCGAGGCGGGGTTCTTCTGGGCTTCCTGCAGCACCAGGCGAGCCGCCGCCGTCTTGCCGATCCCGGGCGGGCCGTACACCAGCACGTGCTGGGGGTTGGGGCCGCACAGCGCCGCCTTCAGCGCCCGAATGCCCTCGGCCTGACCCACCACGTCGGCAAAAGTCTGGGGCCGCGTGCGCTCCGACAGCGGCTCATTCAGCGCAATCTCGCGCAGTCGCTTCAGTCGATCGATTTCGCGCCGCGACTCCCGCTCCACCGCCACCCGCGTGCCCTGCTGCGTCCGCAGGAGGTTCAAGAAGTACAGGCCAATCACCAGCACGAAGAAAAACTGGATGATAGTCATCGCCAAATTCAATCCCACGGCTAGTCCCTCCCGCTCACTCCCTCAGTCTGCCCACGATTCCCGCCAACCCATGACGGAGGAACAAGTGCGAGGTCGTGCGTGTCGAGCGTGCCGCGGGCCATGCCATGCGGCACGGCAGTGCCGCCCAAGTCCTGCCCATATTTTGGGCAGGACGCGGCGGCACCAATCGTGGTAATGGTGTCCAGGTTTTCCAGAGGTTTTGTCGTGGGAGCTACCGGGAGGCTCCCCAGGCCGCGTACGCCGTCCGCAGGCGCTGCCCCAGGGCCGCGTAGTGGATAGCCGGTGCCGGGACGAAGTCGGCGCGGGTGACGTCCCGCGCCACGGGCTCGGGGCGCCCCCCAGGCCAGTGGGTGCCGGCCATGCGCAGCACGTCAACTTCTCCCCGCCACAGCGCCTCCAAGGCTCCGAGGGGGGCAGCCAGGAGCCCCTGCACCTCCTCGAGGGCGACCCGATATCCCGCCAAGGGCCGGCGGCTCACATGCAAGAACTCGTGTGCCCACTCCCGCACTGTGTGGCCCGCCCGGGCCGCCTCGATCGCCACCGGCGCCAGCGCGTGCACCCGGGCCTGCGGTCCAAGGCCCAACTCTTCGGCCAGCTCGCGGCGCATCGCCGCCTGCACCGGCTCCCCGGCACTGACATGACCCCCACAGGTCACGTCCAAGAGGCCGCCAAACTCCCGGCGGCCGGCGGTGCGCCACTGAAAGACCACCCGGGGCTCGCGGTGCGCGGGGCGCAGCACCCACACGTGCACGGTCCGATGCCACAGCTCTTGGCGGTGCACGGCTTCCCGCTCCGCCTGCCCCACCACGTGGCCCGCTGCATCCAGGACGTCAAGCCACTCGACCCTGCCCTGGCTCGCGCGATCCTCGGATTCGCTCGGGCCGACTGCTTCCACGGGCCACATCGCCTCCCCGGCCCTCCGGCGGCCGCCATTGCTATACTGAGTGTATCAGCCTGAGGGCGGGCCGCCGCTCGAGGCGCACACCACAGCCACAAGGAGGGGCCCATGTCCAGCACACGCCTGCCGGAGCCGGTTCTGCTGCTGGTGTTGGCGGTGTTGGTGGGAGCGGTGGGCGGGCTAGGCGCCGTCCTGTTTCGGCTCATGATCCGCGTGGCGGCGAACGGATTCCACGCTCTGGTACCCGGGTCGGCGCATTTGCCCCACGACACCACGGCCATCCTTCCGGTGCTGGGACTCTTGTTGGTGGGCGTCATCACGACTTATTTCGCCCGCGAGGTTAAGGGCCATGGGGTCCCGCAAATTTTGGAGGCGCTCGCACTGCGCGGTGGACGGATTCGCCCGCGAGTGGGGTTGTTTGGCATTTTGGCCCCCGCCATCACCATCGGGTCCGGCGGCTCGGTGGGCCGCGAGGGACCCATCGCCCTCATCGGGGCCGCGTTCGGATCGTCGCTGGGTCAGCTCTTTCGCTTGGCGGACCGCAACACCATGCTGCTGGTGGGCTGCGGGGCAGCCGCGGGCATCGGTGCCACGTTCAACGCCCCGATTGCCGGCGGGCTTTTTGGCATGGAGGTGGTGCTGGGCAGCTACGCCATGGGCACGCTGGTGCCCTGCTTCGTGGCATCCGTGGTGGGCGTGACCGTCTTCAACGCCATTTTGGGCAGCCACCTGGTGCTGCCCGTGCCCCCTCTGGCGTTCCGCTCGCCCCTCTCCGTGCTGGTCATGGCCGTGCTGGGCATCCTGGCCGGCTTGTTTGGCATCGTCTATACCAAGGGGCTCACCTTCTTCGAAGATCTGTTTGATGGCTGGCAGTGGCCCTTCTGGCAGCGCGCCCTGGTGGGCGGTTTGGCGGTAGGGGGGTTGGGGCTGTTGCTGCCCCAAGTGCTGGGCGTGGGGTACGGGCCCATGCGCGCGGTGGCGGCGGGGCACATCGTCGGCATCATCCTGCTGGCGCTCCTCGTGGGCAAGCTTTTTGCCACGCTCGTGACCATCGGAGCCGGCGGGTCGGGGGGCGTCTTTGCCCCCAGTTTGTACTTGGGGCTCATGTTTGGCACGGTGTACGGCATGGGCGCGCATGGCCTGCTGCCCAACACGCTCGCCGACGCTCGGGTCTTTGGCGTCGCGGGCATGGGCGCGGTGTTTGCCGCAGCCGCGCAGGCCCCGCTGACCGCCGGGGTCATCGTCCTCGAGATGACCGGCGACTACCAGCTCACGCTCGGCGTCCTGATGGCGGCGAGTCTGGCCTATTTTGTCTATGGCTCGCTCGTGCCCGACACCATGTATACGGTGCGCCTGTCGCGGCGGGGGATTCGGATTCTGCGCGGCGCCGAGGTGCGGCCCCTGCAGGTGCTGCCCGCTAAAAGCGCCATGCGGCCCCCTGCACCGGTGCGCGGCTCCGACACCGTGTCAGAGGCGCAGAGCAAGCTGGGGGAGCTGCACGCCGACGGGTTGATCGTGCAGGACGACGCAGGCGGGTATTTGGGCGTCGTCGATCTGCCGACGCTGCTGGCCGCCAGCGCCCGCGACCCTAACGCGCGGGTGCTGGACCTGCCATTCACGCGCATTCCGGCGCTGGCTCCCGACAGCAACCTCGACGACGCCATCCAGCGGTTTGGCATGTACAACACGCCGCTGCTGCCCGTGACCGACCAGGGCCGCGTGGTGGGTGTGCTGTCGCCCAACGACGTCATGCGGGCCTATCACACGCGGACCGCGCTGTCGCTGGAAACCAGCCGCAAGGTGGTCCTCATGCAGCAGCAGACCGGGAGCCCTGGCGCCTTCCAGCTGGTGGCCCTGGATCCCACCAACCCGTTTGTCGGGCAAGCCGTCAAGCAGATGGGGCTTCCCGCCAGCGCCGTGCTGGTGAGCATCGAGCGCGGAGACCGGGTGCTCATCCCGCGCGGCGACACCGAGCTCGCCTCCGACGACCGCCTAGTGCTGTACGTCAACCCCGGCACCGAGGCCGACGCCGTGCGCGCATTTTTGGGGGGACCCCGCTAAGCGCGAGCAGGGACAGCCCACCACGCCGAGGGACCGCCACGGAGAGCGCGCACGGCCGCTTTGGATCGGGGCGCCTGCCGTTGGCCACCGTCCCGGCGACCTATCGGCCAAAGGGTGGAGCCCGCACTAAATCCCGGCGCGATGCCACGACAATGCCGAGGATCTGGCCCGGCCGGCGCCGGCTTTGCAAGACTGGAGCGGCCGTGAGCCGCCGCCGTGACGGCCCTTCACAGGGGAGCGCAACGGGCAGCGGCTCGCTTACCGCCAATGCGCGTGTCGATTTTGTTGCCTGCGCAACCAACGACCTGGCTCCAGCGATACAGGGAGGGAAGGTCAAGGAGGCTACGCGCATGGCAGACTCGGAGGCCGCAGTGCGGCAGCAGTTCGCCCAGTGGATGGAGGTGTGGGGCGACCGCCTCGTCCGGTTCGCGTATGTCTACGCCGGCGACAGCCACACAGCCCAGGACATTGCGCAGGAAGCCTTCCTGCGGCTCTACCAGCAGCTGCGGCGGGGAGCCGACCTGGAGCCCGCTTGGCTGTTCCGGGTCGCGCGCAATGTGGCCGTGGACGCGATGCGGCGCCAGCAGCGCCACCTCCACGTGCAGGCGCAGCTGGCCCGGGAGCGGAGCGTGCCCGACAGCGCCGCAGACCGGGTCCTCGTGCGGCACGTGATTGACACCCTGCCTGAGACGGATCGGACGTGCCTGCTGCTCTACTACTTTGCCGACTGGAGTCTCGAGGAAATTGGCAGGGCGCTCTCCTTAAGTCCGGGTGCGGTCAAGGCACGGCTGCACCGGGCACGAGCGCGCTTTGCCCAAGCTTGGAAGGAGGACGACGATGAACGGGTCCGATGATGCTGGCCACCAGCCCCCTCGTGAGCTTGACCTGCGCGAGTGGCTGGCCCAGCATGCGGTGATGCAATCCCCCCCGGATCTCTCGCTGGACCAGCCCGCCGTGTGGGCAGCCATCGATCGACGGGGTGCGGCTGTGCCTCGCCGCCGAGGCCGGTGGGCGTGGAGCGGGCTGGCGCTGGCCGCAGCCGCGAGCCTCTTGTGGGTGGGTTTGTCCCGCCCCCACGCGCGCTCCCCACAGGTGCACGCGCCCTCGGCCGCGGAGCCAGCGGGCATCCTCCGACCGGCCCGCCCGGTGGCCGTCGGGCCCGTGGCACAGATGCGCATGACGGGATTGAACACAGGCTGGATCTTGACGGCGGCCGATGCCGTGCTCCGCACCCAGTCGGGCGGTCAGCAGTGGCAGACGGTCACTCCCCCGGGCCTGGCCCCTGCTCCCGCCGGTGCCCTGGTGCGCCTCACCGCCGACGGCCGCCACAATGTGTGGGTCGCGGAAGACCTGCCGCATCAGTCGGTCACGATCTACCACTCGACCAACGCGGGCCGCACCTGGAGTGCCAGCCGCGTCGCCCCCATCCCGTTTGGCGGTGGCGGGGTGCAAATCGTGTTCGCCTCCCCGGAGGTGGGCTGGCTGGAAGTGCTGACGGCCGGCAACGCCAGCCCCAGTGCCGCCCTGTACGGCACGACCAACGGCGGGGCGTCGTGGCGCGAGCTGACCGCCAGCACGGCTTCCACCCCCTCTCATCTGCCCTTTGGCGGCCTGCTAACGTTTGCGTCAGCGAGCCGAGGCTGGGTGGTGGGCGCACCGCGCGCCGCCGGCCAAGTGCCGTGGCAGTATTACCTGGCCACCACGTCAGACGGCGGCCGCACGTGGGTACGCGCCACTCTGCCGACGCCGGCGTCCTTGGCCCATGTCTATGCCCCAAACCTCACCCTGCTGCCCGTCCAGGCCCTCCCCGACGGCCCCGCACTCGTGGGGGTGGTGTACCAAACCGCGAGTGGGGCCACGGAGCTGGTGGTGTACCGCCAGTCGCGCTCGACCGGCGCCTGGCGCGTGGAGGGGCGCCTCCACGCGGAGGCCACGCAGGCCACGCTGGGTGCCAGCCCTCCCCTCTTGACCTTCAGCAGCGCCAGCGACGGCTGGGCCACGCTGGACGGCGCGCTGTACCGCACGACGGATGGGGGACAGCAGTGGCAAACCCTGTATCGGAACCCCGTGGTCACGCGGTGGGCTGCCCTGCACTTCACCTCGGCGCACACCGGCTGGCTGCTGGATGCCAACGGGCACCTGTGGGACACGGTGGATGGAGGGCGTGTGTGGACCCAGGCCACCCGCTAGCGGCTGGCCGTCCGGCCCGTGGTATCCTGAGGGCAAGAACGGCGGGCGGCGGCCGCCCCGCGACCGGGAGGCAGACACGTGATTACCAACGCACAGCCCAAAACCGTGCGATGCCCGTGGCCCGACTGTGGGATGCCGGTGCACTTCACGCCCGTGCATACGGCCACCCGGTTCCCCTACATGGTGCGCAGCCGGTGTGAGGCGGACCATCCGGTGATGCTGACGTTTGTGCAGCCCGGGATTCCCCCGGGCGTCCATGCTGACCGCGCCGCCACCCCGCGGCCTTCGCCATAGGCGA
>JAKADP010000107.1 GCA_021820465.1 Bacillota bacterium
CCTGCCCTTCCATTCCTACGTGTGGCGCATGCGTGGGCGGACGGCGTCGCGGCGTTGGACCTGGTCCACGAGCGCATCCCCAACGCCACGCCCAATAAGAATGCGCACATCGAGTCGTGGCATAGCGTGCTGGAGGCCGATTGCCTGGGCAACCAGGTGTTCCGTACCTTGGCCGAGGCCTATAACGCGGTCGCGCAGTGGATTACGTTTTATAATGAGCGCCGCATGCACGGGAGCTTGGACGACTGGCCGCCGGCGGTCTTCTACCGCTGGGTCCTGGCTGGCACGGCCCCCACCATCAAGGCGGTGCATTGCTAACGTTTCCCAAGACGATGGTAAATGAGCCCATTGGGTCGAAAACGGTTGACAGCACGTGGTTGACTCTGGATCGTCCAGCTATAGGGAGCTGGCCCGGTTTCACCGCGCGGAGCCAGGGATAACCCGGCACGCCGTGATCAGGCCGACCCCGGAGATCCCCGGTGACAGTCGTGTGATGCGGGCCGCTAGGGTCCGGATTACGGAACCCGGTGCATCAGCTTCACGACGATCCACACCACCGCGGCCACAATGCCGATCCCGCCGAGGACCATCAAGAACATCCCGCCCAGGCCCCAGCCCGCCATGGATCCACCCCATCCCGCCACGCGTATCACCTCCGCTAGGCGATAACGTCCCCCGCAGCGTCGGGACTTATGTACGAGACGCCGGGGCCGCCTTCCCCGCCGTCACCCGACCATTCGGTCTGAGGGTTGAGGAGCCCGCGTCCGCAAGGCCTGCGCGCGGTGGAGACCCCGGACCCAAGCAGCCGTGCACGGCGAGATCCGGGTTATCCAGAGTCTCGGTGGCCGAACTCCGTCGCTGTCGGCACCCGTGGCGGTCAGTGACCGAGACGCGCGATTCCCGCGAAGCACGCATGGTCCGGGTCATGACCCAGGGAGCGAACACACGAGGGCATCGTGACGCCTAGCGACGACCAGGGTCGCCGGTCGTCCCCGTGATCTCAACGCCACGATTGCGGGCATGGGTGCTAATACGGCCGTTAAGCCAATCCCAGCCCAATGCCCAGGGCGAACACCCCTAAGGTGAGAAGCGTCATGCGGCCCAACCCGCGCGGCATCGCCGGCGACAGATGTCCCTGGCGGGCGTGCGGCGCGGCCGGGGTGCCGTGGGCCGCCCGTTGCAAGGCCTGTCCACTGGTCCAAAGCCCGGCCGTCACCGGCACCGGCTGCCCGTGGGGGCGGACGGTCATCATGCCGTGTTTGAGTCCCCGCTGCACCAGCCACGCATTAATCGGGTAGGCCACCACCAGACCGGCGGTCAGGGCTAGTCCCATCACGAACCAAAAGGCCGCGTTCGCGGGATTCCCGGATCCCGGGACGAGACGCATGCCGTGGATCATGACGGCCGCCATGCCCGCCATCACGCCGTTCATGGAGAGAAATTCGGGCCAGACGGTGTTCCGCAAGGAGGCGCGATACGAGCCGCCGGCCATGTGGCGCATGAACAAGGCCTGGAAAATGGTCCAGCCGAAGAGAAATCCGGCGCCATACTCCGCGATGAGACTCCAGGCCAGGGGCCACTGCCCCGAGGCGGCGATAGCCGCCGCCACTACGATGCCCACGCCGTCCCCCGCCACACAATGCAGGGTGGATCCCAGCACTTGACGCCAGGCCACCCGCACAAAGGCCTCATGTGTCCCCGGCAGCGGTTCGCGGCATCCCAAGACATACAAAAACGCGCCCACCGGCCCTGAGAAGACGGTCATGATCACAAAGCCCCATTTCAGGACCGGGTCCTCGGGCGTGCGGCGAATATCCCACGCCACAAAGGCGACCGCCAGGCCCGTCAGAATCATCCAGAGCGTGATGAGGCCCTGCCAAAAACTCATCGATGCGTCCACACACTCCGCCCCCTGTCGGGTCGATTGTTGCTTGGCTTGGCGTCTCTAGCCTGCGCCTATCGCCCCGGGGTTATCCGTGCGACACCGGTCGGACATGCTGCCGCACCGCCGTCTGCAAGGCTGACAAGCTAATCAACCCTTGGTGATACCAGAGGATGTGGCCCGTCGGGGAGACCAACACCTCCGTGGGGATGCCGCTCACGCCGTAGGCTGCCGCAATCGCGCCCGTCGTGTCCAAGGCCACGGGATAGGGCAAGCGCGTGCGGACCACATAGTGCTGGACCTGCGCCGTCGAGACTTCCGACAACCGCAAGTTCACCCCCGCTACCGGTGGCAGATGGTGACGGACCGCCTCGTGCTGGTACGCCGTGAGCACCGGCACTTCCTCCTGGCAGTCCGGACACCAGGTGGCAAAGAAGTCCAGCAGCGTCGGCGCGCCGCCATGGCCGACCTGAATCAACGTTAAATGGCCATCCGGACGGATGGCGGGGGCGGAAAACCGATGGGCTTGTCCCGTCGGGCCTAAGGTCCCGGCGAGATACGTCAATTCCCGGGCCTGCGGAAACTGGTGAAGCGTCGGGTGGCCCGGCAGCAACGGCGCAATGTGCGCCATGAGGTGATGAACTTGGGCGGTCAGGACCGGGGCGCTGCCATCACTGGCGTTGATGTAAAGCCACCGCTCGTGGCCGTGGGGGCCAATGACATACACGGCCGGAATATGCTGGACCACGCCGCCTTTCAGGACTTGGCTGGATACATAGTAATGGGCCCACACCGCCTTCAGCGCAGCGGCGGAACCGGTCAGATAGTCCCATTGATGCCCCATGTGGTGTTGGACGGACCACTGCCGCACGTCCGCCACGCTGGTGGCTGTCGGGTTGGCGTTGACGGCCAGCAACTGCACATCGTGGCGGTAGGCGCCGAGGTCTTGGCGGACATTTCGCAACACCACGGCCGTCAAGGGACAGACGGTCGTGCAGCGGGAATCAATAAAACTGAGGACCACCACACGGCCGCGAAATTGCTGGAGACTGACCGTGCGGCCGTTTTGGTCCGTCAGGGTAAAATTGGGGGCCCATTTGTGCAGGCTGGTGCCCGGATCCACCTCCGCCTGCACCGCGGTGGCCTGCGCGACGGCTTGGGTGGCGGTCGGCGGCGCGACCGCGGCGGGATGCCAGCTGGTGACCAGGCGATCCGCGCCCCACACCCCGCCCGCTAAGACGCTGATGAGGCCCAGAAGGGCGCCCCACGCTTTCCAGGATGCCATGCCCCGATTCTCCTTTCCTGCGCCTTTCTTAGAGCAACCCGGTATGCCGGCCGGGTCCTCCCAACCAATACCAGAGCAGATACACGCTGCCCAGTCCCATCACGACGGCGCTGATCTTGGGGATGACCGGCCTTACCGTGTGAATGGTCGCCTCCGCGATCCGCCGCACCGTCACGGTCAGGACCGCGAGCGCCGTCACGATGAGCCCCATGCCCGCCGCATATAGTCCGTACCGGATCAGACCGATGGTGAGGCTTTGGTGGAAGCCGGTGGCCGCGACCGCCAGGAAGACGGGGAGGCTGCACGTGAGCGACACCAACCCGTAGCTGAGGCCATAGACCACAAAGGACCCGCGGCCCTGGGGGTTCAGCCAGGCGAGGACCCCGTGCTCCAGGGTGGCCAGACCGGGCACCGGGACCGACGTCCCGCGCCACACGCGCCACGCCAGCCCGATTAGCCCCACCGCGACGATCACGGAAGTGATGGGGGCCAACACAAAAAGCAGACGGCCCAGACTCGACACCCCCAGTCCCGCCAAGCCGAAGATCACTACAAACCCCGCCGTCATGCTGAGACCGGCTCGGACGCCGACCCACCCCCGGGCGGGGGCTTGTCCCCGCTGCGCGAGCAACAGGGATAAAAAGGCGGGCAACAGCGCGACCCCACAGGGATTGAAGGCCGTCACCATCCCGGCCGACAACGCCAACGCCCATCCCATGGGCTCGCCTCCTCGTTCGTCTGACGTCTGATGGTGTTCTCCTGGTGCCCCCCAGCAGGGGCGGTCTGCCCCTGCTCCGGGAGCCGGCGGTCTACTCGGCGACGCGTTCGGCGGGATAGCCGCCGGTGGTCAACGCCGCGAAGAGCGCGTGCTCATCCACGTGCTCGCGATCCACCACCACCGCCACGCGGTGCTGGGCAAAATCGGCCTGGACCTCGCGAATGCCGGTCTGGCCTTGCAGAATCCTCGTCACGGAGGATGCGCACCCGCCTCAGGACATCTCCGGGATATCCAGTGTCCACTGTTCGATCATGATCGTCTCTCCTCTCGCAGGGTGTCCGTAGCGGGCTTACGCTACGGTGTAGCCGGCCGCAGTCACGGCCGCCTTGAGGTCGTCCTCCGACGCTTGCGTCGGATCGTAGGTCACTTCGGCGCGCTCGGTTTCGAGCGTCACCTTGGCGACTTTGACCCCCGCCACCCCTTTCAGGGCCTCGGTGACCGTGTTGACGCAATGACCGCAGGTCATGCCCGTCACGGTCAATGTGGTGCGTTCCATGCGGATATCCTCCTTGTCGACATTTTTAAGAGCAACGAGTTGGTGACCACGGTGACGGAGCTGAACGCCATGGCGGCGCCCGCAATCATGGGCGACAACACACCGAACGCCGCCAGGGGAATCATCAACACGTTGTAAAACAGCGCCCAGAAGAGGTTCTGCCGCACCTTGCCGATGGTTTTTTGCCCCACCGCCAAGGCTTGGAGCACCGCACCCACTTCTGAGCGCATGAGGGTGACTTCGGCGGTTTCGGTGGCAACATCGCTGCCGCTCGCCACCGCCATGCCGACGGATGCGCGCGCCAGCGCCGGCGCATCATTAATCCCATCCCCGACCATCGCCACCGACCGGCCCTGCTCTTCGGCCGACGCGATAAAGGCCGCCTTGTCGTGCGGGGAGAGCTCCGCGCGCACGTCGGCAATGCCCACCTCGTGGGCCACCCGCTCGGCGGTCGCCTGCCGGTCGCCGGTCAACATCACGGTGCGGATGCCGCGCGCGGCCAATGCGGCAATCGTGGTCCGCGCATCGGCCCGAATCCGGTCCGCGATGACTAGGGCGCCGAGCACCGTGTCGTGCTGGGCCAGCCAGACCACCGTCCGGCCCGCTTGCGCGTCCGCCTCCAGCGGGGCAGCCAAGGCCTCGGGGACCGAGACTCCATAGGCGGCCAGCAGCTTCCCATTGCCCAGGACGACGGTCTCCCCATCCAGAAAGCCGACCATGCCCTGGCCTTCCTCCATATATACATCCGCCACCGCGACCGGCTCAACCCCGTCCGCGGCCCGGACAATGGCGCGCGCCAAGGGATGGGAGGACGCCCGTTCCAGGGCGGCGGCCAGACCCAGCATGCGCGCTTCCGACACGGTCCCGTAAGGGACAATCCGCTCGACGTCCGGATGGCCTTCGGTAATGGTGCCGGTCTTATCGAGGGCCACCAGGTCCACTTTGGCCACCCGCTCGAGCGCCTCACCATTGCGGAACAGGACGCCCAATCGGGCGCCGATACCGCTGCCCACCATGACGGCGGTTGGCGTTGCCAATCCGAGCGAACAGGGACAGGCGACCACCAGCACGGCGACCGCCCGCAGCAACGCCGCCCGATAGTCGCCGGTCACCACCCCGGTGCCGACGAACGTGACCAGGGCGATGCCGAGCACAATGGGTACGAATACATTGGCCACGCGGTCGGCAAACTGCTGAATGGGGGCCTTCGCTGCCTGGGCCTCTTCCACCGCATCCACGATATGGGCCAACACGGTGTCGCGCCCGACGCGGGTCGCCGCCATCTGAAAAGCCCGATCGCCGCGATGCACCGTTCCCGCCGAGACGGTCTGGGCCGCCGTCTTGGTCTGCAGGTCGGGTTCCCCGGTCAGCATGGATTCATCGACCAGGCCCTGCCCGCGGACCACCTGACCATCCACCGGGATGTGATCGCCGGGGCGAATCTCGAGGATTTGTCCCACCGTGACGGCCTCGACTGGCACCTCCGTCACGTGCCCCGCGGTGTCCACGACCCGCGTGGTTTTGGGCCGCAGCGCCAGCAATTGGCGAATCGCTTCGGACGTTTTGCCTTTGGCCACCGCCTCGAGATACTTGCCCACCAGAATCAGCGTAACCACCGTGGCCGCGGTGTCAAAATAGAGCGGGGCGTGGGCGAATACGCCATAGACGGACACCCCCCAGGCCGCCAGCGTGCCGGTCGCCACCAGTACATCCATGTTGGCGTTGCCGTGCCGTACATTGAGCCAGGCCCGTCGGGTGAAGGAATACCCGGGCCCCCACTGCACCACCGTAGCCGCTACGAATTGCATCCAGGGGTTGGTGAACCAGAGCGGCCCGACGTCGAAAAACATCCGCCCCATGGCGGCCCACAGCGGGAGCGTAAAGAGGACGGACACCGCCAGGCGCCGCTGCGCCTCGCGCGCCTCCTGCGCCCGCACATCTACGGCCGCGCCGTCGTCCAGCAGCGACGGGGACAACCCGGCTTGGCGCAGGGCGTCGAGGACGGCCCCCACTTCCCCGACCCCGCGGATCCACTCCACCGTCAGGGTGCCTTTGGCCGGGTTGCTGTGGGCCCGGGCGATGCCTGGCGTGGCGCGCGCGGCCCGCTCGGCGCGATCCCGCACCGGGGCTTCTTCCAATCCCGGCACCGCCAACACCCGGCTCTCCGTGCGTAC
>JAKADP010000028.1 GCA_021820465.1 Bacillota bacterium
CCGACTTAGCCCCACACGCGGCGCCGGCGCCGGATTGCATGCCGCCTGGGCAGGGATTTTGCGCCGACGTGCGAATACCTCTGCCATGGCACGCGGGGCGCCGATTGGCGCTGGCAAATGGAAAGGTGGCGTCTCATGGGGTCAGGCCGCTTGAACCGGTGGTCGTTGGGGCTGGGACTGGCACTCTTGGTGCCGCTGGCGGGCGCGGTGCACGCGGCGGGGCGCCTGCCGTCTCCCCGCCCGCTGACCGTGCCCGCCTACGCGCAGCATGTGGGTCCGATCCGCCCCTTGGCGGGGAGTGCCCCGGTCCACGCCACCCTGGTGCTAGCCCCCCGCAGCGCGGCGGGCCTTCAAGCGGCAGCGGTGGCCACCGCCACGCGGGGCAGCCCCTCCTACCACCGCTGGTGGAAGCCCGCTGCCCTCTTCCGGGCGTTTGGCCCCACGGCGTCGGCGCTGCAAAACCTGCTCGCCGCGCTGCACCACCACGGCATTCAGGCCCAGGTGAGCGGGTGGGTGGTTAACGCGTCCGCCCCGGCTGCCGTGTGGCAGCGCGTCCTAGGTTTGAAGCTGGGCACCGTGGTGCGCGAGGGGCACACGTATCGGGTGCAGGCGACGGCGGGGGTGGAGCCGCCGTGGATGAGCCCCGTCGTGTTGGGCGTGGACGGGCTCACAACCCTGGCTCCGCCGGCGGCCCCCGTGCACCCCTCCATGCACCGGGCGGCCACCGAGCAGAGCACCGGGCTCGCCAGCGCGCCCGCCTCGACCAGCTTGTCGGCCACCGCCCAAAACGGCGCCTTTCAGGTGACCGCCACGATCCCAGGCGGCATCAGCAAGGCGACCGGGCAGCCGGTGCACGTGGTTCTGACCGCCACCATGAACGGAGTGCTGGCGCCCAGCGCGGGCCTCGTGGGGTCAGCCGTCTCCGGAAGCAGCAGCACCGGCCAGTCGGTGTGGTGGAGAGCCCGCGCATCCGACGGCACCATTGAGATCGCCGTGGAGGCGTACCATCCCCTGTCGGCCGGGCTCAGCATCACCGTGTACTCGGCGGTGTCCAGTGGCCAGCCTGCGCCCGGCGCCGTCGCCGTGACCGTAAGCCTGCCCACCCTGACGTGGTCTGGCTCCAGCACCCAACAGGCGCTGGACGCGGCGCAGATCAACTCCGTGTACCACGCCTCGCAGTTGGCCGCCACGGCTGAGAGCGCGCCCGCCCCCACGATTGGCCTCTACGAAGGGGAGCCCCCGTCGTCGTCCATGATGGCCGCGCTCTCCACCTTTACCACCGCCAACGGACTCACGCCTGCGTCCGTGGCCACCGTCAACGTAACCGACGGCACACCAAGTCCGGGGGTGGGTCTCGAAGAGAACATGGATCTCCAGGCCGTGGAGGCCACCGCCCCCGGCGCCCATCTCATCGTGTACAGCGATCCCCAGTTCGACGTGGCCAGCACCCTCAACACCGTGGCGCAGCAGGACGCCGTCAGTGTGTTCAGCATGTCGATTGCCTTTTCGGGCGCTTCGTCTTGGTCCTCCCTCACCGACAGTCTGGCGGCCGAAGGCATCACGGTGATTGCGTCGTCAGGCGACTGGGGCACCATCACGGGGTGCACGCCCAACGCCACGGCGACGCCGACGATGAATCCTCCCGGCGTGTGCGAGCCTGCGGACTTCGAAACCGTGACGGCCGTGGGGGGCACCGATGTGTCGGTGAGCCAGAGCGGCCAGGCTTACTACACTCAAGCATGGGGCGGCGTGTACCTGTCGTCCTTGCCCTCGGCGATGGAAGCCTCTGTCCTCTCCCAATTCGCGGCCTCAGGAGGCGGGTACAGCCAAACCCAACCCGTGCCCTCCTGGCAGCAGGGCTTCGTCCCAGCGGGCGTCAGTGGCAAGGGCGTTCCCGATGTGGCGCTCTTGGCCGACCCCAATGTGGCCGGCATCGCGATGTACAGCCGCACCGGACAGCCCGGGATTGGGGGCGGCACCAGCCTCGGTGCTCCTCTGCTGGCAGGGTGGGTCGGCGACGTGGTGGCCAAGACCCATCAGAGCCAAGGGGATATCGCACCCACGTTTTATGCTCTGGCCACCGCTGATCCCAGCGCCTTCACCCAGGCGGCTCGGGGAGACAATGGCGCATACCAGATCACCAGCCAAGACAGCACACCCGGAACCTGGAACCCCGTTACGGGACTCGGCTCACCCAATATTGATCTGTGGGCGTCGTTCGTAGAAACTGGGGCCTCCATTGGTGCGCCCGTTCTGACGGTCCCCTCGACGGCGTCCTATGGATCTCCCATCACCGTCTCGGCCGCGTGGGCCGGCACGACCGGAGCCACATTTCAGTACTGGTGGCAGGATCCTCGCGACGGTGTGTGGCACAACAGCGGCGCGTACGCCGCAGGATCGTACAGCTTTATGCCGCCGGTGCCCGGCGCCTTTCCCGTGTTGGCGTATGCGCAGGCGCCGGGGCAGTCCTCCGCGATCACCCCCACGTCGACCGTGACGGTGTCCACGAGCGCCCCCATGGTATCGGGCCTGGTGGTCAACTACTCGGGCTCCCATGTAGAACCTGCCGGGTCCACCGTGACCTTCACGGCCTCGGCCACCGACAGCGGGTCGAACCCGGAGTATCAGTTTTGGGTCCACGGGCCCAACAACGAGTGGCAGATCGCGCAAAACTACAGCCCATCCGGCACGTTTACCCTGTCTGATTTAGCCCCGGGCTCGTACACCATCGCCGCCTACGCGCTGGACCAGCAGCAGGTGGCCGCGGGCGCGTGGAACCAAGTGTACGTCTATGCCACGGTGGTCAATGTGGACAGCAGCGTGTCGCTGAGCGTCCCATCCACGGGGACCGTGGGGACGGCCATCCCGCTCACCGCCACGGCGACGAACATCACCAACCCGGTGTACCAGCTGTGGATCAAGTCGCCCAGCGGCGTGTGGACCCAGAGCGGCGCCTACAGCTCCAGCGGCTCGTACACGTTCACGCCGGCGGCGTCGGGCACGTACACGGTGGTGGTCTACGCGAAGGACCCGTATGCCCCTGCCACCTCCGTCTATGCCGTGGTGGCCTCCCAGCAGGTGAGCGTGGCGCCGTAGGGCCCCGGGCCGCCTCAGGCCCGGGAGGGGGCAGCGCGCGGGCCTGAGGCGCCACGACGACCCCAGCCACGCCGCCGCCATGCGGCGCCGGCTGCCCATCGCCCGCATCGCGGCCCGGTCGTCTTGCCGCACGGCGCAGATCCTGGACGGGCGCCCGCGTGCTAGCATAAGCACTGAGGGGAAGTGACCTCATGATTGTTCGGCGCGTCGTTGGCGTCATCGTCGGATTGGTCGGCCTCGTGTGGCTACTTCAGGGCATCGGTGTGCTGGGCGGCAGCTTCATGTCCGGCAGTTCGACGTGGGCGGCCATCGGGTTGGTGATGGTCCTGGCAGGCGCGTGGCTGCTGGTGGGCCAAGGCAATCGAAGCCGCCGGTAGCGCGCCTTCGATCGCACACAATCCAATTTTGTGCCGGGACGCCCCGACAAATCCGACGGCATGCGTCCAAAAGTCTTGACCGCGGGTCGCCAACTTGGTACTCTCAGCTTGATGCTCCTCGATAGCTCAATTGGTAGAGCACTCGGCTGTTAACCGAGTGGTTGCAGGTTCGAGTCCTGCTCGAGGAGCCATTCTTTTTGGGCCCATAGCTCAGCGGTTAGAGCTGCCGGCTCATAACCGGTTGGTCGGGGGTTCGAATCCTCCTGGGCCCACCACCTTGCTCGGCGGCCGTGGCGCCGCGTGCAGATACTGGAGGAGCCCAGCTTGACCAACCACCACATCTCGGTCATGTCCGTGCCGGTGACGGATGTCGATCGGAGCAAAGCCTTTTACATGGACGTCCTCGGCTTTCAACTGGTCATGGACACCACCCTGCCCGACGGCAGCCTTCGCTGGGTCATGCTGAAGCCGCCCGGGGGCGGTACGGCCATCACCCTTGTGACGTGGTTTGATCGCATGCCAGCCGGCGCGCTGCAGGGCATGGTGCTGTCGGTGCCCAACTTGGATGCGGCCTTGGCCGCACTCACGGCCCGCCAGGTGCCGTTCAGCGATCCCCAATCGGCCCCGTGGGGTCGCTGGGTCACTCTGCAGGACCCCGACGCGAACGGCTGGGTCATCCAGCAGGACGCCTGAACCCCATCCTCCGCGGCCAACCCGTCCCGCCGCCCCTCGGCAGCAGCGCTCCGCCACGGCCAGCGGCCGTCGCCGTCGCGCTACGCACAAAAGCCCCGCCTGCGGCGGGACCTGTTCATCGGGCTGAAGACATTATGGTGGGCACGAGAGGTATCGAACCTCTGACCTCTTGAATGTGAGTCAAGCGCTCTACCACTGAGCTACGCGCCCGCCACCACACAACTAGTGTAGCGGGCCGCAGGCGCCGCGTCAACAGGCCGCGAGCGGCCCGGTCTGCCCCCATGTGGCCGGCACGACGCAGGCGGGCGCCTAGCCGCCAGCCGTGCTGGCCCAGTAGTAGCCCTGCCGACGCGTGTATCCTGGCAGCGGATGCGGCGGCTGGCCATGGTAGAGGGCTCGGAGGGCGGCGGCCGAGGGGGAGCCAATCGAGGCCCCGAGGTAACTGCCCGCGAGCCCCTGCTCCAGCAGCTTCTCTGCGGCCGTCCGCGCCTGCTGCTCGGACGCCGACGACACCGGAACGGTCATCGCCCACAGCAGAGAAAAGCCCACGTCACCATGATTGTAGAATGTGGTCTGCATGCTGAGGGCATTTTCATCGACCGCCGACGCTCCATGGGGACACGCCGCCGGGCTGGGGTCCGCCATAACATAGCAGTTCCAAAATGCCGCGTCGGCATCAATGCTGGTCCACGCCGTGTGGGTAATGAGCGCTACCGCTGTACGAGCCGCCGCGGCCGCCGCCGCCGGCGGCGGGCCGGCCAGCGTCGGCAGCGAAGCCACCCCGCTCGGGTTGGCCGGCACCACCGCCACCCAGTGGCCGAGCGCCACAAGGCCCTCCCCAGAGGGCAGCGCCCCAAAAACCGGCGCGTTGACCCAGAGCGGGCCGTACAGGGCGGAGGACAGGTCGCGTGGGATCGAGTACACCTCGTGTTGGCCGGTCGCCATGTTCAGCGCCACCAGCCGATCCCAGTGACGGTACCCCCATACCAGCGGGATCGTGGTGGCGGGCGGATTCTTGGGTCCCTTCAAGGCGGCCCACAACCACTGCCCGGTCTGTCCAATTATCGCGTTATCGACGCCAAACTGGTTGCCCGCGGGGTTCTCCCCCGACGTGTAGGTGGGAATCGATCTCGGCCACGCCAGCGGCGCTGCGCCGGGTCCCCCCGTGATCATCGGCGGCCCACCGGCCTGGCTCACCAGCTGATTAGAGGCAGTCGCGGGCGGCGCCGGGGACGCGGTGGTCAAGCTTCCCAGCGCCCCAGTCCGCCAATTGTAGGCCACGCTGGCCCACACCCCCTGCGGGTTGGCCGCATCCGGGGCCGTCGCCAGCACCAGCGTCACACTGCTGCCCGACCCGGCATGCACAGCACGAATGTCCATGCCACTCGGAAGATCGAGGTGGCGCCACCCCACGGCCGCTGCCCGGGTACCGTGCGCTGACGGCGTGCGGGCACCGTGGTGGGCCGTCCGGGCGCCTGGCGCGGTGCGGGCCCCGTGCGCGCCGGATGCCGCGACGGCCCCACACCCGGCCAACAGCAGCCCTCCCGCCACGACCACGAACGCCTGATGCAGTACCCCGGCCTTGGTCATCTGCCATCCCGTCCTTTAGCTCGCCTGGGCCAGCCAGCGCCGGTCATCCGCTCATCGAACGAGACAGCAGCCCATCCCGTTACGCAGACTCACGCCGGCCAGCCGCGCCACCGACGCATGCCGACTTATGGCTTGTCGACCCAGTCGCGGACCGCCCGCAGGTGGTTTACCATGCCATGTGGGGAGGCTTGGGCAGCGGACCGGCGAGGGTCCACCGCGTTCCCGCCTGCAGCTCACGGGGTTCAAACAGCCAGCTGCGACGGGACTAGGCACTGACAAGCGAGCCACAACGCCACGAAGACGGAGGGCAAACCATGGACTTAAGGGACCGCGTGGTGCTTGTCACCGGAGGCGGCACGGGCATTGGACGGGCCACGTGTCTGGAGCTGGCTGGCTGGGGAGCTGACGTCGCGATTAATTTTTCCCGCTCCCGCACCGAGGCGCAGGCCGTGGCCACGCTGGTGCAAGAGCGCGGACGGCGCGCACTGGCCATCGAGGCCGACGTGGCCGACGATGGCGCCGTCCGCCGCATGATGACTGCCATCGATCACTCGCTGGGGCGCCTAGATGCGGTGGTGAACAATGCGGGCATCACAGCACACATTGGGCTCAGCGATTTGGAGGCCGTCACCGACGATGTGTGGGACCACATCATGAACGTGAACCTGCGCGGCATGTTCTACGTGGCCCGGGCAGCCAGTCCTCTGATCCGCCGCGCCGGTGGGGGTGCCATCGTTAACGTCGGCAGTGTGTCCGGCCTGTCGGGCTCGGGCTCCTCGCTCCCCTATGCCGTGTCCAAGGCGGCCGTCCATGGACTGACTCGGTCCTTGGCGCGTGCCCTCGCGCCGGACATTCGCGTCAATGCGGTGGCACCCGGCGCGGTGGCGACGCGCTGGTGGGCTGGCCGAGGCGAAGACATGGCCCGCATGGAGCCCACCACGCTGCTGGGCCACACCGCTGCGGCGGAGGATGTGGCCGCGGCCATCGTGGGTCTCCTGCAACAGCCCTCCACCACGGGCCAGGTGCTGACCGTCGATGGCGGCGCCCACGTGTAGCCTACGCCCGCACCACGCCGGCTCAGCGCGCGCCCGGCTCCCAATTCCGCAGGAAGAGCTCCAGGCTGTCAGCGGTGGTGGCCAGCTCCAGCCCCCGATCCAGCTGGTCTAGGTCATCCACGGCGACGATGCGCGCTCGGCTGGCCTCCACCGCCTCGCCAAACCGCGCGCGCAGCACGGTCACCAAGGCGCACTGCCGCCCGCGTGCCTCGCCCCGCGCCTCGCCCCGCGCCTCGCCCCGGCTCTCAGCCCGAGCCTCGGCATCCTCCACCAGCACATCCAGGACGGACCGCATGCCCGCCACCTCCTGCAAGGATTCTAGCACCGCTCGGGCTACCTGAGCTGGCGCCGTCCCCAAGACGCACGCCAGCGCCGCCGGCCCCCAGGTGGGCGGCAGGGCCGCTGCCATCGCTGCCGCCTGGTGCACGCGCTCGGCAAACGGAACGTCCCACCCCGCCATGTGCGGCCAGAACCCCACGTCCAGCACATCCGCCCCCGTCCACACCGGCACCGCCGCCGCCCGCTTCGCGGCCAGCCGGGCGCCCGTGGCCGCCGCGTCCCGCGCGCCCACGAACACCCGCCGCACCCTAAACTGGAGCCATCCGCCGTCCACCTGCTCGCCCAGGGGCTCAGGGGGGCCCAAGTGCAGCACGAGCGTCCGCAAGGGCCGGTGGTGCCGCAGCCACAAATCCAGCGCGTACTGCAGAAACCGGTCCAGCGACGCCTCGTGGCTACTTTCGATCTCCACGTCCAAGAGCCAGTCATCCGCGGTGCGAAACAGCCGGTCCACTTGGCGATCCGACGTCGCCACCCGCGGCAGGTCGGTCGGCAACTGCGCGACAATCGGCGGCAGGTCCCCCAGCCACGCCGGCAGGTGCGCGCTCAAGGCCGCCGTGAAGGCCCGCTGCGCAATGTCCTTGTGATTCCGCGACCACCCGTCCGGCATACGCCTCCCCTTTCCCAGACACGACCGCACGGCCTCCCTATGGTGAGCCCATATTGCGAGCCAATCGGGAACGGCCTATCCGGGCAAAAGGGGGTGAAGATGGGGAGCCCCGAGGCGGGGTCCGCGGCGGGATAAAGCTTAATGCCGTCAGTTTATCACCCTCTGTGAGGAGACTGCCGCCCCCCACGAATTATTTTGGGGTTCACGCGACCCGCCGGGGCTGGCCGCACGCGCGCCATCGGCCTTGGCTATGGGCCGGAGCGGCCCGGCCTAAAGCGCCGCCCCAGGGCCAGCTCCGGCGCGGAGCCCGCAATCGCCATAACCCCAGAGGGTGTGGCTTCCCTCCCCGGACGCAGATCCCCCGGGGGTTGACCTCCTCTTGCGGAGCCCACCGCACCGTGGTATAGTCCCGCTCAACTGAATACGCTCCACTCTTATCAAGACAGATCGAGGGAACGGCCCGATGACATCTGGGCAACCGGCGCTTGCGTGCGGTGCCAACTCCGACGGCCCGATCCGGGCCGGCAGATGAGAGAGGCCCGACATGCTGTGCGGCCCTCTCGGGACGCACATTTTTTGTCGGGGGGCCCAAATGAGCAACGAACTGCTGGCAACATACGCCATACCCCGCCAAGGGGACTGGCCGCGGCGGGCCGAGGAGATGGCCGTCGGCATGACGGTGGGGTCCTGGACCGACCTTCCCGCCCTCGAACAGGAGCGGCTCACGGCGTTTCTTGGTCGGGTGACACGCTGCGATGCCGTCTCCGACGATTGGGCGCACGTGCAGATTGCCTACCCCGCCGCCAACCTGCCGCCGCAGCTATCGGCGGTGCTCACGGTCGCATTCGGCAAGCTGTCGCTGGACAGCCCAATTCGCCTCGTGGGCCTCTCGCTGCCCGACAGCTGGCCCAAAGCACTTCCGGGACCCCATCATGGCGCCGCGGGGGTGCGGCAGCGGCTCGGCGTCCCCGCACGGCCCCTGCTCCTGTCCATCTTCAAGAGCGAGAACGGCCGTACGCTTGCGGAGTTTGCCCATGCCCTCGACCAGCAGTGGGCGGGCGGGGCCGACATCGTGAAAGACGATGAAATTTTCTTTGCCGACCAGGCGGCGCCGCTCGGAGAGCGCGTGCGGGCCGCCCGGGACCTGGCGTCCTCTCTGGCCGCCCGGTCCGGCCGGCCGGCGCCGCTCTATGCGGCCAACCTCACCGCGTCCGGCGACCGCGCGGTGGACCAAGCCGCCACAGCGATGGCGGCTGGGGCGGAGGCTTTTCTGGTGAGCCCGTACGCGATGGGCCTAGACACGCTGGCAGCACTGTCCCGCCTCGAGCCCCACCCCATTCTGCTGTCGCATCCGGCCTTTGCCGGCGCGTTCATCAGCACATCCGGCCACGGCGTGGCCGCATCCGTCGCGCTGGGTGTCCTCACGCGGGCGGCGGGGGCGGACATTGGGATTTTCCCCTCGCCCTACGGCAGTGTCGCGCTGCCCCGCGCCGAGGCGCAAGCCGTGGGACAGGCACTCTGCGGACCCGCGGTGCGCCGCCCGGCGCTCCCAGCGCCGGCGGCCGGGCTTCATCCGGGCCTTGTGCCCCAACTCGTCGGCGATTTCGGCTCCGACGTGGTCATCAACGCGGGTGGCGCCATTCACGGCCATCCGGACGGCACCCAGGCGGGTGCCCGCGCCTTTCGGGCAGCCATCGACCGGCTATCCCACCCTGACGGCCCGGTCCCGCCCGAGCTTTTGGCGGCGTGGGCCAAGTGGGGGGCCGGCCCCCGATGACGGACCAGCCGTTCATGGTGTTCTCCGACTTCAACGGCACGCTCTTGGACGCCGATCTGGTGCGCGGAATGGCCGACGCCTTTGTCCCCTCCGCCTCCCGCCCCATCTTGGAGGCCATCACCGGGGGCACGCTGACCGAGCGGGAAGGGTTGGCGGCCCTCTATGCCCTCTACCACACCGCCGGCCGTGCCGCGTATCGCCTCTGGGCCCAGTCCGCCGGGACGCTCCGACCAGGTGCCGCCCATGCGCTGGCGGCCCTGCACCAGGCCGGAGTCCCCGTCCACGTCCTGTCGTCCGGCCTCCGTGAGTGGATAGTCCCGGGCCTCGCCGGGCTGGTCCGGCCGGAAAACGTGTGGGCCAATGACGCCGACTGGACGTTTCGCACGTGCCGCCTTACGTTCCCGGTCCCGTGCGATCCCTCGGTGTGCCAGCGGGGCTGTGCCCTGTGCAAGCCCACTGTGATGCGGCGCCTGGGTGCGGGCCGGCGCACTGTCATGATTGGCGACGGGGTGACCGACCTGGCCGCGGCGCTTGCCGCGGATGTGGTGGTGGCCCGCCCGCCGCTCACGCAGCTGCTGGACCGCGTTGGCCGGCCCTACTATCGGTATGACACGTTCTGGGACGTTCTGACCGCGCTCGCGGCAGAAGGCGCGCTGGCGCCGGCGGTCCGCGCATGAGCCGTCCGACATCCTTTCAAGCTGGTGCCGCCGCCGTCGCCACCCTGAAGGCGCGGCTCGCAGCCGCCGGGTGGCTCCGCGCGACGTCAGGCAATGTGTCCGTCCGCCTCAGCGACGACTCGCTGGTCATCACGGCGAGCGGATCCGACAAGCAGGTGGCGCACGACGACGATCTCCTGTGGCTGGCGGCCACCGGCAGGATTCGGTCCGGGACCGGGCGGCCGTCGGCCGAGACGGCCATCCACCAGGCGGTGTATGGCGCCGTGCCCGAGGCCGGGGCTGTCGTCCACGTCCACACGGTGTTCAACAATCTGGCGGGGCAGCAGGATGACCGCGTGATCGTGACGGACCACGAGATGCTGAAGGCACTGGGCCACTGGGACGAGGGCGGGACGGTGTCACTGCCGGTCCTGCCCAATCTCGCTGACCTGGACCGCCTGGCGGACCTGGTCACCCGTCAGCTGGACCCGGCGGTCCCCGGCATTCTGCTGCGCCGACACGGCCTCTATGCGTGGGGCCAAGATGCTGCGGCGGTGCTGCGGCACGTCGAAGCCTGGGAATTCCTGTTCGAGTGGATCTATTACCGCGACTTGGCCCGCATGCCGACCCTCGTGGGCCCATAGGCCGATGGGCCGCCACAGGTCCGGGGAGTCCGGCGGCTCGCTTGCCAGTCGCAGCTGAAGGAGGATGACGATGTCCATTGTTCAGGATCCGCAGGGCCAATGTCATGCCGGAAGCGCCGCCGCCACGCTGCTGGCGCGCCTGGGCCTGTACCACGATCGGTGGCCGGTCGCCACGGTTCCCCCGGCGCTGGTGGCGCAGGGGCGGCTGACGCCCGACGTGGCCGACGGCATTCTCGCGCACTTTGCAGAGCGGCTCAACGCGCTGTCGGAGGCGCGCGGGTACCGGAGCCGCGATGTGATTCGCCTCGCCCCTGACACGCCCGACCTCGAGGCGCTGTTGGCGAACTTTCAGCGGGCCCATCGGCATACGGAGGACGAAGTGCGCTTCGTGGTGGCCGGAGAGGGCATCTTTGTCGTCATGGTCTCGGGCCAGCGGTATGACGTGCTGGTGACAGCCGGTGATGTGCTGGCCGTGCCGGCCGGCACCCGCCACTGGTTCACCCTCACCGCCGCGCGGTCCATCACCGCGGTCCGGCTGTTTGGCGATCCGGCTGGATGGGTCGCTCTGTACGATGACGACATCTCCCCCACCGAGGTGTCGTCCTGATGGCCTTCCAGCCAGCGGACCGGGTGTCGCGGCTGCCCGCGCAATTTTTTGCCGCCCTGGTGGCCGAGGCGGCAGCCCGCCAGCAGGCGGGCCAGCGCATCATCAACTTGGGCCAAGGCAATCCCGTCGACCCCACGCCCCCGGCCATTGTCGCCGGGCTGGCGCGAGCCGCCGCTCAGCCCGAGTATCAGCGGTACGGATCGTTTCGCGGCTTATTGGCCTTGAAAGAGGCCGCCAGCCGGTGGTGGCACCGCCGGTACGGCGTCGTGCTCGACCCTGCCCGAGAGGTGGCCGTGGTCATCGGGGTCAAAGTCGCCCTCGCCGAGCTGTCGCTGCTTGCGGCCAACGAGGGCGATACCGTCCTGGTGCCAGATCCCGGATATCCCGACTACGATGCGGGCATCGCGCTGGCCGGGGCGCGCCGCGTGACGTACCCGCTCACCCGGCAGGCCGGGTACCAGCCAGACTTTGCTCATATGCCCGACGCCCGCCTCCTGTTTTTGAACTACCCGCACAACCCCACCGGCGCGCTGGCCACCGCCGAGACACTGCGCGGCGCGGCGGAGTGGACCCGGCGCACGGGATCCCTCCTCGCGCACGACCTCGCCTACGGAGACATTGTCTTTGACGGCGGCCGCGCTCAGTCGCTTTTGGCGGAACCCGGTGCCCGTGACGCGGCGGTTGAGCTCTTGAGCCTCTCAAAAACGTTTCACATGGCGGGCTGGCGCATTGGTCTGGTGGCGGGCGGGGCCCACGTGATTGCCGCGTTCGAGGGGCTGCAGGACCACCTGCACTGCAGCCAGTTTGGAGCGGTGCAGGCCGCCGCGGCGCTGGCGCTGGATCAGGGCGACGCCTGGGCCGCCAGCGCGGCGGCGCTCTATCAGCGCCGGCGCGATCTTGTGGTGGACGCCCTGAGGGGCGCGGGGATCCCGGTCGACAAGCCTCGGGCCGGCATCTTCGTGTGGCTGCCCGTGCCGGGGGGAGGCGACGGCACGCGCTTCGCCCAGTTCCTGCTGGATCGTGCGGCCGTGCTGGTGGCGCCGGGCATCGGGTTTGGGCCCGAGGGGACGCGCTTCGTCCGCCTGTCCCTCACTACGTCCGACACCGAGCTGACCGAGGCCGTGGATCGCATTACGAGTGTGTTGGCCGCCTGGCGGGGAGAGCCGGACGCCCGGTGAGAATCCGTGGGGCGCCACGAAGGACTGCCGGCCCGCCATGTCGAATGCGGGGCGGAGGGATCCATGCCGATGGCGGGCTTTATCAAGGTAATTGCAGGGGAGATGTTCTCGGGAAAGTCGACCGAGCTGGCCCGCCTGGTGGAGCGGGCCCTCATCGCTGGGCTGCCCGTCCAGGTGCTGGTGCCGGCGTTTTCACACCGGGGCAGTCTGCGCGATGTTGACGAGCGCCTAGCCCGGCTGGTCGGGCGATGGACCATCGTGCCTGTGCCTGATGGCGCCGCCGAGCGGCTGGATGAGTTGGTGGACCGCGATGCCTTGGTGGTGGCGGTGGATGAGGCGCAATTTTTTGATCGCCACCTCGTCACCCACTGCCGGCGCTGGCGGGCCGAGGGCCGGCAGGTGCTGGTGGCCGGGCTGGACATGGACTACCGCGAGCAACCCTTTGGCGCCATGGGCGACCTGATGTGCATCGCCAACGAGGTGGTCAAGGTGCACGCCGTCTGCACACGGTGCCGGCAGGCCGATGCCTTCATCTCGCATCGGCTGTCCGCCGAATCAGCCCAGGTGGTCGTGGGGGAACACAACTACACGGCACTTTGTGGCGACTGCTATCGAGCCGAGGGCGCCGCCGGGATCGGATACACTCGGAGCATGCCCTGACAAAGCACGGGGAGGTGGCGCATGTCAAAACACAGTTGGCAAGGGCACTTTGGTCCGGACGTGGTGTCGCGCACGTGGCCGGAGTTTCGCGACATCGTGGAGGTGGTGCCCGTGGCGGGTTCGGACGCGCGGGTGACGCTCGCGGGCTGGGACAGCCCGCGCGCCCTGGCGCCCACGGGCGTGGTGGCCGGCGCCTTCGCCCGCAGCAAAGCGGTGGGCCGCATCCTGGGCGGGCGGGCGGTCGGCCCCCTGCTGACCTTTCGCCCCTTTCTCAAGTTGGTGGTGTTTGTGCCGCGCACCGCGGTGGACCGGGTGCGCGACGCGCTGGTGGCGGCCGGTGCCGGCAGCGTCGGGGCGTACACCCACATGACGTTTGCCGCTGCTGGCACGGGCAGCTTTCGCGCCACGGCCGCCAACGCGCGCGGCGGCCGCGAGGGCCGCATCGAATATGTGGATGAGTCCGCTCTCTCCGTCATTTTGCCCACGTGGATTGAGGACGAGGTACTGGACGCGATGAAAGCCAGCCACCCTTACGAAGACGCTGCGTTTGACTTGATTCCGCTGGCCAACCGGCTCAGCGTGCCACAGGCCTATCTCGGCAGCGATGGCACGGTGCGCACGGCGCTGGTCACGGAGGAGCTGGCGTCCTGGGCCGTCAACACCGGGGTGGAGCGCATCGAGGCGGAGCGCACCCACGGCGACAGCCGCCTGGAGATGGCCGAGCGCGGCCTGCAGGTAAGCTTGGTGCCCCTCGGCACCTGGACGGTGCCCGGCCTGGCCAGCATTCTGGCGGAGGTGTCTCCGCTCGGCGGCGGCGCATGACGCAGGACGGCACACTCAGCTGGGTCTTGTACTCTGACGGCGCCTCACGGGGCAACCCGGGACCGGCGGGCTGGGGCACTTACCTGATTGAGCAGGGATCGGGCCAGGTTGTGGAGCTATCCGGCTACCTGGGCGTGACCACCAACAACGTCGCCGAATATGAGGGGCTGCTGGCGGGGCTGCGCCACGTGCTGGCGCACGGCGGCGGCCGGGTGGCCATACGGGCCGACAGCCAGCTCATGGTGCGGCAGCTCGAGGGACGCTACCAAGTGAAGCACCCCCGCCTGGTTCCGCTGTACCGCGCCGCGATGGCCATGCTGGCACAGACGGCCGGCTGGACCGCGACGCATGTCCCGCGCGAGCAGAACCGCGAAGCCGACCGCCTGGCCAACCGAGGCATCGACGAGCGCGACGGCCACCCCTCCTGATCCGGGAGAGGGCCAGACGCAGGAAAGGTGGACTTCCGCATGAAGTGGCTCCCCAACACCTCGCTCACCGGCATCGCCGACCTGGATCGCCAAGACATTGACCAACTCATGGCCGCCGCCGGTCAGATGGCGGGCGCGCGGGCCCCCGCCATGGCTCCGCTGGCGGGCCGCATCGTGGCGACGCTGTTTTACGAAGCGAGCACGCGCACGCGCCTGTCGTTTGAAGCGGCAGCGCTCCGACTGGGCGCCCACGTGGTTTCCGTCGCCGACGCCACGGGCTCCTCATCGGTGGCCAAGGGGGAATCGCTGGCGGACACCGTCCGCATCGTGTCGGCGTACGCGGATGCCATCGTGCTGCGCCATCCGCAGGAGGGCGCGGCCCAGGAAGCGGCGCGGGCCCTCGGCGATCGCATCCCCGTGATCAACGGCGGGGACGGGGCCGGAGAGCATCCCACCCAGGCCCTGACCGACGCTTACACCCTGCATCAGCACTTTGGCCGGCTGGACGGCCTCACGGTGACGTTCGTCGGGGACCTGCGCTACGGCCGAACCGTGCATTCCCTGGCCGCACTTTTGGGCTCCTACGCGCTCCGGGCTGTACAGCTCGTGGCACCCGAGGGCTTGGACGCCCCCGGCGGCCTCGCCGGCTCCCTGGGCACCGCGCCCGTGATCCACATCTCCTCGCTGGCCGAGGCTGCCGCCACCACCGACGTGCTGTACATGACCCGCATTCAGCACGAGCGCCTGCCGGCCGGCGCCACGCCGCCCGGGCCTCTGCGGGTCGATCGGGCGGTGCTGGACGCGCTGCCCGCGTCCAGCGTGATTTTGCATCCCCTGCCGCGCAAAGATGAGTTGCCGACTCTGGTGGATGACGATCCGCGTGCCATTTATTTTCAGCAGGCCGCCAACGGCGTACCGATGCGCATGGCGCTGCTGACGCATGCCATCGGCTGAGTCGAGGTGCTGTGTTCCATTTGTGGCAGCTGCTAGCCTTGAATGCCCACGCAGCCCGGGCTACACTGCTAACGGCACGCGAGTGGACACGACGGCCGCCGCGCCGGGAGGCGCGCATGAGCGGGCTTCCCGGCGGGGAGGAAAGTCCGAGCTGCGCAGGGCAGGGTGCTGGATAACGTCCAGTGGGGGCAACCTTAAGGAAAGTGCCACAGAAAACAAACCGCCCGCAGCGCTAGGCTGCTGGTAAGGATGAAACGGTGCGGCAAGAGCGCACCAGAAGCTTGGTGACAAGCTTGCTTGGCAAACCCCACCCGCAGCAAGACCAAATAGGGGGAGGATGACGCGGCCCGCCGACTCCCCGGGTTGGTCGCTCGAGGCGTCGGGCAACTGGCGCCCTAGATAGATGGTCGTCCACGACAGAACTCGGCTTATGGTCGACTCGCATGCCGTGTGGAGCCGGCTTCTGGTTTGTCCAGAGCCGGCTTCTGACGTCCCACCTTCACTCTGTGCGCCTCGCCGTCAGGGCGGCCACAGCTTCACAGGGCGAGGGCGGACGCATCCCGAAACCAGCCGGCGGATCCGTCCGCGGCGGACACCAGCTGCGGAACGGCAGAAGACCGATCCGGCATCCCCGCCCATTCGACATCGTCATGGTATCCGCGCGCGATGAGTTCTTGGCCCGATCGGGAGGCAGCCAGGACGCGGGCCAGGCGTGTCCGAGCGCCTTCATAAGCCCTGCGCGCCGCCGCTGCCTCCTCGCTCAAGATGTCCTCCGGCAAGGCGGCGGCCACCGCCCCCGCCCCGAGCCAATCCTCCAGCGCCGGACGGAGGCTGCCGTCGGGCCACCGCTCCCCCGCTGGGACAAGGAGCGCCACGGCGCCCAGGGCCTGTACGTACTGCGCCACAGCCTGGGCGTTCACCAGCGCCCCCAGCACCACCTCCGCCCCCACGCGGTGGGCAGCCAATGCACACGTCGCGCCATTGGGAGACGGCACCACCACGTGGGTGCCCGCGGGAAGCCGCGCCAGCGACCTCGGGGACGCGCTCGGCTCGGCCTCTCCGCGGCGGCCCGCCACCAGGGCCCCCCGTGCGCCCGCCAGCGCCGCAGCGCCGGCAGCATCCCCCCAGGCATGGGGATGGACCAGCACCCCCGCCTCTAGGGCCGCCACCGCCGCCGTGGAGAAAATCAGCACGTCGCACACGACCACCACCCTGGGCGGCCCCTCAGCGACCGCTGCAGAAAGGCCCGACGGCCCCCACTCGCAGAAAATCCGACCGCCCATGCTGCCTCCTTGGGCGCCCTCTGCCTTGCCCGCAGGCAGGAGGCGGCGGAGTGCACTCCACCGCCTCCTGCCTGCCCATCGGTGCCAGGCTGATGGGGTGGACTAGGGAGCCAGGCTGTTGTCCCTGCACTCGCAGTGAGCACAGCTGCAGGTGGTTCCGCAGGTGCAGTCGTGGTCACACTGGTCCCCCCGGCAATTGGTGCAGCAGCAGTGGCCGGCATCCTCCGTCAGCGCTGCGTCCGTCGTCGCCATCGTCCGAGGTCTGGTCATGTGGTCGCCGCCTTCCGCTTCGTATCTCGCACGCGGCTAGACTGCGCCCCTTTTGCGAAAACATGCACGCCCCGGGGGCGACTCAGGCGACGTGGTAGCCCGCGTCCTCGATGGCCCGTGCAAGCGCGTCGGGGGTCGTGGCATCGGGGTCGTAGGCCACGTGCGCCCGCTCCTCGTCGAGCGACACCGCCACCGTCTGGACCCCGGGCACCTCTTCGAGCGCCTCGCTCACGTTCATCACGCAGTGGTGGCACGTCATCCCCGTCACCTTGATATCGGTTTCCACGACGTTGGCCATCGTATCCCTCCTCGCTGCGACGTCGATGCGGCTAGGCAACTTGCCGCGCCACCCCATATTATACCCCTCGCGCCGGGACTGTCAAGGGTCTTGTGTAAACTCCCCGGTGGTTATTTCAGGAAGGGGGTCAGACGGTCCTCAAAGTAGATGACCAACTGCCCCAGGATCTCGCCCCAGTTCGGCAGCCGCTTCGTCCACTTCCGCTGGGCTTCTTGGCCCGCCAGAAACAGCATTTTCGTCAGGGCCGCATCCGTCGGGAACAGACTCTTGCTCTTGGTCACCTTGCGCAGCTGGCGGTGGAAGCCCTCGATGAGATTGGTCGTGTAGATGGTCCGCCGCAACCCCTCAGGATACCTATAAAAGGTAGCCAGTTCGTGCCAGTGGGCTTCCCAGGACCGCACTACCGTGGGATAGCGGTCCCGCCAGTCGGCGGCAAAGGTGGCCAGGGCCGCCGCCCCCGCGTCTTCCGTGGGCGCCTGGTAGATGGGGCGCAGCGCCGCCGTGAGGGCCGCATAATCCTTGCGGGCGGCGTACTTGAGGGAGTTCCGGATCTGGTGCACCACGCACTTCTGCACGTCGGCTTTCGGGAAGACGGTCGCAATCGCTTCGCTGAACCCGGTGAGGTGGTCCACCGCCACCACCAGGACGTCCTGGACGCCGCGGCTCTTGAGCTCACTCAGCACGGTGAGCCAGAATTTCGCCGATTCGTGGGCCCCGATCCACATCCCCAGGACGTCCTTGTAGCCGTCGAGGTCAATGCCCACCACCATATAGGCGGCTTTGTTGACCACCCGGCCGTCCTCCCGGACCTTATAGTGGATGGCGTCCAGGAACACCACGGGGTAGCAGGCGGCCAGCGGCCGCTGCTGCCATTCCGTGATGCGGGGCAATAGCTTGTCCGTGATGTTGGATACCAGGGCCGGCGAGATCTCCACGCCGTACAGGTCGGCCAGCTGGGCCTGAATGTCCCGCGTGCTCATCCCCCGGGCATACAGGGCGATGACTTGGTCCTCGATGCCCACCATCGTGGTCTGGCGGGGCGGCACCACGACGGGCGTGAAGCTCCCGTCGCGGTCCCGGGGAATCTCCAGGGGCACCTCGCCGTATTCGGTGGTGACCTGCTTGGGATACCGGCCGTTGCGGCGGTTCGGGGTGGGCTTGGGGCCCGCCTGGTGCTTGGGATAGCCCAAGTGGGTCTCCAGCTCGCCGTCCAACATCGCCTGCAGGGTCTCGGCAAAGAGCCCTTTCAAGGCCCGCTGGACGTCTTCGGGGGACCGGAAGTCATGGGTCGCGATGAAGTCGCGCATCTGCTCGTGCGTCAACATGCTCATGGGAAGCCTCCTCACGGCAAACTCCAGGATATGGGACCACGGAGTTTACACAACCCATGCTACACTCCCCTCGCGCCATCGCGCCTGTTCCTACACATGCACAACCGATGAGCCGCCGCGCCACTTCGTGCAATCGCGGGCCGGTGGTGCTATGATAGGAGCAAGCAAAGGGGCGCTCAGCGAGGAGGCTTCGCGATGGCACAAGAGGACAAGCTCGCCCGCACGGCGGTAGCAGACAATGAGCACTGCCCCGTGGCGCTGACGGCGCGGCTCATTGGAGATCCCTACATCCTGTTGATCCTGCGCGACTTGGCCAGCGGCACGCTGCGCTTTGGCTCGCTGTCCGACTCGGTGAGCGTCAACCCGCGCACCTTGACGGCCCGCCTCCGGCGGATGGAGCAGGATGGCCTCGTCGTGCGACACATGTTTGCGGAAATTCCGCCGCGGGTCGAGTATACGCTCACGGACAAGGGCCGGGCGCTGTTGCCCGTCGTAGAGGCCCTGCGCGCCTACGGTGACGCTTGGCTGCTCTCCCCGGTCTAGATTTGCCACTCACTTGGGAAGCGGGGCGGCCATGAAGCTGTGGATCTTGCCCGTGGGCACGTTCGATGCCGACGTGGCGACGCTCACGCCCGGGGACCGCTCGGGGCGGAGGACCGACTGCCCCGTCTACGCATACCTGGTGGACCTGGGAGATCAGTGCCTCCTGTTTGATACAGGTTGCTCCCGCACTCTCATGACGCATCCCGAGGCCGTCCTGGGAGCGGGCGTGGCCTCGCTCACGCCGATCATGGCGCCTGACCGAGACTACATCACAGCGCGCCTCGGCGCCACGGGCATCCCGGCGGATCGCATTGATACGATTGCCACGTCGCACATGCACTTCGACCATGCTGGCGCCAACGCCGATCCCGCGTGGTCTGGCGCCGAATTTCTGGTGCAGCGCGCCGAGTGGGAGGCCGTATCGGCCACTCCCCGCCACTATCCCGACCCAGGGTGCCTGCCGCCGACCGGTGCTCGCGTCCGTCTGCTGGACGGCGATGTCTCGGTGGCCCCGGGGGTCACCTTGGTGGCCACCCCTGGGCATACGCCTGGCCACCAGTCACTCATGGTGCAGTTCCCGGGAGGTGGCGGCGTGTTCATCACGAGTGACGCCGTGTACACCCGCGGGCACTATGACCCGAGCCATGTGGGAGCCGCCGTGGACCGCGCCGCCAGTGCCCGCTCCGTGGAAAAAATCCAGGCACTCTGCCGCCAGCACGGCCTCGTCCCCTTCTTTAGCCACGATCCCGACCAGGCACGTGTCGAAGGGTGGCGCCTAGCGCCGGACGCGTACACGGACGGGCCGTTTCCGACTCCGCGCCGCAGCTGAGTCCCACAGCCTGCGCCAATTTGTCAGAAACGCACAGGATTTCTCGCCGGCGGCGGCGAAGTGTGGACCGAGGTGGATGGCATGGCCAACTTTGCGAGCAACGTGTTGCGCTATGGGATGGCACACCCTGGGGACCCCGCACAGTGGGTGCACACCGCCGACGGCTGGACGTCCCTCTCCTACGAGGGCCTGTCCATGCGCGTGGCGAGCTTGGCTCAGTGGCTTCGCCAGCAGAACATCACGCCCGGCGACCGTGTGGCCCTGATGGCCCCCACCTCCCCGGAGTGGGTGTGGGCCGACCTCGCGGTGCTGGCCCTGGGCGCGGTGGTGGTGCCCATCTATACGTCGCTTCAAGCAGCTCAGGTCACAGAAGTGCTCGAGGATTCGGGCACGCGCTTCGCCGTGGTCGCCAATGCGGAGCACGAGGCCAAGTTGCCCGTGGGCTTCCCCCACCTCGTAATGAGCTACCCCCGCTGGGATCAGGCCATCACTCAGGCCAGCCGCCCCGACTTGCCCACGTGGCTCGACGAGATCGACACGGTGCCAGGCGATCACATGGCGACGCTGGTGTACACCTCGGGGACGACGGCCCATTCGCGCGGCGTCATCCTGACTCACAGCAATCTGTGCGGCAATTTGGAGGGCCTGGACCTTCTGGCCGACAGCGACCCCACCATCCGCCTCACTCGGCGGGACCGGGCCCTGGCCGTACTGCCGATGGCCCACATCTTTGAGCGACTGGTACACCACTACATGCTGGGGCGGGGCGTGGGCATGTACTACACCTCTCCGGACCGGCTGGCGGAAGACATCACGTCCGCGCGCCCCACCGTGCTGGTATCGGTGCCACGCATCTACGAGCGCGTGTTTGCGGCCGTTCAGGCCAAGGCCACGGGGCCTCTGTCGAGTCGGATTCTGGCCGTCAGCATCCCGGTCGCGCGCCGCCGGGCCGACCGGCTGACCGCCGGCACGCCCCCCAGCATCCGCGAGTGGCTGGCCGAGCGGGCCTGCGACCTCCTAGTGTACCGCAAGATCCGCCAGGCGCTGGGCGGATCCCTGCGGTTCGCATATTCCGGCGGCGCGCCACTGCATCCGGACTTGGCCCGCTTCTTCGTGGGGGCCGGGATTCCGGTGCTGGAGGGATACGGGCTCACGGAGACCGCCCCGGTGGTGTCGGTCAACACCCTGAAAACGCTGGCCATTGGCACGGTCGGCCGCCCGCTGCCCAACGTGCGGGTCACCATTGCGGAGGACGGGGAGGTGTGGTGCCAGGGTCCGAACGTCATGGCTGGCTACTGGCGTCGGCCGGAGGAAACCGCCGACGTGCTGGTGGACGGGTGGTTTCACACCGGCGACATCGGTGAGCTGTTGCCCTCGGGACACCTGAGAATTGTGGATCGCCAGCGTGCCATCCTCGTGCTGTCCACCGGCAAGAACGTCGTGCCCCTGGCCATTTGCCAGGCACTGGAGGCTTCGCCGTGGATCGAGCAGGCGATGCTGCTGGGCGACCGGCGGAAGTATGTGGCCGCGCTGTTAGCCCCCGACCTCACCAAGCTGAGGGCATGGGCCGAGAGCCAGGGACTGTCGGCGCTCGAGCCGGCGGCGCTGCTGCGCCACCCGGCCTGCCTCGCGCTCATCGACGCGGAGATCGCCGCCCGCACGGCCAGCTTTGCTGCCTTCGAGCGCCCCAAGCGGTGGGCCTGGGTCACCGAGCCATTCACCGAAGAAAACGGACAGCTCACGCCCACCTTGAAAATCAAGACGCGGGTGGTCGAAGAGCGCTACCGCGAGCTCATCACCACGCTTTATCCCGACGACGACCTTGGGGCGCTGGCCACCCCCAACACCCTCTGAGACCTGGCACCCGGACCCGAGACGGCTCGCAAGCCGGCGCCCGGCCCGCCTCCCCATTCTTAAAATGCGCAGCGTGTTTTGACCGCGGATGCATAGGCTACCCCAGAGGGGCGCGTGGCAGCCCGACGCCCCACGGCCAGTCGGGAGGGGGCATATGACGCACATGACGCTGTTGGACGAGTACCACCAAGCCCTAGCAGAGTGGCAGGAGGCGACCGCCGCCTTTGATGCGGCGGACGATGCCTACGTCGACTATTATGCGATGCGGCTGACGGCCGCCGAACACAAGCTGGATCTGGTGGTGCGCCAGCTGAAAGCCGAGCACCTGGACGGTGCCGGCCTCAGGCGCTGACGGCCAGCAGCACCTTGCCCGTACTGCGGCGGTCCTCAACCAAGCGATGCGCGTCACCCGCTTGCTCGAGGCGCATCTCCCGGCTCACGTGCATCGTCAGCAGCTTATGCGCCAGAAACCCCAACACGGCAGCGGCCGCGGCGGCGAGGTCTTGGGGCCGTTGGCGCCGTGTGGTGCCCAGGCTGAAGCCCAGCACGGCGCGGCAGCTGCCGTGCAGGTCGATGGTGGGGACCCAGCCCGTTTCCCCACTGGCGTCGCCGAAGTTCACCAAACGCCCAAACGGGGCCAGACACCGAAAACTTTCCCCCGTCACCCGCCCCGCCACCGAGTCGAGAATCACGTCGACCCCCCGTCCGGCCGTGGCTTCCTTGATGCGATCCGGCCAATCAGCCTCCCGGATGTTCACGACCAGGTCAGCCCCCGCGGCCCGCGCCGCCTCCTCCTTCCCGGCACTGCCCACCGCACCCACGACCAATCCCGCCCCCAAGAGCCGCGCGATCTGAAGGGCGGTGGTGCCCACGCCACCGGCCGCCGCGTGCACCAGCACCGCTTCGCCCGGCCGCACCCGCGCCACGTCCGCCAGCAACTTATAAGACGTGAGGCCAACCACCGGGCATGCCGCCGCCTGAAGAGCCTCCACCTCATCGGGCACCGGAAATGCCAGGGCCGCGTCGGCCAGCACAAGTTCGGCATAGGAGCCGCTGGCGGGAAAGGCAATGACCCGCTGGCCCACCGACAAGTTCCCAACCCCCGGGCCCAGCGCGGCCACCACGCCCATGGCATCCAACCCGGGGACATAAGGTGGCGCTCCGCCACCGTGATACTGGCCGTGCCGCGCCTTGATGTCCGCAAAGTTTACGCTGGTGTACTCCACGCGAATCAGCACCTGCCCCGGCCCCGGCACCGGCTCTCCCTGCTCCACCACCTGCAGCACCTCGGGCCCCCCAAAGCGCTCCACCACCACTGCCCGCATACTGCACCCCTTTCTGCCTCCGGACCACAGCGCCGCACCGCGGGATCACCGACATGCGCGATGCTCTTGCCACAATAAGTAGCACACCCAGCCCCGGTACGGCCGATACGGTTCGAGCCGGCCCGCCAACGCCCGAGGCGTGAAAGGCCGCCCCACTTGGGCGAGGGCGGCGGCGGCCCGCCGCAGCACGAGGTCGCTCTCCATGACCGCATCGTCGTCACCCCACCCAAACAGCGCGACGCCCGCGGCAGTCCAGGGCCCCACCCCCTGCAGCGTCAGCAGCCGCTTGGCCACCTCGTGAGGCTCCCCCACCAACCCGCCGTCCTCCGCCCAGCGAGCGGCCCGCTGGAGGGTGGCGGCCGGCCGGTGCGGGATGCCACCGGCCACGAGGCTCTCCATCGTCTCGGCGGACAGATCTGCGGGATCCGGCCACGCCGCCACGGCGCCGCCACTGGGCGTCACGGTCGGGTGGCCCCACCGACGCAGCAGGCGGTTCACCACGGTCCGATGGCTGGCGGCTGAAACTTGCTGGCCCAGGATCAAGCGGGCCAGCGCCACCCACGGCGATGCGTCGCGCAGCGGACGAAGGCCCCACCACCGGGCGGCCAGGGGACCCAGCCACGGATCGTCGCGAAGCCGACCGTAAAACCCGTCCGCGTCGGCAGCCACCGAAAAGCGCGAGGCCACGGCAGAGACGGCCGCGTCGTGCTGCGCGGGGTCGCACGCCGTGCTGCGCACGCCAATCGCGCCGGCGAGACCCACCACCGCCACGCCCACCGGGCTTCCCGGCTCGGTGGCCACGACCGACTCCCAGCGGGCGGCACCGTCTCTCGTCAGGCACACATCGTGGGTATTCTGCTGGCGAGCCCGCGCCACAGTGCGGTCCCAATCGAATGGCCCGGCGACCGCCACCAGCGTCTCGTTCACCATGGCCCCAGTGTCGCCCAACACCAGAGAGCCCGAGCTGTCCGCGGAGCGCTACAATGCTCCGCATGAACAGCAGCGAGAGCCCCGGCCCCACCTCCCCGCCCCACGCCTGGTGCTGGCACGACACGCCGGTGGGGCGCCTGATCCTGGTCGCCACGGAGGCTGGCCTGACCTCCGTGGCGCTGCCCGCCCAGGGCCCCCGCGAGCCGCGGCCTCCCGACGGCTCCCCCAGCCCCCATCCGGCGGCGCAGTCCACCCTCGCGGAGGCGCGCCGGCAGTTGGACGAGTACTTCGCGGGCAGGCGCCGCGTGTTCTCGCTGCCACTGGATATTCAGGGCACACCGTTCCAGCGGCGCGTCTGGGATGTGCTGGCCCACATTCCTTATGGCCACACCCTCACGTACGGGGATGTGGCCAGCCAAATCCGTCAGCCCACTGCCATGCGGGCCGTGGGCGCGGCGAGTGGCCAGAATCCGCTGCCCATCGTGGTGCCCTGCCACCGGGTCGTGGGCCGGCACGGCCGTCTGGGGGGCTACGGCGGCGGTCTGGCCATGAAGCAGGCCCTGCTGGTTCTAGAAGGCTCACGCTTGGTATAGCCTCGGCGGCTGGCGGCACCCTGACGGCGGGGAGTGCAATGCCGAGTGGGCCGCTGGTGTATACCGTGGGGTATCCGGTGATGCTGGCGCTGTTTGTCGCGGTGCTGGCCTACGTGACATCCAAAAAGCAGGACTGAGCGGAGGCGGGTCAGCCTCCGCTTTCGTCCTCCCTAATCCAGGTAGTCGCGGAGCTTTTTGCTGCGGGTGGGGTGCCGGAGCTTGCGAAGCGCCTTGGCCTCAATTTGCCGAATGCGCTCGCGGGTGACGCCAAACACCTGCCCCACCTCTTCCAGCGTGCGCGCCCGGCCGTCCGAAAGCCCGAACCGCAGGCGCAGCACCTTTTCCTCGCGGCTGGTGAGGGTATCCAAGACTTCCTCGAGCTGCTCTTTCAGCAGTTGGTATCCGGCAGCCTCCGCTGGCGCCGGCGCCTCCTCGTCTTCGATGAAGTCGCCCAGGTGGGAGTCTTCCTCCTCGCCAATCGGGGTTTCCAGCGACACCGGCTCCTGCGCCACCTTTTGAATTTCGCGGACGCGCTCCACGGTAATGCCCATCTCCGCGGCAATCTCTTCCGGCAGCGGGTCGCGGCCCAGATCCTGCAGCAGCTTCCGCTGGATGCGGATCAACTTGTTGATGGTTTCCACCATGTGCACCGGAATCCGAATCGTCCGCGCCTGGTCGGCAATAGCTCGCGTGATGGCCTGCCGAATCCACCAGGTGGCGTACGTGCTAAACTTGTACCCCTTGCGGTAGTCAAACTTCTCGACGGCCTTGATGAGGCCCAGGTTGCCTTCCTGGATCAGGTCCAAAAACAGCATGCCTCGGCCGACGTACCGCTTGGCGATGGACACCACGAGCCGCAGGTTCGCCTCCGCGAGCTTCTTCTTGGCCTCTTCGTCTCCCTGCTCAATCTCCTTAGCCAGCGACACTTCCTGTGCAGCGTTTAACAGCGGCACCCGCCCAATTTCCTTGAGGTACATCCGCACTGGGTCATCAATGGCCACCCCTTCCGGCACGGCCAGCGCATTGGGCGCCTTGTGGGGTTCCTCTTCCTCCTCATCCTCTTCGTCGTCGTCGGATGCCACTACGTCCCCGCCATCTGCCGATTTCTTGTCGCTGACCAGATCCACATTCTCCTGGCCAATCAACTCGTATACCGCGTCAATCTGGTCGGTGGGGATGTCCATGGCTTGGAGCGCGTCCAGCAGCTCCCCGTAGGTGAGCTTGTTCCCGCGGTCCTTGGCCCGACTCACCAAGGTGCGCACAATCTCCAGCACCGCTCGCTGTTCCTCGCGCGGCACATCCTCCGACGACAGTCCATGGGCCAATCCGCCTGCCTTTGCCATCGCGTCATCCCTCCCTTCTGGGCGCGCGCTTGCTCGCGCTGATTTCCTGAAACAGCTGGCTAATCTCTGCCGACACCACCGGGTCGTCCGGGTCCGCCACAGACTTCAGGTGCCGCCACTCCCGCTCGCGCCACTGCGTCTTGACCTGCTGGGCCAGCTCCATGACCAAGTCTCCCGAGACGGGCCACGGGACCGCCGCGGCCGCCGTGACCAGTTCCTGCGCCGCAGGGGGCAGACGCACCATCCACGTGGCCAGTGACGCAGCGCCCTCTTGGGCCAAGGCGGGCCAATGGTCCCGGATGGCCTCCCAGCGCGGATCTCTACAGAGTTCGGGAAGCGCGGCCAAAACCCCTTCCATAAGGTCGGGAAATTGTATCAAGGACGCCAGCAAATTGACCTCCACACCTTGCGGGCCAAGATTTACCTCTGAACGGCGCATATTATGCCGGGTTTTTTCCGAATTATTCCCGGCAGGCCCTTGTTTGGCTCGCGAGGGCTGTGATAGAATCTTTTGCTCCACACCCCACGCCCTCTCCAGCAAGGCGGCGTACTCCGTCCGCTCAACGGCATCCGCCATGGCGTCCAACAGCTCGCGCATCTCGCGGACCGCCCGCGCCTTGGCCTCGGGGTGGACGTGCACCGCCGCCTGCCCATCGCGGATGCGGCGCGCCAGATACGGCATGCGCCCCTGGACCGCTGCCACCAACGCCTCGGGCCCCTTGGCACTCAACAGCTCGTCTGCATCCTTCGCCGTCTGATAGTCCACCGACGAAACGGCAATGCCCTCCGCCGCCAGCACCATAAACGCGCGCCGCATCGCCTCTTGCCCCGCCGGGTCCTGGTCATAGGCACAAACCACTTCACTGGTAAAACGCCGCAGATACCGGACATGTTCCACCGTCAGCGCGGTTCCAAGCGACCCGACCGCCTCGAACAATCCCGCTCGATGCATGGCCAGCACGTCCATATATCCCTCGACGATAATGGGGGCCCGCCCCTCGGACCATGCGGCCCGCGCCCGATCCGCTCCATAGAGAATGCGGCCCTTGTGGTACACCGCCGTCTCCGGGGTGTTTAGGTACTTGGGCACCCCGGCGTCGTCCACCACGGCCCGGCCGCCAAATCCCACGACCCGTCCATCGGGATCGCGAATGGGAAACGTGATCCGCCCCCGGAGCCGGTCATAAGCTCCGCGGTCGCGCTCGACGGCCAACCCGGCCTCGACGACGTCTGCCACTGGGTAGCCCAACCGTCGGAGGCTTCCCAGCAAGCCCTCCCACTCATCGGGTGCCCAGCCGAGGCCAAAGTCGCTCACCGTCGACGCCGGAAGGCCGCGGCGCTCCAGGTACGCGCGGCCTACCTGGCCGCCGCTGTCCAACAGCGCTTGCCGAAAGTACTGCTGGGCGGCCGACAGCACCGCCAGCAGCGCCGTGCGGCGGCCCCCCCCCTGCCCCACCCGGTCCGGCAGCGCAATGCCAGCGCGGTCGGCCAGCTCCGCTAGTGCCTCGGGAAAACTTTTGCCGTCGCGCCGCATGAGGAACGTGAACACGTTGCCGCCCACCTGGCACCCGAAGCAGTAAAACAACTGCCGCGCAGGGTCCACACTGAACGACGGCGACTTCTCGGCATGAAAAGGACAAAGCCCCCAAAGCTTTTGGCCCCGCCGGCGCAAGGTTACGGTTTCGCCAATCACGGCAGCAATGTCGGTGGCGTCGCGCACGCGATCCACCGCCGCCGTCCCGGAGCCGTCGTCTGTTCGCACCCTATTCACCACGCCGATGATTCGCGCTTGTCCATCCGGATTCCTGCTGGCCAACACGGCGAGTCACTATTTGGCAACATTCTGTGTGTGCCGCCCGAGCCCGCGCCGGCCCACAAAAGCAGGGAGATCTCCCCGCCGGCGCGAAGCACGTGGAGACAGCCAGCAAATTGAGGAGGCGCTTTGTCTTGCGGCTATTGGTATTGGGAGGCACCGTCTTTTTGGGGCGCCACTTGGTCGAAGCAGCGGTGGCGGCCGGCCACGAGGTGACCCTGTTCAACCGCGGGCAGACGGATCCCCACCTGTTTTCCCATCTAGAGCAGATTCGCGGTGACCGCGAGGGTGGCCTCGCCGCGCTGGCGGGCCGGCGCTGGGACGCCGTGGTGGACACCTCTGGGCGCCTGCCCCGGCTGGTGGCGGCGTCCGCGGCGCAGCTGGCCCGCTCGGGGCAGTATCTCTTTGTGTCCACCATCTCAGTATACCGCGACGTCTCGTCCCCGGGCGTTCGGGAGGACGCTCCGGCCCTGGAACTCTCGCGCCCCGATTCCGAGGATGAGCGGACAGACTACGGAGCCCTGAAGTTTCTGTGCGAGGCGGCAGTCCGGTCCGTCTTCGGCCATCGGGCCACCGTTGTGCGCCCTGGACTCATCGTGGGCCCCTGGGACCCCACGGACCGGTTCACCTATTGGCCGGCCCGCCTAGACCGGGGTGGCGACGTGCTGGTGCCCGGACGCCCGGACAGGCGCCTTCAGTTTGTGGACGCCCGCGACCTGGCGGCGTTCATGCTGCGCTTGGTGGAGCAAGGGATCCCGGGCACCTTCAACGCGGACCAGCCGCCCGGCGCCGTCACCATGGGCGCCCTCATGGCCGCTTGCCAAGCCGCAGCCGCCCAGCCGTCCCGGCTGCACTGGGTGGACGACGAATGGCTGGCACAGGAGGGCGTTGGCCAGTGGATGGAGCTGCCGCTCTGGATACGGCCCACACCCGACCAGCTGGGCTTTTATGAAGTGGACTGCACCGCCGCCACAGCCGCGGGCCTCACCCACCGAAGTCTCACGGAGTCGGTCCGCGATACCCTTTCGTGGCATCGCGAGCGAGAGCCGTACGCATGGACCCGAACCGGGCTCGCGCCCGAGCGGGAGCAGGATCTCCTAGAGCGCGCGCCGTAAAGTGCGGCGGGCGTTGGGGCCGTTGGCCCCGCGTCATGCCGGATCGGGCGTTGGAGGGCGCATGCCTCAGCCGGGTGCGCCCCCCTGTTCCGCCGTGGCCAGCGGCACGGCTGGGTCAGCCAGTCGAGACCGCAGAACTCCCGCCACACCCATTAGCAGCAGTGCGCCCCCCACGGTCGTGCGCAGCGTGAGA
>JAKADP010000029.1 GCA_021820465.1 Bacillota bacterium
GGCACTTCTACCAGTATCCGACGATGGCCGCCGACCTCGTTGGGGCGGGCTGGCCGTACCGAGTGCTCGTGGGCGATCGGGACTCGCTGTTTCCGCGGGCCACGCTGGAGCCCGCGCTGGCACGCCTGGGGCCGATGGTTCAGTGGATGCCGCACTTTGGCCATGTCCCGTTTCTGCAGGATGGCCCGCGCTTTCAAGCTTACTGGGAGCGTGCGCTCGCGGCGCTTTATCCCGCCGGGTCGCCTGCGTAGGGCACGCCCGCCAGCCGCGCGATGCTGGGGTCCAGCGCGCACAGGTCGCGGGGGCTGAGATCGGTGATGCGGCGGTGGCCCATCGTGCGGAGCGCGATGGCCATTTCCGCGCGGCAACTTTCCAGGAAGTTGGCGAGGCTCTCGGCGGCCTGGTCCCGATGGAGCGGGATTTTAGGATCTGCGCGGTAAAACACCAGATCCGTGGGCGGGTGGAGCGGGACCGCGTCGGAGATTTGGCGGTGGGCTAGGGCAAACATCGCAATGGTGGCGAGTCCCACGCCATCCGCGCCGAGCGCCAGCGCCTTCAAAAAGTCTCCGGGCTCGCGGAAGCCCCCGGACACCAACAGCGTCACGTCCCGGCGGCGGCCGCGCCGCTCTAAGTGTGCCACGGCGCGCGCCAGCGCCTGCAGGGTGGTGATGCCAAAGTGGTCCGACAGCGTGATGGGGGCGTTGCCGGTGGCCCCTTCGGTGCCGTCAATCACAATCACGTCCACGCCTGCCGTGAGGCACACGTCCAAGTCTGCCTCCAGGCGCTGGCCCGCGCCCATCTTGAGCGCGATGGGGACCCCGTCGGTTTCACGGCGCAGAAAATCGACGACCTCGTGGAGCGGGGTGGGCTCACTGGGCTTGTGCAAAAACAGGTTGGCGTGAATGGTGGGCGGATCCGATGGCCCGAGGCCCATCAGGCGCTTGATGTCTGGGCCCACCTCGCCGGGGGTCGCCACCACCGCATTGCCCGGCATGGCGCCCTGACCCACCTGCACCTCGATCATGTCGGCTTGGCGCAGGATCTCGGGGTCCCGATTCCACACCCAGCGCCCAAACTGCAGGACAAACGTGCTGCACCGCGCGCGCTCCTCGGCCAAAAACGGCCCCTGCCCCGAATTCAAGGGAATCCCTGCCCGCCCCGACGCCATGGCCAGTGCGAGGCGGGCATCCTTGGTGAGCGCCAGCCCGTATGCCATGCCCGACAGATAGAGGGGCATCTGGGCGTGCACCGGCTTCTGGGCCCGCCCGCCAAACACGGCCGTCAGGTCCACCGGCTCGGTTTCGTTCAGGGGCGCCTCGGCCAGTTGGGCGGGCACCAGCGCCAGGTCATCAAATCCGTGTGCCGGCCGGGCGGAGCCCATGGGGCGAATCACCACCTGTCCCGTTTGGCTCCGCAGGCTGGAATACAAAAAGTCGGCCGGGGGCGTCGACTTCACCGACAGGTACAGTTCAGCCAGCGTATCGCTCATGGGCCGCGTCAGCAGCTGGCGCAGCATGCGCCGCACGAGAGCGGGCACCAGCCACCACACCGCGAGCATCGTCAGCGCCACCACCAGCACGCCGCCCAGAATCACCGTTCCCAGCGTCCCATCCACCCCCGACTCAGTGTGTCCCGGCGCCTCCCGCTCATGTGACCTGGCTGCCCAGATGGGCCAAGCGGTCGCCCACCTGCTGCAGCAGGCCCGGCGGCAGCGGCAGGGCCGGAATCTGGGGCCGCGGCCCCTGTGGCCGGCCGGACAGGAGACCCAACAGCGACGGCGCGCCCGCGTCGCGCCAGGTGAGCGGCTCGAGGCCCCAGATTTGCTCAATGAGCTTCAAAAAGCTCAGGCCCGCCGCCGGGGTGTCGTCGAAGCCTGCCGCCACCTCAGGGGAGAACACGTAGGCCGGCACCCGAAAGCCGTTGGAGAGCGGCGTGCCGTCTCGCCAGCGCTCAACGACCGGCGGCGCCACGTGGTCGGCGTAGCCACCCCAGTCATCCCACAGCACGAGGAGCAAGCTTTCGGCCCACGCCGGGCTGGCGGCCCAGGCGGCCAGCACCTGGCTTAAAAATGCGGTGCCCCACAGCCAGGGGGCCGGTGCATGCTGTGAGAGGGTGAAGGGCGGGATGACCCACGATAAGTGCGGCAGGCGATCCGCCGCGGCATCGGCCAAGAAGGCGGTCCACGGCCGCTGCTCTGCCCGGTGCCGCAGCTGAGGCAAGAGCGCCAACCCGCCATCGGCCCGGCCGCTGTACGCCCGCCACGTGAAGTGGCGCTCTTCCAGCCGGTCCACGATAGACGGCAGCGCGGGGATGTCTCTCGGCGGCACGTCGCTGACGAAGGGGGTTTGAGCGCACATGAGCATCAGGTGATTGGGGGTCGACGGCCCGCGCACGGAGGAAAACAGGTGCGTCATCAGGCGGCCAACGCCCGCTAAGTCAACATACCAGCGCGCCAGGCCGGGCGGCACGGCCGCTCGGCAGAACGGCCCCCCCTGGCCCTTGAGCGCCATGGCGTGGCTGTTGCAGCAGGCGCGGCCCAAACCGGGCAGCATCACCGGCAGACTGGCAGCGCCGGGCGTGGGGTCCGCCCCAAACAGGGCGTCAAACGTGAGATTCTCCATGACGACGACGACAATGTGGCGAATGGCCACCGAAGCCCCTGACTCAGCCTATGCCGCCGGCGTCGGATGGTCCCGTGGGGGACAGTCGACGCGGCACCAAGCTGGCGAGAATGGCAAAGAAGGCTGCCGGCACCAGCAGCACGTCTGCGCCAAACAGCGGCACGAACAGCAGCAGCACGGCCACGCCCCACACGGCCGGCCCGATCTTCGTGCGGCGCAGCAGGAACGGCAGCAGCCCGAAGGCGATGCCGGCGAGGACCAGCGCGGCGGTGGCCCACAGCGGCAGGTGAGTCGCAATGTTGGTGGTGTCCGTGCACCGGCGGCCGCTCGAGGCGCAGCCGGTGGGCAAAAACCAGTACACTCCCCCAACCAGCACGGCCCAGCTGGACGCCACCAGGGCCATCCACTCGCGGGGGCCCTGCAGGCGGCGAGGAAGGGGACGCGGGTCCCCGGAGGGCCGCGGTCCGTCCCGCGGCGCTTTTGATGGCGGCATGGCACGCTCCCTTCCCCGTGCAGGCGGCCTCTCAGCTGTCGGCTGGGCGGCGGGCCGTCGCCTGCGACACCTGCGTCAGGGCCGAGACCGCGCCCGCCACCCCCGCGAGGTCCGACGGGATGAGAATGGTGGTGGCCGACCCCTGCGCCATTTGCGCCAACGCCTCAAATGCCTTGAGTGTCAGGACCGTGGCGTCTGCACCCGCGTCTTTCAGCATGGTGAGTCCCCGTGCCTCCGCGGTCCGCACGGTGACAACCGCCTGGGCCTGCCCTTCGGCTTGCAAGATGGCGCGCTGGCGCTCGGCCTCGGCGCGCGTGACCGTGGCGGTGCGGTAGCCCTCGGCCTCAAGGATCTGGGCCTGCTTCTGGGCTTCGGCCAGCGTGATGGCAGCGCGCTTGTCCCGCTCGGCCCGCATCTGCTTCTCCATCGCCTCTTTGATCTCTCGGGGGGGATCAATCTGCTTGATCTCAATGCGGTGCACCTTGACACCCCACGCGTTGGTTTCGCGGTCCAGCTTCTCCTGCAGGTGGGCGTTGATGCCGTCGCGGTTGGACAGCGTCTCGTCCAGGTTCATGTCGCCGATGATGGACCGCAGCGTGGTTTGCACGAGGTTCTCAATCGCCCCGGCAAAGTTGTTGACCGAGTAGACCGCTGCCTCGGGATCCAGCACCTGAAAATACAGGACGTTGTCGACCGCGATGGTGACGTTGTCCTTGGTAATCACGGGCTGGGGGGGAATCGTGATGAACTGCTCGCGGAGGTCGACGCGCCGCCGAATCGTGTCCATGAACGGCAGCATGGTGTTCAGGCCGCTGCGGGCCACCCGGTGAAAGCGGCCCAGCCGCTCCACGACCACCACCTCGGCCTGGTGAACAATCAGGAGCGTGCGGCGCATCACATATGCAAAAAACAGCACCGCCGCGATCAAGACTATGGTTGCCAGCATGATGTTTGTCTCCTGTCTTGGCGCCCCTCAGATGCGACGAGACTCTGAATCAGGCACGGTCACCGTTAGACCGGCTCGTTCTGGGGGTGCACCAAGAGCCGCACCCCTTCGACGCCGAGAACCTCGACCGGAGTCCCCGCCGGGATAGGGCGGTCGGCAAACGAGCGCACCGTCCACCGCCGCCCATCGACGATGGCTTGGCCCGAAAAATCATCTTGGCCCGAGACGTCGCGGGTAACCACCCCCACGCGCCCCACCAGCCGGTCCGGCGGATCGCGCCGCGGAGGGGGCAGGAGGCGGCGAAGGGCCACCGGGCGCACGGTCAGGAGCAGAGCGACGCCCAGCACCAAAAAGACCGGCGTGGACCACGGCGAGGTGCCCAGCACCGCCGCCACGAGCGCCCCGATGCCAAACCACAGCACGTACAGGTCACCGCGGGTCATCTCCACGGCAAAGGCGGTCAGCGCCACCAGCACCCAAATCCACCCCGGCATGTGCGATCCCTCCCCGCAACCCCGCAACGCGCGCCTGCGTGGAGTCGCAGGCCAGGAAAACATGGTAAGGTGGCCGAGACCAGCGATGGCCCGCATCGCCCAGGGAGCCGGATTCGGCCACCGGGCCGCCCGCCATCCTGTCGGTCCGTGCGGTGCAGCGCCGCCAGCGGCCGCGGCGCTGCTGCCGTACATCCGGGAAGACGCCAGCCGCCTCCGTTTGGTTGCCGAGCGCCGTGCTCGGACGGGCGGACGGCGCGGATGGCCCGTCAGGCAAATTCAGAATACACCCGCGCGCCGCCGGATGGTGCCGGCGCCCACCACTTGGGGCATGGCGCTCAAGGAGGAATCATCAGCATATGGCGCCCGCCGTCTGGTTGGTGTTGGGCATCGTGGTGCTGGGCGCGCTGAACCTGAGCGGGCGCCTGCCCGTGGAAGTGGCCGCCCTGGCAGTCCTCATGGGGCTGGTGGCGCTGGGGGTGGTGCCCGTGAGTCGGGCGCTGGTGGGGTTTGGCAATCCGTCTGTGTGGCTCGTCGTCGGCATGATGATTGTGGCTGAGGGCATTCGACGGTCCGGCCTCATGACGCGCGTGGCGGACACCCTATCCCGGCTGGCCGCGGGCTCATCGGGGCGGCTGAATGTCGGCGTGGTGGTGTTGGGCACGGTGGCCGGCAGCTTGCTGGAATCGACGGCGGCCGTGGTGGGGACCCTGCCGGTCGTGGCCACGGCGGCCCGGCGGCTCGGCCGCCGCCCCGAGGGACCGTACGTGGTCCTGGCGCTGGGGGCCATGGCCGGCGGCTTGGTGACGCTGACGGGCACGTCCGGCAACGTCGTGGCCAACGCCGCGCTGATCGGCCTGGGGCGGCCGGGGCTGAGCTTCTTTGCCCTGCTGCCCCTTGGGGTCACCTTCTTTGGCGTGGCTCTCGTCTATGTGGTGGTCATGGGGCGTCAGCTGGACCAACTGGGCGGGAATGACGCGATGAACCTGAAAGCCTACACGGGGGAGGTGGTTGTCCCCGAAACCTCGCCGCTGGTGGGCCAGCGGCTCATGGACCTGCGCGTGTTTCGGCAAGTGGGGGTCACCGTGCTCCAGATTTTTCGGCGAGGGCGGCGGGCCTTTGCCCCCGGCCCCGACGACCGCCTGATGGCGGGGGATCGGCTGCTGGTCGTGGCGCCGGCCACCGAGCATGCGCGTTGGCGGGATATTGGGGGGCTTTTGCCGGGTGAAGGCGAGGAGGCGGCGGCTCTCACCCAGTCTCTGGCCCAGGGGGCGGCGGAGGTGATGGTTCCTCCCGGCTCGCCGTGGGTGGGCCGAACGCCCATGGCGCTGAGGCTGCGGCAGGAGGGGATTTCGCTGCTCGCGCTGTGGCGGCCCGGGGAGGCCGCCCGGCGCCGCTTGGCCATCACGGTGCTGAAGCCTGGGGACCTGCTGCTGGTGCAGGCCGACGACGACATTCTCGAACGCTTGCAGCACGCGCAGACCGTGGTGCGCGTGGTGTCGGACGAACCTGTGGTGGGCCCGTCGTCACGACCGATTCGCGCGCTGGTGCCGCTGGCGCTGTTTTTGGCGCTGGCCATCCCCGGCGTGGCCAATCTCGGGGTGGATGCGCTGGCCGCCGCCGCGCTGGCGCTGCTTCTGACCGGCATGGCCCCCTCCGAAGCGTACATGGCCGTGGAGTGGCGCGTGCCCATCCTCCTGGGAGCCGTGCTGCCGATGGCCGCGGCGGTGTCGACGACCGGAGTGGCGGCCGATGTTTCGCGCGTCATCGTCTCGCTGACGGCGGGGCATCCGCTGGGCACCGTGATTGCCGTGTATCTGCTGGCGGCGCTGCTGACGCAGGTGCTGTCCAACATTGCCGTGGCGGCCCTCATGACGCCCCTCGTGGTGGCCGTGGGCAGCGCGTTGCATTTCAGCTTGGTCGGCATCGATGGCCTCGTCGCGACGATGCTGGCGGCCCTCATGATGACGCCCATGTCGGGCACCGCCAACAAGCCCGCGCTCCTCGTCATGGCCCGAGGAAGCTTTCGGCACCGCGACTATCTTCGGGTCGGGCTCATTCCCAGCATCGCGGGCGCGGTGGCGACCGTGGTGGTCGTGATGGCGGTGTGGCGCCCATGACCACCCGAGGGCGCCTCAGCCACGTGGAGCGGTACGTCGCCGGGGCCGCCCCCCGGCGCCCCGAGGAGTTGGTGGGGCCAGCGGCCGTCCTGCTGCTGGTGGTGGAGGCGCCCGCCCATCCGCACATTCTCCTGATTCAGCGGGCCGCGGCTCTCCGGCACCACGGCGGGCAGATGGCGCTGCCGGGGGGCGCCTGGGAGCCCCAGGACGGCACACTGTGGCACACCGCCCTGCGGGAGGCGGGGGAGGAAGTCGGCCTGGACCCCAGCGCCGTCACGCGGGTGGGGCCGCTCACGCCCATTGTGATTGGCGTGAGCGGCTACACGGCCGTGCCGTGGGTGGGGGTGGCCCTCCGCCGGCCCGCGGTTTATCCCGACGCGCGCGAAGTGGCGGGGCTCCACTGGGTGGCGGTCGCGGACCTGGGCTCATCGGCCCGCGCGGTTTCGCGCACGCGGTCGAGTGGCCAGGAGGGGGTGTGGCCGGAATTTCACTTGGCGGCAGGCCGCGTGTGGGGCGCCACAGCGTTTATGCTGGACGAGTTTCTGCATGCCTGGCGGGGCGGGCGGCCCGACGCCTGGCGGTATCGGGCGCTCATGCCGAGTGACCCCTAGCGGGAGCCTAGGAATAGACGGAGGAGGCAGACGCATGATGAGCCTGGAGGGCCGGAGGGTGTTGGTGACCGGGGGATCCCGCGGCATCGGAGCGGCGATTGTCGCCGCGCTGGTGCGCGAGGGGGCCCACGTGGCCCTGCACTATGGCCAGAGCCGCGGCGCGGCCGAGCGCGTGGCCGCGGAGCTGGACGGAGCGCCCGTGCTGCTGGCCGCCAACCTCGCCCAGGCCGGGGCCGGGACCACACTGGTGGAGCGCGCCGAGGAGGTCTTGGGCGGCCTGGACGGCGTGGTCAACAACGCCGGCATCTTTGCGCCGGCACCACCCACGGCGCCGTGGACGACCTGGGCGCAGGTGTGGCAGGAGACGCTGCAGGTAAATCTGGTGGCCGCCGCGGACATCACGCGGGCGGCCCTGCCGACCTTTCAGCGCCAGCACCGCGGCACTCTGGTGTACATCGCGAGCCGCGCCGCCTTTCGCGGCGACGACCCGGAGTACCTGGCTTACGCCGCCTCCAAGGGCGGCATGGTGGCGCTGGCCAAAAGTGTGGCCCGCGGCTACGGCCGCGATGGGGTGGTGGCGATGACGGTGGCCCCGGGCTTTGTGGCGACCGAGATGGCGCAGCAGGTCGCGGTCGAGAAGGGGACGGCCGCCATCGTGGCGGACATTCCGCTGGGTGAGATGGCCCAGCCGGCCGATGTGGCGGCCGCCGTGGCCTTTTTGCTGTCGGACGCCGCGCGGCACCTGAATGGTGCCACCTTAGATGTGAACGGCGGGTCGTACGTCAGGTAGGACACGCGGGGGCCACTTTACCGCCATTCGCCGGGAAACCACTCGGGCAGGGCGCTGGGTGGCACGGCGCGGCGCGCGTTTCCGCCTGCCCAGCGCGGCGTCTCGTGCGGCGTCCCCAAGAGCACGAGCGTCCAAAACCGCTCCATGGGCGGGGGAAGCTCCATCGCATGGCCGGGCTGGGCAATCCACTCACGGAGGGTGCCGCGGCCGTACACGTCAAACAGCCAGTCCCAGTCTGCCAGGGATCCGTCCGCCAGCACCGTGGGGATGATGATGGCCGCGTGCCGATCCGTGTCCAACCGCTCGGGATGGTGCCGATAGAACAGCCGCTGGATCCCGTCCGGCAGAGTCATGGGCGTGGCTCCCCGGGGATTGGTGTGGCTCCCGGCCAGTGCCCCCGAGCCCAGACCTCAACCTCGTGGGCCAAGTCCGCGGCAATGGCGGAAAACGGCACGGGGTCCACCAGGAGCGTGAGCGCGCTGTCCACGTCGGCTACGTCCTCGGTGTAGGTCAGCTGCTGGAGGAACAGCCGCGGGGAAAACGCGTCACGGTACGTTTCCTGGCCCCACGCCAGGAGCTCGTCCAGCGAGACCACTCCCCGCGTCAGGAGCGCATGCATGTCGACATAATCGCGGGCTTGGGCCCGCCGCCCCAAGAACGGCCGCCCTAAGATGCGGGCCTTCTGAACGGCGACGTCACGCGCATCGGCCACGGCGATGCCCTGCCAGGCTCTGTGGGGGAAGCGGTGGCGAAACGGATAGGCCAGCAGCGTGACGGACACCTGGTCCACCCAAAATGGGACCGGGTCCCCTGTGCGGCGGTCCCACTGCACCTCAGCAAACTGCTGCACCATGCCGTCCAGCCCCGCGAGCGGCGGCAGGGCCGCCGTCGGCGCCCGGGTGAAAAAATCCAAATCTCGTGAGCGCCGGTGGCCGAGGTGCAGAGCCAGTGCCGTGCCACCCGCTAGGTAAAACTGGTCCAGGGCGCCCCACCGAGCCAGGGATGCGGCCACCTTGGCCGTGCCCGTCGGCAAAACCGCCTCGTGCACCGGATCACCTCCCCGCCTGCTCCTCCAGCCGGCTCGCTGCCGACCACATGCCTCATGGCTCCCATTATCCATCATGTCGGTTGCCGGGGGACCCGGCAGAGCACCCAGGGGAGCGGCTGTCCGCCGGGCCAGCGTGCGATCCCCTGGGCGCGGCGGCTCTTGACGGACGCGTCCCGCTTGGCGCCATGATGGAGCCAGCCATTGCATTAAGGAGGAGCAGCGTGTCCAATTCTCTCGGCGGCGACGACGCCGCCTTTGTCGAAGCGTTTCACCAGTGGCCGCCCGCGGAGCAGGCGTGGCATTGGACGTCAGAAGGGGCCGATTCCCAGCCGACGCTGCCGCTGGTGGCGTCCGTGCGGGCGTGGACGCGGCACGGCATGGCTTGGACCCACCGCCGGTACCAGTCGCCCATTGCCGCCCAGCATGTGCGCCGGCTGCTGACCCACGTGTTCACGGCCTCCGAGATTCTCGACCTATCCGAGCAGGAGGCCGCCGCTCGCGCCGCGGCCGGCTTGGCGCAGATGCGCACGGATGGGGACCGGCTGGACCGGCTGTGGGAGGACGCGTGGCTCCCGGAGATTCGCGCGCGCCTCACCGAGGCGCTCGCCATGGACCCCTCCGGCGCGGAGCCGGAGGAGATCGCGCGCCTGTGGGCGCGGCTGGATGAGGTTGGCCGGCGCCTGTGGTCGATTCACTTTGACATCGTCATGCCCGCGCACTTCGCGCTGCGCGAGCTGGATGAGCTGGTGCGGCAGCACTTCGGGGATGACCCCGTGCACTCGGCACGGGCCCTGACGGCGGGCGAGACGTCGTGGACCACCCGGACCGCCGAGGCGCTCGATGACCTGGTGGCCTGCGTGCGGGCCGGCGGCCCCGTGCTGGCCGACGCGCTTGCCCATCCCGATCCACAGGCGGCGCTGGCGGCCACCGATGCCGGGCGAGCGTTTCAGCGGAAGGTGGCCGCCTTTGTGGCCGAATACGGCCGAAAGCTCACGGGCGGGCTGACGGATCCGTCGTGGGTCGAAGACCCGACTCCGGTGCTGGCGATGGTCCGCGCGGCCGCCGCCGGGCTGGCGCCGGTGGACCGCCAGGCTATTTTGGCCGAGCGCGACCGGGTGGAGGCGGAGGTGTTGGCGGGGAAGCCGCCTGCCGTGCGCGATGCGCTGGCTTGGGGCATTCGCCGGGGGCGCCACGCCGCACGGCTGTTGGAAGACCATAATTTTTGGCTCGACCAGCAGATTCCCTACGCCGCCCGGCGGCTCGCGCTGCTGACGGGCCAGCGGCTTCAATCCCTGGGTTTGCTGGCTGACCGCGATGACATTTGGTACTTGGACATTCCTGCGCTGGTGGGCATGGGGGACGGTTCGGGCCTGGCGGCAGCGGCCGCCGCGGAGCGCCGGGCCATGGCCGCTGGGGCCGCGCGGGTTCCTCCCCGCGAGTTGGGGGGGCCGGCGCCGACGCTGCCCCCGCACCCGATGACGGACCGGGGCCCCAGCACCCCCACGCCCGACGATGCGGGCGCCCTTGTGGTCGGGCAGCCCGGCAGTCGTGGGGTCGTGGTGGGGCGCGTGCGGGTGGTCCGCACACTGGCCGAGGCACCTACCCTCCTGCCCGGGGAGATTTTGGTGACCGTCAGCACGTCGCCGTCCTGGGTGCCCTGGTACCGGCTGGCCGCGGCCGTCGTGACGGATCAGGGCGGCGCGCTGGCGCATGCGGCCATTGTGGCCCGCGAGATGGGGATTCCCGCGGTGGTGGGCACCCGCACCGGGACGGGTCGCCTTCAAAGCGGCATGATGGTGGAGGTGGACGGCACCCACGGCCGAGTGCGGCTGGTGGATGCGGGCGTCGACGCGGAATAGGCGACGCGACACGGCGGGCCGAGAGATTGGACCCGGGGCCAATGCCCGGGGCAGAACCGGGGGCGCACGCTCGGCGGGGGGACAACAATGCCAATGATGAGTGAGAGGGTCGCGGCGGGCACGCTGGAGGTGGAGGGCGTGTCCAAGGTGTTCAAGACGCGCACCGGCCCCATCTCCGCCGTCGACCGCGTGTCGTTTCGGGTGGCGCCGGGTGAGGTCCTGGCGTTCTTGGGGCCCAACGGCGCCGGCAAAACCACGACCATTAAGATGACGGCCGGACTGGTGCGGCCCGACGCGGGCGACGTGCGGGTGGGCGGCGTGTCGCTCTTTGCTCGCCATGACGCGGTGACGGCCCAGCTGGGCGCCGTTCTTGAAGGCAGCCGCAACCTCTATTGGCGCCTCACCGTGCGCGAGAACTTGGAGTACTGGGGCACGATGCGCCGCCTGTCGATCCGCGGGGCCCGACAGCGCGCGGATGAGCTGCTGGCGCTGGTGGGGCTGGCGGACCGCGCGCGCAACACCGTGCAGACGCTGTCGCGGGGCATGCAGCAAAAAGTGGCGCTGTGCCAGGCGCTGATGCACCGGCCGGCGGTGCTGCTGCTGGACGAGCCCACGCTGGGCCTAGACTTCGAATCGGGCGCAGGCATCAAGCGGGTGGTGCGCCAGCTGGCCGGAGAGGGCACGGCGGTGCTGCTCACCACGCACCAGCTGGATGTGGCCCAAGAGCTGTCGGACCGCGTGGCCATGATTCGCAAGGGTCGGCTGGTCCTGGAGGGATCGACCGCCGATGTGCTGGCGCGGTACTCCCAGCCGCGAGCCACCATTGTGGCGGCGACTCCTTGGCCAGCCGATGTGGCGGCCCGACTGGCGGGCCTGCCGGCGGCGGTCACCGGGGACGACAGCCTAAGCGTAGATCTGGCCGACGATCGGGGCAGCACCCTGTACCAGGTGCTGGCGCGGCTCAATCCTCATCCCCTGCTGAAGATCGAGCGGCACCAGGCCGATCTGGCGCAGGTTTTTCAAGAAGTGATGGGTGAAGTGGCGGGAGAGGTTGGGGGCGGTGCGCCCGCCGCCCCGATCGCCGTGTCGGCGCAAGCAGGGGGGATGCCGTCGTGATAGGTCTCTTGATTGCGGAGTGGCGCCGCATGGTGGTGGAAGCCGTGCGGTACCCCCTCGATACGATCTCCGGCATGGTCACGCTCTTCATGCTGTTTGTGGGGCTGTTTTACGGGGCGCGCTACATCACCCAGTCGCCCGTGGGCGGGGGGCGGCTCGACACGGTGGTGCTGGGCTATGCCGTCTGGATGCTGATGATGGCGGCCACCAGCGACATGGGATGGCAGATTCAGAATGAAGCCCAGAACGGGACGCTGGAGCAGGTGATGCTGGTGCCCTGGTCGAGCCGCCTCGTGTTCCTGGTGCGAGGGGTGATGGCCATTGCCGCCTTTCTGGTGCCGTGCGCGATTATCATCGCGGGGCTGCTGGCCATCACGCACGCGCACTTCGTGTGGACGCCCGTGGCGCTGGTGCCTATGGGCCTCGTGCTGGCCACCGCTTGGGGGCTGGGCTTGCTGGTGGCGAGCCTCGGCCTGCTCATCAAGCGCGTCGGCCAGATGATGCAGATCATTCAGTTCCTGCTGCTGTTTGTGATCATTGCCCCCATCGCCGTGCTGGCGGGCGTCGGGTGGCATGTGGTCGCGATGCTGGTGCCGCTCACCGCTCAGGTCACGCTGCTGCGGGACCTGCTGAATGGCGCCGCGGTGAGCCACTGGGTGTGGCTGGAGGCCATTGTGAACTTCGCAGTGACGATGGCGGCGGGGCTGGTGCTGTTTGGCGGGGCAGACCGCCTGGCCCGGCGCCGGGGCATCCTGGGCCACTACTGAGCTGGGCCCTGGGGATTGGACCCCGGGCCAATGGCCCGGGCTCCAGCCGCGCCTAGACTGAAGGCAGCCCCAGCCGGACGGGAGCGCCCAGCCGATGGGTGCGCGGCGGCCGAGCGGGGGACTGGGAATCGGGAAGGACGTTGAGCGCGTGGCAAGCCAAAATGGGCAGGGCGGCGGGAGCCTCCGCCGGGCGAGGGGCTGGGGGATGCCCAATGGGGTGGTGGCGGCCGCCCTCCTCGTGTGGGGCGCGTCGCTGGCCCTCCAAGGGCTCGGGCTCGGCGCGACGGCGGCGGCCGACGCCCTGAGCCGCTGGTGGCCGGGGCTGTTTGTGGCCATGGGGGTGGCGGGCCTGCTGAGCCCCCGCAGGGTGGGGGGCGCGCGGAGCTTCTCGGCCGCCTTGGCGGGCGGGAGCCTGGTGCTGCTGGCTGGCACTATAGCCGTGCCGGGGTTCAATGGCAGCGATCTTGTGTGGGCCGCCGTCATTGTGAGCGCCGGCGTGTGGGTGGCTGCACGGCGCTCATGGTGGCAGTGGTGAGCCGCCGCGGGGGGTCTTGGTCCCTGGGGAGCGACGGCCTCCTCAACTGGACCATTGGACTCATCTTGGTGGTGTGGGGCGCGACGCTGGCCGTGAGTGGGCTTGGCCTCGCCCAGGCCCCGGTGGGTCGCCTCATTGACGTGTACTGGCCGCTGCCGTTTCTCGCACTGGGGCTGGTGGGCATCGTGCGCCGGCTGGTGGGGCGCGGGGATGCGTTCATCCCCATCGCCATCCTGGTGGGCGCCGCGGCCATTATGGCGGGCCACCTGCACATCGGGCACATCAACGGCTGGACGCTGGTGTGGGCGGGTGCGATTTTGTTCATCGGGCTCGAGATCCTGGCACCGAACCTGCGCCGCCGGCGCCGAGGCAGCCACTGGGGCATCGGGGACCTCGACATCGGGGCCGCGATCCCCAGCGCGTCAGACCACCGACGAACACGGGGAGGGGGCCCGCACCACCACCTGAGCCATGCCGTCGGCGACCTGCGCCTGGATCTTTCGGAAGTGCAGCTGCCGCTGGGGGAAAGCACGTGGGTGGTGTCGGCCCTGATTGGCGACATTACGGTGCTGGTGCCCGAAGGCCTCGCGGTCGATGTGGAGGCGGAAGTGCGGGTCGGCGACATTCGGCTGTTCCATCAGCGGGCCGACGGCTTTGGCCGGAGCATGGTGTTCACCACTCCCGGCTTCGACGAGGCGGATCAGAAGGTAAATATTCGCGCCAGCGTGGTGGTTGGTGAAATTACCGTGAGGCGGTTTTAGCATGGTGAGCCGCGGGGCCGGCGCCGGCCCCCCGGAGGCGGGGGGCGGCGCCGGCGCGTCGGTGGCGGTGTCGCTGCTGGGCATTGACTGGGAAATTGCCGGCTTTGGCGCGATCATTGGCGCGGTCGCCGCGGGGGTGGCGGGCCTGCTGGCCCACCAAGCCCCGCTGCAGCTCGTGCTGCCGGTCGCGGTGGGGGCTGGGATTGGCGGCGTTGTGGGCTTCTGGCTCGCGCGCCCGCTAAAGCGGGACCTGTCAGAGCTGAACACGTACGCCGCCCTGCTGGCACGGGGCCAGCTGCAGGCCGAGCCTCCCACCGGCGACGGCGGAGGCGAGTTCAAGTACCTGATGCGCCAGCTGGCCGTGATGGCGGCCTCGCTGGCGGCGCAGGTGGAGGCGCTGCGCCGCCTGGCCGATGACCGGGTGCGGCTGGCCGAGCGGGCTGAACGCCTATCGGTCGTCGAAGAGCGGCAGCGCCTCGCGCGGGAACTGCACGACACCGTGAGTCAGGAGCTGTTTGCGATTGCCATGACGGTGGGTGCCGTGCGGCGTGCCCTGCCGCAGCCCGCCGGCGCGGCGGCCGAGCAGCTTGGGCTGGTGGAGGAGGGGGCCCGGCGCGCCCAGGCCACCATGCGCGGCCTGATTCGCGCGCTGAGGCCGGTCGAGCTGGGCGGCCAAAGCTTAGCTGCGGCCCTGTCGGCACTTTTGGAGGATGTGGAGGCGCGGCAGAGCGTGGCGGTGCATGCGGAGCTGGCCGACGCGGAAGCGGCGCGGCTGTCCCCGGCGGTGGAGGACGCGCTGTTTCGGATTGCGCAGGAAGCGGTGTCGAACGCCGTGCGCCACGGAGAGCCCGCCAACCTCTGGGTGGCGCTCAGCTGCCACCGACGCGTGGCTGTGCTGTCGGTGCGGGATGACGGACAGGGGTTTGACCTTGACGCCACGCCAGGCCACATTGGCCTCCGCACCATGCGCGAGCGCGCCGCCGAAGTCGGCGGCCAGCTGGCCGTGCAAAGCCAGCCCGGGCAAGGCACGACCGTAACCGTCCGCGTGCAGGATGTGGGCGCCGGTAACCAGGCCGGGGAGAAGGCCGGGGAGGAGGCCGGGGGCGGCGCCGGCGGAAGACAGGAGGGGAACGCGTGAGAATTCGAGTGCTGGTGGTGGATGACCACGCGGTCGTGCGCCGAGGGCTGGCGGCGCTGCTGGCGACGGATCCGGATCTGGTGGTGGTGGGCGAGGCGGCGTCGGGCGAGGAGGCGGTGCGCCTGGCGGCCGCGGTGAATCCTCACGTGGTGCTCCTAGACCTCCTGATGCCGGGCATGAACGGTGTGGCCGCGGCGCCGCGCATCAAGATGGCGGCCCCGGGCGCTGCCATCTTGATGCTCACCAGCTACACCGACGCCGACCTCATTGAACCGGCTCTGGCCGCCGGGGCGCTGGGCTACCTGCTGAAAACCGCCTCGACCGACGAGGTGCTGTCAGCCATTCGGCGGGTGGCCGACGGCCGCCGCGTGCTGGATCCCGCGGCCGAGGATGCCTTGGCCCAGTATGCCGGGGTGGACCTCACGCTGCGCGAGCGCGAGGTGCTGAACCTCGTGGCGGATGGCTTGAGCAACGCCGAGATTGCCGAGCGCCTGACCATTACGGTGCGGACCGTGAAGGCGCACATCTCGAACCTGCTCCAGAAGCTGGCGCTGGCGGATCGAACCCAGCTGGCCATCTATGCCCTGCGCCAGCACACCCGGTCTTCTTGACTCCTGGGGCCGGGTCCTTGAGCCTCGGTCGTGCTACGGTATGGGCAGGATGGCGGCGGGTTCCGCTGACGTGGAAGGCATGGGCCATGGAACAAAGGGAGGCGGATGTGGTGGGCGACGCGCGGGAGCTGGCGGGGTCGGGCATGGCACTTCACCATCGGGGACAGGCTATTGGGCAGGCGATGAAGCGGCGTGAGGACCCCCGCCTTCTCACCGGCGGCAACCGCTATGTGAGTGACTTCTTCTTGCCCGGGATGCTGGAGATGGCGCTGGTCCGCAGCCCCTTGGCGCACGCCCGCATCCGGACAGTAGATGCCTCGGCAGCCCGTGCGCTGCCGGGGGTGGTGGCGGTGCTGGCGGCCGAGGACCTGGGGGCCCTGGCCGGCCCGCTCCCCGAAGGCATGGCGGATCCGCGGATGACGGCGGCGATGCCCCCCCCCCTGGCGAACGGGGTGGTGCGCTACGTGGGCGAACCCGTCGCGGTCGTGCTGGCCGAGAGCCGCTATGTGGCCGAGGACGGCGCCGACCTGGTAGCCGTGGACTTCGAGCCGCTGGACGCCGTGGTGGATCCCGCCACGCAGATGGACGCGCCCGTGCTGCATGCGCACATGGTGTCCAATCTGGCCGCGACCGTCAACGTGCGCGTGGGCGCCGGCCGCGCCGCGCTGGCCGAGGCGGACGTGGTGGTGCGCCGGCAGCTGCGGCTGGCGCGCGTGGTGGCGCACCCGATGGAGCCCCGTGGCATCGTGGCGGAGTATGATGCGGCAGCTCAGACGCTGTTGGTGCACGCCGGGACGCAGGGCGTCTTTGGGTTGCGGCGGAGTCTCGCCGCCTGGTTAGGATGGTCCGAGGATCGGATTCGCGTCGTGGCGCCGGACGTGGGCGGGGGATTCGGGGTGAAGAACCGACTGTATCCCGAAGATGCGCTGGCGGTGCATCTGGCCCTTCAGACCGGACGGCCGGTGAAGTGGGCCGGGGACCGCTACGAAGAGTTCGTGTCCACCAACCAGGAGCGGGACCAAGTGCATGAGGCGGCGATAGGCGTCACCCGGGAGGGCCGCATCGTGGCCGTGGTTGACGACTTCATTCAGGACAACGGCGCCTACACCCACAGCGCGCTCATCGTGCCGAACACGACGGCGGTGTGCATCCCCGGCCCATACCGGGTGCCGCACCTGGACGTGGTGGGCCGCGTGGTGCTCACCAACAAAGTGCCGATTGGGCCTTACCGCGGGGCCGGCCGGCCCCAGGCCACGTTTGTGATGGAGCGCCTCTTGGATGCGGCGGCCGACGCCCTCGGCATGGATCGGGTGGAGATTCGGCGCCGGAATCTCATTCAGCCGGCGGAGCAGCCCTACAACCCTGGCGTGGCGGCGCGCGACCGTGGCAGCCCCTACGACCCGGGCGACTATCCGGCATGCATGGAGGCGGCGCTGGCGGCTCTGCCCAAGGAGAGCCCGGAGCCCGGGCTCCGGGTGGGCACGGGCCTCGCCAACTATCTTGAGGTGTCGGCGGGGATGGGCTTTGAGGGCGCTCGCTATCAGCTAATGCCATCTGGACGCGTCCGGATCGCCTCCGGTGCGGCCTCCCAGGGACAGGGTCACGAAATCACGTTGGCCCAGATTGCCGCGGACCGCCTGGGGGCGTCGGTGGACCTTTTTGACATCGTGGAGGCCGACACGGCGGCTATCGGCCGGGGCATTGGGACATTTGGCAGCCGCACCACCGTGATGGCCGGCAATGCGGTGGCGGAGGCCGCCCCCTTGTTTCGGCGTGCTGTGCAGGAGGCCGCTGCCGATTACCTGGAGGCGCACGTCGACGACCTGGAGTGGGATGCCGCGCAGCCGGGCGTGGCCGTGCGCGGCGTGCCGGCGCGGGCGCTGTCCCTCCGTGCCCTCGCGGAGCGCTTGGAGCGCGACGGCCGGCCGCCCGTGGTGGTGGAGCACTACTTCGAGGGCAGCCGCGGAGCCCACGCCATGGGGACCCACGTGGTGCGCGTGGGGGTGCACCCCGAGACCGGCCAAGTGCGGCTCCTGGATTACGTAATTGCCCACGACGCCGGGGTGGTGGTCAACCCGCTGCTGGTGGCCGGCCAGATTTACGGCGGGACGGTGCAGGCGCTTGGCCAGGCCCTCTTTGAGGAGCTGGTGTTTTCTCCCGAGGGGCAGCCCTTGAACACCAGCTTTTTGGATTACTCGATTCCCGCGGCGACCGATTTTCCCCGGATGGCGCTGGTGAAGGAGCAGCAGATGCCCTCGGTCAGCAATCCCGAGGGATTCAAGGGCATCGCCGAGGGCGGCGTGATGCCGCCCATGGCCGCGGTATTGTCGGCCGTCGAGCAGGCTTTGGGTGCGGGGCGCGTTCAGCTGAATGCGATTCCCATCACGCCGGAGCGCGTGCGGGCGGCTTTGGTCGGCGCCGGCGGCTCGTGACCGCCTGGGACCGCGTCGGGCCCCTGCGCGTGGAGGCGGTAAGCCTCACCGAAGTGGCCCTGCCGCTGGTGGCGCCGTTTGTCACCGCGCATGGCCGCGAGAGCCACCGCCGGTTTTGGCTGGTGGGTGTCCATGCAGGGGGAGTGACGGGCTGGGCCGAGAGCGTAGCGCAGGAGGAGCCTCTCTACAGCGAGGAGACGCATGCCACGCTGCACGACGTGGTGGTGCGCCACCTGGTGCCGCGGCTACTCCGGGAGCCCATCACCGACCCCGCGGACGTGGCCGTGCGCCTTTCCCCCATTCGCCACCACCCGATGGCCAAAGCCAGCGTGGAGATGGCGGTGTGGGACTGGTACGGGCGGGCCGCCGGCGTGTCGCTGGGCGCGCACTGGGGAGGCACGCGGCCCGAGGCGCCTGCGGGGGTGGTGGTGGGGATCTCCGCGTCCGTGGCGGACCTGGTGGACACCGTCGGGGCCCACGTCGCGGCGGGGTACCGGCGGGTGAAAATCAAGATTCAGCCGGGATGGGACTTAGAGCCGCTCCAAGCGCTTCGAAGCACGTGGCCGTCGCTCGCGCTGTGGGCGGATGCCAACTCCTCGTACACCCTCGGGGACGCCGCGCGCTTGGCCCAGCTGGACCGGATGAACCTCGGCCTGCTGGAACAGCCGCTCGGCCCCGATGACTTGGTGGATCACGCTACCCTGCAGCGGCGGATGACCACGCCGGTCTGCCTCGACGAGTCCATTCGGAGCCTGCAAGACGCCCGCCAGGCACTTCAGCTGGGCGCCTGCCGCGTCATCAATGTGAAGCCCGCCCGCGTGGGGGGATTTGGCCCTGCGCTGGCGATCCACGCCCTCGCGCGCGATCACGGGGTGCCGCTCTGGTGCGGCGGCATGCTGGAGTCGGGCGTCGGCCGCGCCGCCAACCTTCAGCTGGCCCGTCAAGAGGGGTTCACGCTGCCCGGGGACCTGTCCGCATCGGCCCGCTACTTTCACGAGGACCTCGTGGATCCGCCCTTCGTCCTGACGCCGCGCGGCACGCTCGCCATTCCCACGGGACCCGGCATTGGCGTGGCCCCCCACCCGGACCGGCTCAGACGCTTTCAAGTGGGCGCGGTCGAGTGGCTTCGCCGGTGAGGCGATGCCACCCAGGGCGCCCCTGGGGATGCAGTCGAGCCGTGACGGGCCTTCGCTAGCCCGAAAGCGTCCCCGCCAAGTGCCGCTCAATCAGCTCGGCCGCGGTCATGCCGCCCACCGGGCCAATGGGGTAGCGCAGGGCGGGATCGGGGTGCGCCAGGATATCCGCAACCAGCAGGCCAATCTCGGCCGGGTCGCCGGCTCCGGGGGGCGGCGCCCCGCCCAGCGAACGCCACTCCTCGCAGATAGCGTTGTACGCCGGCTCCTCGTCGCCGGCGCGCGACCCGACCCCCCACATGCCGGTGGAAAACTGTCCGGGCTCGACGATCACCACGCGGATGCCGAACGACCGCAACTCTAATCGCAGCGTCTCCGACAAGCCTTCCAGCGCAAACTTGGACGCGGTGTAGGCGGCGCCGCCCTCGGCCGGGACGCGGCCGTTGATGCTCGAGATGTTGACAATCGTGCCACAGGCCCGCTGCCGCATGTGCGGCAGGACGCCCCGGATGCAGGCCATGGCCCCGAAGAGGTTCGTGTCGAAGGTGCGGCGCCAGTCGCCGTCCGTCAGCCGCTCGGCGGGCGCAATGAACGCGGTGCCTGCATTGTTGACCAAGGCATCGAGGCCTCCGGCGGCGGATGCGATGCTCGCCACCGTGGCTTCGACCGCTGCGGCGGGAGCCGCCACGTCTAGGGCCGCCACCTCGAGGTGCGCCGCGACGCCGGCGGCGTCAGCCGCGTCGAGCAGCCGGTCGGCCCGGATGGGGTCGCGCATCGAGGCGACCACCTGATGACCTCTCCTGGCCTACTCAAGGCACGTAGCGAGACCGATGCCCGACGACGCGCCGGTCACCAGAACCCGCAAGCTATTGGCCACGCTGCTTCATCCTCCCTGAAGAGCCCCAGGTGCTCGCCCGAGGGGCGGCACCCGTCTCAGCTGGCCCGCATTCGGCACGGTGCCTAAAAGTTCCTGCCGGTTTGGCCGGAGGTTTTGCCACCGCGCCCGCAGGCTCACCGTGCGCGCGGTGATGATTGGGCACCCTCATGGCCGGCGCCCACTTTCACCACCCGCATGGTCGGGGGACTTTTCTTGCTGACGGTGCCGGCGCGGGTTCGCTGGGTGAATGGTGGCGGGCCATGCCGCTTGGAGCGCGCGCGCGCGCCTGGCATCATCCGCGATCCCACCGTAGCGGACTTCCTCGTACAGGCGGGCGAGAGCGGCGGCAGCGGATCCGTACAGGCGTCCCATCCATTCGCGCACGGTCTCACCGCGGTGGGGGCCGAGGCGCCGCCGCGCCTCCCGACGCATTTGGACCTGGACAATCCGGCGGGTGAGCATGACGCCCGGTGAGACGTCGGGGAGTCCCGGCGGCGGATCGACACGGGAGCGCGCCAGCCGCTCTTCCGCGGCGTCTCGGGGGCCGGGTCCGACGGGCGACCGGCGCTGGCGACGCATGATGTACCTCACCAGCCCCGCCATCACCAGGGCCCCTGCGGCCAGCCACAGCCACGTGAGACTGCCGCCCGGGGCGTGATGCGCCGCCGCGCCAGGCTGCGGATGGATCAGGTGCCGCACGTGCACTGCCGACTTGCGGTGGCCTGCATGGGGCGCTGGGGGCCCCAGGAGGCGGGAGAGCGCGCTGAACGAAAGCGGCCCCGCGTTGTACAGGATCCCGCGAAACAGGGTGCCCGCGAGGTGCCAGATCGGAGACAGCACGATCGCTAGCGTCGCCAATCCCGCCGCAGCTCCCCAGGAGGTCAGCCACCCGGCAGCCTTGAGCTGCAGGTGGCGAGGCGTCCCGGAGTCGCGGTGGATCTCCACGCTGCTGGCCAGGGCGAGGATCAGAGCCGCGGGGATGGTCCACGACCAGCTGGGGCTCACGTACGTGAGGATGCCAGTTCCCGCCAGCGCGACGTTCAGCCGTGCAAACACACCGGGGTGCTCCGAGTCAGGCAGTGAGGTGCCGCGCCACATGGCGTACAGAACCGGGGCGGCGCCCCACAGGTGGCCGGCGAGGGCTCCCGCCCCGGCCGCCGCCACCCACACGGCTGCGGCCAGCGCGGTGCGCCGGCGCAGGAGGCCGGCCGCCATGGCCGCGGGGGCCATCAGGGCGACCGGCACCCAGCCGGCGCCCAGGTGCAGGGTCCACGCAGCCACCCAGCCCACCTCCAACAGCCACACCATCACCCGGGCGATCATGGCGGAGGCCCTCCCGGCGTCCAGGGGACCACGCGGACCCCCTCCGTGCCGGGCCGTCCCGCGTGGGGCCCCACCGGAATATAGGTGACGCGGACGCCCCGCCGCGTGAAGCGCTGCAGATAGGGGGCCACCTCCGGTCGGGGAAAACAGGCGGTGTACACGAGGTGGGCGCCAGGCTTGAGTCGCTGCGCCAGCGCCTCCAAGCGATGGTAGAGGGCGCTGGTCCGGCTGCCGCCCGGCTGGGCCCAGGCGAGCGCGGTCATCACGCGGGCCCACTGCCGGGCTCCGCGAGCCGGAGGCAGGGACACGCCTTGGGGCCAGCCGTACACCGTGCCCACCAGGGAGAAGCCGAGTGGCTTCCCCGTCTTCAGATACTGGTCCGCCACTGACGCCGCAGCGGACACCAGCGACTCCAACAGCTCGGGGTGGTGTGCTTCCCAGGGCTGCGATGTCGTGGCGCCCAGGACCAGCAACTCCATTGGCTCCTCGCCCGCCGGCTCGAGCCGCTTCACCTGCAGAGTGCCGGTGTGGGCCGTCGCATAGGGGTGGATGAGGCGCGGCGGGTCCCCCGGCTGGTAGGCACGGATTCCCACCACCCGGGCAGGATCCGGAGGGTGCCACGGGGGGCCGCGCCGGTCGCCCTCAGGGCGGGTGGGCGCCAGGATGGCTGCGGGCACGCGATACAGGCGCGGGTAGACCGTTAGGACTGAGGGGGCGTCGCTCAAGCGCTCAAACAGGGCCCAGCCCAGCGGATCCCGACTCCAGACGCGGGCTGGGCCGATCAGCCACCGGCCGCGCCGGCGCGCGGTGACGCGCAGGCTGTGACGCACGCTCTCCCGCGCGCCGATGTGAAACGCATCCCAGACGATGGTGCCTCGAAAGACGCTCTGGACGCCCCGGGGAGCGGGACGCCGAACCTCAAGGCCCTCTGGGACGACGTCCTCAAAGTGCACGGTGGGCAGGGGCCACGACTGTCGGTTCTCCACGGTCAGCCACACCTCTACGTCCTCGTCAATGCCCACGGCCGTTCGACTCATCCGGTGGGTCACCTGCACGGCCGCGTGGGACCGGCGTGCCATCCAATCCGACGCGAGCCCGAGGGTGATGAGGAAAGCGGCGGCCGCGGACAGCAGAGGCAAACCGAGGGCCACCCCGGCGATGGCCGCCGCGACATACACCAGTACCGTGGACCTGTGGTGGGGGATCATGGACGCCACCCCCGCACCCTGACGCTCGATGAGGGATGCGCGCGATGGCTCGCGCGCCACCCCGGATCCCGCGTGCCAGTCCGTCGGCCGGGCAGCTGGCACGGGGGGCAGGTCGGGTCGCCGCTAGGTGCTGGGATGCGCGTCGCCCATAGAACGCTCTCCCGAAACGGGTTGGCTTCATGGTGCTCCATGCCGCATCTCCCCTATGGGACCCCACGCCTCGACCATTTCCCCTCCACGCGGACCTCATCGCCGTCAGCGTGCCGGATACCGGTGGTATGGATAAATACCCAAACCGCCCAGGCGGAAAGACTTGTGAGTCCGCCGCGACCAGGCGCGACCCATGGCCGGTGATGCAGGACCCGCAGACTCTCCGCCAGGACCGCGATGATGGCATCCGGCGCTTGGCAGACCTGCCAGCATCGGCGGGCGGAATATCGTGACAGAGGGAACAGCCTCAAGACGCCTCGAGGCCGCTGCCAAGTTGACGGGCCGGACCGCACGGGCTGCACGGTGCCGGGGGTCATGGCGCGGCACGGCGAACACCCCTTGGCCGTATCCCAACGCATCGTCGCCTGCATTGGCCGCCGAGCGCGGCGGCCTAGGACCAGGAACACCCTAATCCATGAGAAAATTACTGTCAAATCTGTTGCGGTGGCGAGGCGAATATCTGGCATGGCTCTGGGTGTGATCCCTTCATAGGCGGATCGGCCATCCCCTCGACAGCCATGGTCGACCGCTGGCGGTGACCGTTTTAGCCCCCGGCGTGCAAATGGTGGCTCAGCGGCAGCAACACGTTCTGCAGCAGGTGGGGCCAAGACGAGCCCCCGCTGTTCCAAGAGCCCTTGCCGAGTGATCCTCGCCGTGATTCCGGCGCGGGCGGCCCCGGCTGGGGCCGCATCGCCGACAGACGGGCTGCGGCGGTCCGAGTCGGGATGCGTGCCGGGGCCGAGCCGCGCCATCGCGAGATCTTGCCGTCGCTCTACCAGGTGCCGGGTGGCCGGGTCCTGCCCGGTCGCCCCTTGGATGCATTGCCGGCCTCCACATTGTCGGCGCGCCGCGCCCCGTCTACACTGAGAGGCATGAGCACACGCATTGTGGTACTGGGGCCAAGCGCCCATGAGCAAGCGGCCGCGCTGGCGGCAGCGCGGCCCGACGTGGAATTTTATCCGGTGGCAGACGTGGCGCGGGGGCCATTGCCAGCGTCCGCGGATGCGGTGTTTGGCTGGGGCGTGCCACCCGAGTTGTTCAACCGCGTCTCGAATATTCGGTGGGTGCAGTGGTGGGCGGCAGGCGTCGAGCGAGCGCTGAGCCTCCCAGAATCGGTACTGCTGACGCGCATGGAGGACGTGTTTACGCCCGACATGGCGGAGCATGTCCTGGGATGTCTCTTGGACTGGGTCAAGAACTTTGACCAGGCGCGCCGCCAGCAGGCAGAGCACGTGTGGGCGCGGTACGACACCGCCAGCCTGCACGGCCAGGTGCTGGTGGTGGCGGGCGCGGGCCGCATTGGCGGCGGCATGGCCGACCGCCTAGAGGCTTTGGGCGTGGTGGTGCGCCGCCTGGCGCGCACCCACCGCGTGCGGCCCGACGGCAGCGTCGTCTACGGCCACGACGAGAGCGAAGCCGCACTCCTGGGCGCCAACGGCGTGATTCTGGTGCTTCCGCACACGCCGGAGACGATTGGGTTTCTGAACGCGGCGCGGATTGGCCAGATGGCGCCGGGGGCCGTGGTGGTGAACGTGGGGCGTGGGTCGGCGGTTGATGAAGAGGCCCTGATGGCCGCGCTGGCCTCCGGCCAGCTGTCCCGGGCTTATCTCGACGTGGCGCGCCACGAGCCGCTGCCGGCGGACTCGCCGCTGTGGGACGCCCCCGGTGTGCGGATCACCCCGCACGTGTCCGGCCCCAACCGCCACGACGACGTGCTGGCGTATTCGCTTGAAAATCTGGCGCGCTGGGAGCGGGGCGAGCCGCTGCGTGGTGTCGTGGACCGCCAGCGGGGGTACTGATCGTGCGTGTGTTGGCCCTCGTCGGCCCCAGCGGCACGGGCAAGAGCCACCATGCGTCGATGGTGGCGGCGGAGCACGGCATCGACGTGATGCTGGATGACGGCGTGCTGGTGCGAGGCGGGCGGATCCTGGCCGGCCGGTCGGCGAAGCGCGAACACACACGGGTGGCGGCCGTGAAGCGCGCCATCCTGGCGGACCCCGAGCATGCTGCCGCCATCCGCGCCGCGCTGGCGGGCTTGGCGCCAGAGGGGATCCTAGTGATGGGAACGTCTCGCCACATGATCGACCGCATCCTCCAGGCGCTGGACATGGCCGGGGCCACCGTGGAGATGGTGTCCATCGCCGACGTATCCAGTGCGGCCGACATCGAGCGGGCGCGCACGATTCGCCGCCAGCACGGCAAGCACGTCATCCCGGCCCCCACGCTGGAAGTGAAGAAAACGTTTTCCGGCTATCTCGTGGATCCCCTGCGGTTCATCGTGCGCGGCCGGGGCACGCGGCAGCTGGTGGAAAAATCCGTGGTGCGGCCCACATACTCAAGTTTGGGCCGCTTCTTTATCGCGGACACCGTCATCACCGCGCTGGCGGCCCATGCGGCCGGGGCGGTCGATGGGGTGGTGCGGGTATCCAAGACCCTGCTGACCAGCGGGGAAGAGGGGGTGGCTCTTCGCCTGGAGCTGTCGATCAGGGGGGGAGCGGGGATCCCCGCGGTCCTGCGGGCCGTGCAGGAGGAGGTGGCGGTTCAGGTGGAGCACCATACGGCCCTCAACGTCTTGGTCGTCGATGTGCTGGCGCGCAGACTGGTTGTGGGAGGGCGGGAACTGCCGTGAGTGAGCCCACAGTGTTGGTGGTGGACGATGAGGCAGCCATCCTGGAGCTGGTGCGGTTCACCCTGGAGCGGGACGGCTATCGTCTCCTGGTGGCCACAGACGGCTGGGAGGCCCTGCACATGGCGCGCCGCGAGCACCCGGACCTGGTCATTCTGGACGTGATGCTGCCCGGGCTGACGGGCCTCGAGCTTTGTCGCGCGCTGAGGGCCGAGATGGACCTGGCCGTCATCATGCTGACCGCGCGCAAAGAAGAGGCGGACCGTGTGGCGGGCTTGGAGCTGGGGGCCGACGACTACGTCACCAAGCCCTTCTCGCCCCGTGAGCTGGCCGCGCGGGTGAAGGCCGTGCTGCGGCGCAGTGGCCGGCGGGAGGACGCCGGCGCCATGGCGGGCCCTGCGCGCGCCGGATTGCTTTTGGACGCCGAGCGCCGGCGGGTGTGGCTGGATGGCGAGGAGATTGAGTTGACGTACACCGAGTTTGAGCTGTTAAAGACGCTGTCGGGGACACCGGGGCGGGTCTTTTCCCGCGAGGATCTCCTCATGCGCGTGTGGGGGACCGATTTCCTGGGGGACAGCCGGACGGTGGATGTGCACATTCGCCACGTGCGGGAGAAGCTGCACGAAGACACCGCGCGCGCGCGCTTCATTGAAACGGTGCGTGGGGTGGGCTACCGGTTTCGGGAAGCGTGAAGCCCCCACGCTGGGTGGACCGCCTGATGCCGGTGGGGCTGGCGGCGGGCGGCGCGGCCGCGGTCGCGCTCTTGTCGCTGGGGGCGAATCCCGTGTGGGCCTGGGTGGTGGTGGGGCTGGTGGCGGTCGCGGCGCTGCGGCATGTCGGGCGAGAGCGGGCCCGCGAGCGGGCCCGGGCCGACAGTGTGGCCCAGCTGTATGAGACGGTGGACCGCTGGGCCGCAGGCCACCTGGACTCCCGCGTCTACCTCGATACCGACGACCCCTTGGATGCCATTGCCCACGGGATGAACCGCGTGGCCGAGGCGCTGGAGCAGCGAACCCAAGACCTCGTGCGTGACCGCGACCGACTGGACGCAATTATGGCCAACATGCAGGGCGGCTTTGTCATCTTTGATCGCGCGCTGTACGTCACGTTCATCAACCGGCAGGCGGAGCAGCTATTTTCGGTGGCGCCCGGCGAGGCGCTGGGGCGTCACGTCCTGGAGGTGGTGCGGGCCACCGCGATTGAGAGCGCGCTGCAGCGTGCCACGCTGACCGGCGAGCCCGAGTCGCTGGAGTGGGCGCCCAACCCGCGCGAAGATTTGCTGATCGAGTGCAGTGTGGCGCCGGTCCGGGATCCCGGGGGCGGCTACGGGGCGCTGCTCATGACCCGCGACGTGACCGCCCAGCGGCGGCTCGAGCGCATGCGGTCCGACTTCGTGGCCAACGTCTCGCACGAGTTGCAGACGCCGCTCACGACGATTATTGGGTTCGCGGAAACACTGGCCGACGCGCGGGACCTGCCCGCCGAGCAGGAGCAGCGCTTCATCGGGCTCATTTACGAAGAGGCGCGCCGGCTGTCGCGGCTGGTGGACGACCTTTTGGCGCTGTCGCGCTTCGAGCACCACTCCCTCATCGCCCGCCGCGATCCGGTGGACGTGGGCGAGCTGTTGGGGGCCGTCGCGCTCCAGTTGAAGAGCCGGGCCGACGCGGCCCAGCTTACCCTCTCGGTCCAGCACCCGCCGGGGCTCGAGATGGCGAGCGATCCCGATCTGCTGCGCGAGGTGCTGCTGAACCTGGTCTCCAACAGCATTCAGTACACGCAGCCGGGCGGCCAAATCCAGCTGGGTGCGGCCCGGGCCGGCCCGCGGCAGGTGACCTTCCTCGTGCGGGACACGGGGATCGGGATTCCCGCCGACGACCTGCCGCGGATTTTTGAGCGCTTCTACCGAGTGGACCGGGCACGGAGCCGGCAGTCGGGGGGCACGGGGCTCGGCCTCGCCATTGTGAAGCATGTCGTGGAGCTGCTGCATGGGGCCATTCGCGTCGAGTCGACGCCCGGACAGGGCAGCACCTTCTGGGTGGACGTGCCCGACGGATCGCCCGACGGCGGTCCCGCCGACAAGCCGAAGCGGGCGGGCGCGCGATCCACCGAGGCATAAATGCACCCGGGGACACGCTATGCCTAGGAGGGGGGCAGTCATGCGGGTCCGGTTCCCGATTCCACACCGCCGAGGCTTGGGGGCCCGGATGGCGCGCGCGGCCGTGCTGGCGGCCGTGGGGCTGGTCATGGGCGCGCCCAGCGGCGCTGGCGCGCGGCCTCGTGGCATCCGGGTCATGGGGGCCACGTCGCTCGCGCCGTTCTTGATCGCGATGGCGTCGCGGTGGCATGCGGCTCACCCCACCGGCCCCCAGGTGCACGTCGCTGCCGGCGGGTCCCTGGCGGGCCTCTATCAGCTGCAGCGCGGGGCGGTGGACGCGGCGGCGGCCGACATTCCGCCGCCCGCGGTGGTGGGGCCGGCTGCGGAGGCGTGGGGTGGCGTGGTGCTGGGGCGGCTCCCGATCGTCCTGGTGGTGCATCGGGGCGTCGGGGTGTCCCGCGTGTCCCGGAAGGACCTGGTTCACCTGTTGACGGGCCGTGTCCGGTCGTGGCAGGAACTTGGGGGAGCGGACGAGAAAGTGGTGGTCGTGACCCGGGGGCTGGGGTCGGGTTCGCTGTGGGTGGTGGAGCACCGCGTATTGGGGGGGGTGCCGCTCACGGACCGCGCCGTGGTGCAGTGGTCCAACGGCGCGGTCCTGAAAACCGTCGCCGCCACCCCCGGGGCCATCGGGTTTGTCGATGCCGGATTCGTGCGGCCTTCGGTGGCCGTCTTGGGGATCGGAGGAGCGGTGTACGAGCCTCGGGATCCCGCGGCGTGGCCGCTGGCGGCGGCCGCCGGACTCTACTGGCGCCGGCCCGCGCCTTCGGCGCTGGCGGCGTTCGTGCGGTTTGCCGTGCGGCAGCCGGACCGCAGGCGCTTTGGCATTGTGGAGGAGGAGGCGAGGCATGCGCGAGGCTCGCCGCGGACGGCTGGGGCTCC
>JAKADP010000108.1 GCA_021820465.1 Bacillota bacterium
GCCGCCAAGGCCGCGAAGAGTTCGGCCGTAGAGGGCACGCGGCCCAACAGCAGGTCCAGCCTCGTGACGGCACCGGCCGACAGCTGTGGCGTCGAGCCCGCGCCCCGGTACAGGCGCTGAATGCGGTCAGTCCTGATGCACCACCAGCATGCCGCTCACCAGGGTGAACCTCTGGCGAATGGAAGGCGCCATGCCCGCGACTTTTTGTCCCCGCACCACGATGTCACGTCTTCCGCACACAGAATGCGGAAGCGGGGGATTTAGGCGGAGACATAGTCAAAATACCGTCGCAAAGGAATCGCGCCCCCGGTGGCGAAGTCCGTTCCCATGAATACTCCACCCCAACCCGCCGCCGTGGTCGGCGCCGGCCCCATTCTCGCGGCCGTGGCCCGCCAGATCGGCCTCGTCGCCACGATCGACCACCTGGTCCCCTGGGACGCGTCCCGCTGCCGGCTGTCGCCCGGCGAGCGGATCCTGGCCCTGATCCTGAATTTGCTCACGGAGCGCCAGCCCTTGTACCCAGTGGATGACGCGTTTCGGCTGACCGACCCCGCGCTGCTGCTGGGGGCGGGGATCACGGTGGACGACTTGGGCGACGATGCGCTGGACCAGCTCGCGGCCGCCGGCCCCGCCGCCGTGTTCAGCGCGGTGGCGGCGCGGGCGTATGCGGACGAGGCTCTCGACCGCGGCGGCATGCATGGGGATTCGACGTCGCGGTCCTTGTATGGGCGGTATCCCACGGCGGACGGCCCCGAGGGGGTGCACCCGCGGCATGGGCATTCCCAGGACCACCGCCCCGACTTGAAGCAGATCCGGTTCACGTGCTTCGTGAACCGGGACGGGGTGCCGCTCATGGGCCGCGTCGAGGAGGGGAACCGCTCGGACAAACGGCTGAACGGGGAGCAGATCGCCCGGGTGGTGGCGGCCTGCAGCCCCGCGGCCTTGCAGGACTTGATTTACATCGCGGACGCGGCGCTGGTCACGGGCCCCAACCTGGACGCGCTGCACGCCGCGGGGATCCCCTGGCTCGCTCGGCTGCCCGACACGTTTGGGGCCGCCGCCACCGCGAAAGCCGCGGCCTGGGCCGCGGACACCTGGACCGCCCTGGGGCGGGGGGCGGCGCGCCCGCAGGCGGCCGCGTATGGGGCGGCCGAACAGACGGCCACGATCCGGGACCGGTCCTACCGCCTGGTGGTGTACCGGTCCTCGAGCCGGGATCCGCGGAAGGCGAAGACCTTCGACCGGGAGTTGGCCCGGATCCGCCCCACGGCGGACCGGGCGGCGGCCACCCTGGCGGACCAAGCGTTTCAATGCGCGGCCGCCGCGGCCGGCCCCGCGCCGACGCCCCGCCCGCGGGGGTGACCACGTATCACGTGACCGTCGCCTGGGGCCCCCGGGACGCGCTCGCCGTGCACGCGGAACTCCAGCGGCGGAGCGGCTTCGTGCTCATCACCACGCGCGCCGCCGACCGGTCTGACGCGGCGGCGCTCCTACGCGAGTACAAGGGCCAAACCAGCGTGGAGCAACGGTTTCCCTTCCTGAAGGACCCCACGTTCGTCGACGCGGTCTTCCTGAAGAAGCCGGAACGCATCCAGGCGTTGGGCTACGTCATGCTGCTCGCGTTGTTGCTGTTCAGCGTGGTCGAGCGGCGGGTGCGGGCGCATCCCACGTCGCTGCGCACCTCCAAGCGGGGGAACCTCGCCCGGCCGACCGGGTACGAGATCCTAAAGCACTGTCGGGGCATCCAGGTCTTCTGGCAAGACCGTGACCACCGCGCCGCGGCCTTCCCCAGCCACTACCGGCCCGCTTTGCGCGTCATCCTGGCCGCGCTGGACCTGTCCGAGGCCATTTTCACGACCGTGCCGGCCCGCGCCGCGCCCCCAAGAAATTCACTATGCGCGCCCCGTTGACGTGCGGAAGACGTGATACAACCATAGTTGTAGAGAGAAGACTTCCGCATGGTGCAAGAAGCGCTGGCCACCACCGATGGCCTGGAGTCTCTGGTGGTGCAGCTGGTGGGCACGGGTGGGGCGCGCTTGGCGGCAGCGCTGCCACGAGACCGGGGCCCGGATTGGGGGGATGCCCACAACGCGGCCGCCGCCCTGCGGCGCCACGTGCCGCTCGTGACATACAAGCGCCAGGATTTCCTGCGCACGGGGGTCCTCCTGTGCGACACCCGGCCGTGCTGACGCCCACGGAGGCTCCGGCCCACGGGCCGAGCCCTGCTGTTATAGTAGGACCCAACTGCTGTCGGGGGGCTTGGGTGTGGTTTGGGCATGAAGGTCGTCTTGGCCCTGGTGATTGCGGTCATGTCGGCACTCTTGGGGGCCACCGTGGTGGCGGCACGGAGCGCGCACTCGGTGCGCTGGACGGTGCTCCTCATCTCCGTGGGCCTTGGAGCGCTGCTGGCGGAGGGCATCACGGTGGTGTGGTCCGGGCCGCCCACGTCAGCCCTGCCTCCCGCTATTGACGGCGTGGTCCTGGGCGCGCTGGTGGGATGGGTCGCGGGCCGAAAGCGCCCCGGCCCCCCCGCGTAGCCGGGAAGGCCGGGGCGCTTTCGGCCCGCGACCGGCCTGCGCCTCACATCGGTTTGCTGGATTCGGACAGCGCACCTGTCGGCACGTGGATGTCGAGCCGCCTCCGCGGCCCGACGGCCTTGGGCATCTCGACGCGCAGGAGCCCGTGGTGAAATTCTGCGTGCGCGCCGTCTGGCTTCACGGCCGCCGGCAGGCCCAGCGTGACGCTGAACTCGCCCTGCCTCCGCCCGGTTTCCATGCCGATGCCGTGGCCCGGCCACTGGCCGTGCACACTGACCGTCTGGTCGTCGACGTCCAGGTCCACCCCCTTGGGGTCCACGCCGGGCAGTTCCATCTCCATGCGCACGTGGTCGCCAGCGTCAATCACCCAGTAGGCGGGCTGGTTGCCCATGGTCCACCCGTCCGGCGTAAATCGGTTCCACATGCGCAGCATGTCGTCGCGCCAGTGGTCCCAGTCTGTCGGATCCAGCCGCAGTAGGGGCATGTCACACCTCCGTCCGCTAGTATGGCAAGCGCACGGCGGGTCATGCCGGACTGGCAGGCTCTTCGCTGCCGGGATCCGGTTCCGGCAGGTACAGCGTCTCGGTGTCCGGGTCGTAGTGAAAGAGGTCCGCGTAGCGCCCCCAGTAAATCGCGGTGCGCAGCTGAATCTCTGAATCCTTGACGGAGAAGTGCTCCTCCAAGATGTCGTTGAAAAACTCCTTGACCATACTCCGGTTGGCTTTGGACTCCAGCACCCGCAGGATGAGGCGAAAGATGGGGATTTGCAGAAGCTGGGCGCGAATGATCGCGTGCCGCTCGGGGCTTTCCGCCTCGCAGAAGCGGCGCCCCAGATCGGTCAGGATGAGGTCGCCTTCTTCGACGGTGGCTAGATGAAACAGCTCGGCGGTGTCAGTCACCGGCAGCAGGTCATCCACCTCCAGCAGCAACTCGGACCCCAGGTGATACAGGTCGTCCCGCCCACCCCGGTCGGCCACCAACTCTAAAAGGCCGGTGAGCATGGACAGGTGTCCGGCCGGCAGGGGCTTTAGGCGCGGCCGCTCGCCGGCCGCCTCCGCGCGCGCCTCTTCCTGGCGCGCCTCAGGCGTCTCGTCCCAGCCGGTGACCACCTTGTACACCTGGTCCACGAGCTGGGTGAACTCCGGCGCCTTGCGGTTTCGGGGGTGGGGCAGGGGCACCGGCAGATCGGCCACCACCCGCGCGGGGTTCTTGGACAAGATGACAATCCGGTCCGCCATGAACACCGCCTCTTCGATGCCGTGGGTGACCATCAAGATGGACTGGGTCGGAATCTTCTGGTCCAGCCACAGGTCTAACAGCTCCGACCGCAGGTTCTCCGCGGTCAGGAAGTCAAGTGCCGAGAACGGCTCATCCATGCAGAGCAGTTCGGGCTCGACCGCCAGTGCCCGGGCAAAGCCGACCCGCTGGCGCATCCCGCCGGACAGCTCCTTCGGGAACGCATCTTCATAGCCATCCAGGCCAATGAGCTCAACGAGGCGCGCCATGCGCTCATGGCGCACCGCGGGCGGCACCCCCTTGGCCGCCAGTCCCAGCTCGACGTTTTGGGCCACCGTGAGCCACGGATAGAGGGCAAACGACTGAAAGACCATGGCCGCCTTGAGGTTGGGACCCGTCACGGGCCGGCCGCGGTACAGGACGGTCCCGTACGACGGCTCCTGCAGCCCCGTGACGATGCGCAGCAGCGTGGACTTGCCCGAGCCCGACGGACCCAGGAGCGCAATGAACTCCCCCGGATGAAAGTCCAGGGTGATGTCCTCCAGCACGCGGATGTCGTATCCGTCGGGCTGCGCATAGGTTTTGCTGACGCCCAGCAGGCGCACCAAGGTTTCGGGAGACGTGGCGAGCGGCGTGGACCGAGCCATTCAGCACCCCCTTTTCGCTGCCGAGGCGGCTTGATCTCTCTCCTCGCCCCAGCGCGCGCAGCGATGGAGCTTGGCGGGCGGATGGCCGGCTCAGTTGGGCTCTTCCCTCGGACTCTGGGACTACTCCGGGCCTACTCCGGGTCTATTGTAGCGAATAGCGCTCCGTGGCCTCGCGGTACAGCCGGCGCCACACCAGCCGGTTCACCACGACCACCGTCACCGCGAGCGACGCGGTGGACAGCAGCAGCAGGCCAAACTGGCCGTCCAGGGCACTCTTGGAAATGAGCCAGCCGACGCCAAACACGTGGTGCACGTGGCCCTGGAACGACACGTACTCGGCGACAATGCTGGCATTCCAGGCGCCGCCGCTGGCGGTGATGAGGCCGGTGATGAGATACGGGTAAATCGCCGGGAGAATCAGCGTGCGCCACTTTTGCCAGCCATCCAGGTGAAACAGCCGGCCCGCTTCCTTCAAGTCTTCGGGGATGGCGCTGGCCCCGGCAATGACGTTGAACAGGATGTACCACTGCGTGCCCAGCACCATGAGGACGATGGCCGAGACGTTGAGGCCTCCTTGGAGATGCAGCAACAGCGCCACGACGCTGGGAAACAGCGCGGTGGCGGGCACCGAGGCCGCAATCTGGATGAGCGGCGTGAGCTTCTGGGCGAGGCGCCGGTTCAGCCCCACGGCGACGCCCACCGGGACGGTCCACGCCACCGAAATCACCAGGCTCGCGGCCACGCGCCCCAGTGTGGCGCCGGTAGCCAGCAGCACCATGCTCCACGCCGACCAGGCGCCCGCCAGCAGGTGCAGCGCGTCGCGGAACAGCGTCACGGCCGCCACCAGGGAGACGCCCACCAGGAGCGTGCGCAGGAGGCTGAGCCCGGCGGCCAGCGCGGGGCGCGGCCGGCGCTGGGGCTGGGGCCGAAACCGCCGGTCGCTCCACTCGGAGACGGGGGCCCAGATGCGATCCGCAAACACGGCCAACAGCGCCGAGCGGCGCACCACGCGCAGGACGGCGGAGCGAGCCGGCTCCCCGCCGACGGTTTCCATCTTGAATTTCTCCGACCAAGCCAGCACAGGGCGAAACACCAACTGGTCCATCAGGACAATCACCGCCACCAGCACGCCCAAGCCCACCCACTCGGCGACCCAGTTGGCCTGGTTGGCGGCCGTTTGCAGAAATGTGCCCAGCCCCTGCAGCTGGTAGCTTTTGTTGCCCAGCGAAAACATCTCGGCCGCCATCAGGAAAAACCAGCCGCCAGCCCACGACATCATGGAGTTCCACACCAGGCCGTGCATGGAATACGGCAGCTCCAGCGTCCGAAACCGCTGCCAGCGGGTGAGTCCCAGCGACCGGGCGGTCTCGCGAAGGTCCTGGGGGATCGTGATAAAGCCGTTGTACAGGCCGAACACCATGTTCCACACCTGGCTGGTGAAGATGAGCACCACCGACGCCAGATTGGGGCCGAGTGACGATCCTGGAAACAGGGCGATGAACACCAGCAGGACGGCAGGGAGAAAAGACAGGATGGGGATGGACTGCAACACGTCCAAGATTGGAATGAGATAGCGCTCGGCCCGCGGGTTGAACGCCGCCTGATAGGCGTACACCAGCGCGAAGCCGAGAGACAGGATATACGCGGCCAGCATGCGCAGCCAGGAGAAGAGGGCGTCCAGCGGCAGATTGGACCAAGCGAGGCTCACGGCGCCGCTTTCCGGTGCAAACGTGGCGTGGTGGGTGATGAGGGTCAGAACACCAGCCAGCGCGGCAAGCAAAACACCGCCGACGATAAGGTCAGCCCAAGAGTAGGCGAGCGTGGTGGTGCCGGACGGATTCATGCCGCACTTCCCTTCTCGGGATCCGGCTCATGCACAGAGCAGACCCCGCTGGCGGTGGCCGAAAGCTGATGGCGACGGATAGTCGCCCGTCAGGGTCGCTCTGCCGATCCACGCTCCTCACCTCCTTTGGACCCCCGGCCGCGCCGCGGCCGATGGGGCTACGCGCTATGCTAGTGCATCGCCGGCGGG
>JAKADP010000030.1 GCA_021820465.1 Bacillota bacterium
GCCCCCGGGCCCGGGCCAGCGCGCAGCCTCTTCCGGAGGCGCGGGATAGGGTGACGCCGGCGCGCCGCCCCCCGTCCGGGAGGTTGGTCAGGCGCCCTACTTGTGCCCCCTACTTATTGTTGACCGTCATAATGACGGTGCCGCCCGGCAGGTTGTGGGCGACGGCGTTGGTGATGCGGGAGATCCACATCGCAATCTCGTGTTGCTCCTGCTCGTCCTTGGCCATAAAGACAGGCGCCATGCCCCCCTGGACGGCCTTGGCGTTGGTCGCAATGATGGCAAACATGACTGGTGTTGGGGCATCGGCCACGCGCATCGCCTCCCGGCTATGAGTGTGCCGCCCCGTCCTGGGGCTCATGCAGGCGCCGGCCGCCGGGGAATCCCGGGAGCCCGGCCTTGGCGGAGCCTCCCCGCATCTACGACTCTGACGGCCGCGCGAGGGGCTCATCAATCCACTGGGCCGCTCGCCGCAGGCGCGCGATGACCAGAGAGGGTCCCAGCGCCGCCAGGCAGGCAAAGAGGCTCGGCCCCACCGTGGTGCCGGTCACGGCCAGCCGCGTCGGGTGGATGAGAGCGCCGCGGCTCACGTTCCACTGAGCGGCCAGCTCCGTGTAGCGCGCTTCCAGCGCGTCGTGAGACCAGTCGGAGGCTGACTCGAGGGCGGCGGCCAATTCGCGCAGGCGCTCCGAAGCGCCGGGTCCAAAGTGCTTGGCGACGCCTGCCGCGTCGTAAGTCACGACGGGCGCGTACAGAAACGCCATCCCCGCTGCCAGGTCGACCAGCGTGTGGGCGCGCTCCCGCACCAGATCCACGGCGCCCACGAAGTCTATCGCGGGGGGGCCCTCGGCCGGATCCTCCGGCGTGATGCCGCGGGCCGCGAGTTGGGGCCGGACCCGCTCGGCCACCCGGGCAGCAGGCCACGTCTTTATGTACTGGGTGTTGAGCCACTCCAACTTTTTGGGGTCGTACACCGCGGCCGAGCGCTGAACCCGCGCCAGATCAAAAACCTGGCTCAGCTCATCCAGCTCCAACATCTCCCGGCCGTCGGGGGGCGAAAAGCCCAAAAGCCCCAGGTAGTTCACCAGAGCCTCGGGCAGGATGCCCTGCTCCAGGAAGTCCACCAGAGCCGTGGCACCGTGCCGCTTGGACAGCTTCGACCGATCGGCCGCCAGCAGCATGGGAATGTGCGCAAACAGCGGGGGCTCCCACCCCAGCGCTTCGTACAGCAGCAGCTGCTTAGGCGTGTTGGCCAGGTGTTCATCCCCGCGAATTACGTGCGTGATCGCCATTTCGTGGTCGTCGACCACGACCCCAAAATTGTAAAGTGGCGTGCCGTCGGACTTGCGAATCACAAAGTCATCCAACTCGCTGTGCTGAAAGCGCACGTCGCCGCGAATGAGGTCGGCCACCACGGTTTCCCCGCTGTCTGGCACGGCTAGGCGCAGCACGTGCGGCTCGCCCGCGTGCTGGGTCCGCTCCGCCTCGCTGAGATGCCGGCAGCGCCCGTCGTAGCGCGGGGGCCGTCCCGCCTGGGCCTGTTCGGCGCGCATGGCGGCGAGGCGGTCGGGGGTGCAATAGCAGCGGTAGGCCCTGCCCGCCGCCTCCACGCGCTCCAAGGCCTCCTGATACCGATGGGACCGCTCCGACTGGCGGTAGGGACCGTAGGGGCCGCCCACGTCGGGGCCCTCATCCCAGGTGATGCCCAAGAGGCGCAGCTGGGCCATCTGGGTTTCGGCCGCCCCCTCCACTTCCCGGCTCTTGTCGGTGTCCTCCAATCGGTACACAAACCGGCCTTGGTGGCGGCGGCTAAACAGGTAGTTGAAGAGCGCGGTGTGCGCATTGCCCACATGGACACTGCCCGTGGGGCTGGGCGCGTAGCGAACCCGCACCGCACGTGCGGGAACATTCGTCGTCATCATCAGACTCCCTTAGTCTCCCTTAAACTCCCTGACATGGCCTTTGTGCGGTGCGCTGAAGGCGGCCCGTCCCGCACGCGGAATAGCGGACATGGTATCACATGCGGCCCGGGTCCCGTGGGGCCGCTGGGGGCGGCTTCCCCTGTGCGCCGCCAGCAGGACGGGCCCAGCCTTGGCCCGCCATCCTGTCCCATCACGTGGCGGGGGCTGCAAACTGGGTTGCCCCGTCACCCGCCGACGCGCACGAGGAGCTTGCCGAGGTTCGCTCCGGCAAACAGCGAGCGAAACGCGTCCACCGTCTGGTCAAATCCATCGGCAATCGTCTCTTCATAGCTGAGCTGGCCCTGGCGGATCCACTCGGCCAGCTGCGCACGCGCTTCGGCCGCCCGATCCGCGTACTGCATGACCATAAACCCCTGCATGGTGGCGCCCCGGTGCAGCAGCAGGGTCGGGATCGGGGTTTCCTCGGCATCGGGGCGCTCGCCGTTGTACTCGGCAATTTGCCCGCACACGACAATGCGGGCGCCCATCGCGAGATGGCCGCGCACCGTGCGGGAGACAAACCCGCCCACGTTGTCGAAATACACATCGACCCCATCGGGGCACTGCGCCGCCAGCGCCTCGGGAAAGCCCGATCCGTGGTAGTCCATCGCGCTGGCGATCCGGGCCTGGCTCTTCAGGTAGAGGCACTTGGCCTCCGAGCCGGCCACCCCGATGACCCGGGCGCCCAGAATCCGCGCCACCTGCGATGCCACCAACCCCACCGCGCCCGCGGCGGCTGACACCACCACCGTCTGACCCGGGGCCGGCCGTCCCACCTCCCGCATGCCAAAGTAGCCCGTAACCCCGGTGCTGCCCAGCACGCCCAGCGCCGTCGTCAGCGGCAGCCCGTGCACATCGACCGCCCGCACCGCGCCCTCGGGGAGCACGGCGGCGGTCTGCCAGCCATAGCTGCCCAACACCACGTCTCCCACGGCCCAGGTGTCCGACCGCGATTCAGCGACTCGCCCGATCACCCCGCCCGCCACCGGCGCCCCTAATTCCTGCGCGGGGCCCGGCCCCGCGGGCGCCCCCATGCGGTTTCTCATGTAGGGGTCTACCGACAGATACAGCGACTCCACCGCCACCTGGCCATCGGCCAACGGCGGCAGATCGATCACCTCCGTCGCGAAGTCCTCCTGGCGTGGCAATCCCACCGGCCGCTGTGCCAGCACAATGCGGCGTGCTCTCATCGCCTCACCTCTTCTCACGTCAGAACGTTTCTGCTCCCAGCGATGCGCATCCGCCGCCCTGCTCATGAGCCCCGCGCCAGGGATACCCCTCCATGGGGGTCCTCGTCGCGCCCAGCCTGTCCCATTCAGCGCCACGCGCTGGCCTCATTGTACCGGACGTACCGGACGTACCGGACGTACCGGACGTACCGGACGTACCGGACGCACGGCGGTGAGCCTGGCGCCAGGGATCCGGGTCACAGCAGGTGGCGCACGGCCAGCACCAGCAAAAAGCCGGGCACCCCCAGCGCGCCGACGGCGGCCGCCGTAAGCGGGTTGACCGCCACCGTCAGGTGCGGCAGCGGGGCCCACGCATTCCATGCATAGAGGGCCAGCGCGCCCGCGACGACACGGAGCGCGACACGCACCACCCATCGGAGCGGCCGCCAGAAGAGCCGCACGCCCAATAGGCCCAGCGCCCCCGCTGCCAGCAGCGTCAAGCTCAGCTGCGGATCCACCGACACCCCCCTGGACTGGCTATGCGCAGGGGACGAGCCTTATGCGCCGCGGCGGCGGGCTTCCTGAAGGCAGGCGCGATATCGTTCTTCGGCCGCCTTCAATAGGTAGATGGCGTGGTCAACCAAACCCGGGTCGGTGACTTGTTGGAAGTACTGCTCAACCGCGCGCCACTCACGAAACGCTTCGGCCACCTGCTCCTTGTCCCATCCGGGACGCGGAATGTCAGGCCGCCCAAAGCGCCAAGCGGGCTTGTCCGCCATGGTGTTGCCTCCCAAGCCAGATTAGGGTCTTGGCAGGCATGGTAGAGCCTTGAGCGCGGCAACAGCGTCGAATCCGGGCCGGCAGCCGCCACAGTCGCGCTACACGTCCTGACGATTTTCGAGCGCCTTCAGGAGTGTCATCTCGTCGGTGTAGTCGAGGTCGCCCCCCATCGGGATGCCGCGCGCGATGCGTGTCACACGGAACGACTCCGTGGCTAGAAACAATCGGCTCAGGTACAGCGCGGTCGCCTCACCCTCCAAGCTGGAGCCGGTCGCAATGATGAGTTCACGGACGTCTCCGCCCGCCAGCCGCTGCACCAACGGCCGAATCTTCAAGTCGTCCGGGCCAATGCCCTCCATGGGCGAGAGGGCGCCATGCAGCACGTGGTAGCGGCCCCGGTACTCGCGCATCTTCTCCATCGCCACCACATCCTTGGGCTGCTCCACCACCATGAGGAGGGCCGCGTCGCGGCCAGGGTGTCGACAGAGCTGGCAGGGGTCTTGATCCGTAAAGTTAAAGCACACACTGCAGTAGCGAATCTCCTGCCGAGCGCGGTCGATGGCGCGCGACAGCCGCTCTGCCTCGCCGGGAGGCAGATTCAGCAGAAAGAACGCCAGCCGCTGCGCGGTTTTGGGCCCCACGCCCGGCAGCCGCGCCAGCTGGTCCACCAAATCCTGAATCGGCGCAGGGTAGTTCATCTAAAATAGCCCGCCGGGCAGCCCCATGCCTCCGGTGATGGCGCCGAGCCGCTCCTCCGCCAAGGCGCGGGCCTTGTCCTGGCCCTCACGCACCGCCGACAGCACTAGGTCCTGCAGCATCTCCACGTCGTCGGGATCCACGGCCTCGCGCTGAATCTCCACCGAGACAATCTCCCCGTGCCCCGTCATGACCACCCGCACCATGCCCCCGCCGGCGGCCGCCTCGACCGTCTCCTGACCCAGCGCTTCCTGGGCCTCGGCCATCTGCTTCTGCATCTGCTGAACCTGCTTCATCATCTTGTTCATGTTTTGGGGGTTAAAGCCCATCGGAAGTCCCTCCTTCGATCTCCCGGCCGATCTCCCGGCCGATCTCCCGGCCGATCTCCCGGCCGATCTCCCGGCCGTCGTCGGTGGGGGGGCCGTCCGTGCCTGCCGGTCCCGCCGTCGCCGCCACCCGCCCATCGGCCGGCGCCACCGACACCACCACCTGGTCCCCCAATACCGCCCGGGTGCGCCGCACCGCAGCGTCCCGCGCATCGCCAGCCGTCGCGGCGCCCAGCTCATGCACCTCCGCTGGCGGGTCGGCCGCCGCGCCGCCGTCCACGACGACCGCGATGGGCTCGCCCCACTCCTCCTGCACGGCGGCCACCATAGACGCGAAGTGGCCGGTGGCCACGTCCTGCGTTAACACGTGGCGGCTGAACAGATTGGGCACCTGCACATGGAGTCCATCCCCGCGCCGGTCGACCGTCGCGTCCACCAAGAGTGCCGCCGTCATCGGCCGACTCTTGCGCAGGCGGTCGAGTGCCCGCCGAAACCGCCCGACCTCCGGCCGCTCGCCGGCCAGGTCGGCGGCCACTTGGGGGGGGCGGTCCGCGGCGGGGCGCGCCGACACGGTGGGGCGGAGGGCGGGTGCCTCGGCCGGCCCCGGCGCCGCGCGGACGCGCTCTTGGGCCGAGGCGGCCGGCGCCGAAGCCTCGGCCGCGCGGCCCTCTTCCCTGAGAGCGCCGGCCGCCCGCACCAGCGCCAACTCCACCACCAGTTGGGCCGGAAAGGACCCCCGCAGCCGCCCTTCCGCCTCCGCCAAGCGCTCAATGGCCGAAAACCAGTCAGCCCCGGTGGGAATCACGTCGTGAACCTGACGGGTGCGCGTCTGCGCCAGGTCCGAGGCTCCTGCGCCCAGTGCTTGCCCGATCCACACATCCTGGAGCCGCATCGCCACCTCGCGCAGCAGCTGCAAGGCATCTGCGCCGGCTTGGTACGCGTCGTGGGCGGCGGCCAGCAAGGTGGGCACGTCGCCCGCCAGCAGGGCACGAATCAGCCCCGTGAGGCGCGCATCGTCCAAGCCGCCCAGCACCTCGGTCACGCGCGCGTCGGTGACGGCCCCGCCGGCCATCACCTGGTCCAGCAGGGACTGGGCGTCGCGCATCCCGCCATCGCTGGCCTCGGCGATGCGCAGCAGTGCGGCGGTCTCCGCGGTGCCGCCCTCCTGCTCCACCATCCACTGCAGGTGCCGCTGGATGAGCGGCACCGGCAGGCGGCGCACTTCAAAGCGCTGGCAGCGCGACAGCACGGTGATGGGGAGCTTCTGGGGGGCCGTCGTCGCGAAGATGAAGACGACGTGCGCGGGCGGCTCCTCCAGCGTCTTCAGGAAGGCGTTGAAGGCCGGCTCGGTCATCATGTGGATTTCGTCCACGATATAAATCTTCCGCCGTCCCACGGCCGGGGCGTACAGCACTTTTTCGCGCAGGTCTCGGACATCGTCGATGCCGCGATTGCTCGCGCCATCAATCTCGATGATGTCCAGATGGCTGCCGGCCCGCGCAGCCTGGCAGGAGGCGCAGTGCCCGCAGGGTTCGCCGTCGTCGGGGGCGTCACAGGTCGCGGCCATCGCCAATATGCGTGCCAGGCTGGTTTTCCCTGTGCCGCGCGGCCCGGTCAGCAGATACGCGTGCGTGAGCTGCTGGCGCCGAATGCTTTCCCGCAGCACGGCCACCACGGCGTCCTGGCCCACAACATCCTGGAAGCGGCGCGGACGATATGCACGATACAGCGCCTGGCGCGCCACTGGCTTGTTCCCCTTCCACGAAGCCAAATCCAGCGGGTCGCCCTCATCATACTACCCGGCCCACAGAGGCAAGGCGGCCCGGCCGGCCTTATCCCCGCCAGAACAAACTTGACCCACCTGCCGCACCGACCAGACTGCTCCGTGGCACTACGGCGGTCCTGCTTACCGCTGCTCCCTTCCGGGCCTGACGGGGTTCACAGGTGTCGCACGCACGGGACCTGATCGATGCGGCACGCGGGTCAAAAGTGGCGGAGGGAGGGGGATTCGAACCCCCGCGACAGTTGCCCATCAACACGCTTTCCAAGCGTGCGCCTTAAACCGCTCGGCCATCCCTCCGCAAAACATGGCGGAGAGAGTGGGATTCGAACCCACGAGACGAGGATCACTCGCCTACCCGATTTCGAGTCGGGCTCCTTCGTCCGCTCGGACATCTCTCCGCATTTATGATACACGGGGCGTCAACCGCGATTCAACGACCAGCCCCCGATGGCATGCCTCAGCGGCGCCGCGAAAAAAAATTCTGCAAGAGAGCGGTGGCGTCCTCGGCTTGCACGCCGCCAGTCACCCTGACGCGATGGTTGAGGCGCACATCGGTGGGTATGGCAAACACGCTCTCCACGGCCCCCGCCTTCGGGTCGGCTGCACCAAACACCACGCGCGCCACGCGCGCCAGCACCAGCGCCCCGGCACACATGGCGCACGGCTCCAGCGTCACATACAGCGTGGCCTCATCGAGGCGCCAGTGGCCCGACGCGGCCGCCGCCGCGCGCAGCGCCAGCACCTCGGCGTGTGCGGTCGGGTCTTGGCGCGCCTCGCGCTCGTTGCCCGCGCGCGCCAGCACCTCCCCGCCGCGCACCACCACGGCACCAACGGGCACCTCGCCTCGCTCCAGTGCCCGCCGCGCCTCATCCAGCGCGAGCGCCATCCAAATGGCATCATCCGGCCGGTCCTGACCATCACGCACGCGGCGCCCGTCGCGCCGGGGTTGGGGGGTTGCCTGCACCAATCCGCCTCGCTTTCGGCTTCAGTATATCGCTCGGCATAGCTCCCTGCACCGCCTCGCACCCCGTGAGACAGGAATCGCGGGCCCGGCGTCGAACGTGCCTGGAATGGCTAAGGAGGCTCGCCTGTGACTACATCGTCATCGCCGCACTTGGGCCTGCACCACCTGCACGGGGTGTGGAACCACGCCCTGCCGCCCGCGCTTGTGGCGGAGCCCGGCACCGTCCTCACCTTTGCCGTCCAAGAAGCCTCGGGAGCCCAACTGCATCCCGGGTCCACGCCCGAAGACGTCGCCCAGCTGGATTTCACCCGCGTGAACCCCGTCACGGGGCCGGTCTCCATCGCCGGCGCCGAGCCCGGCGACGCGCTGGTCCTCGACATCTTGGCGGTCGACGTGCAGGAGTGGGGGTGGACGGCCAGCATTCCCGGCTTCGGCCTGCTGGCGGACGACTTTCCCAAACCCCACCTCCGCATCTCGCGAATCACGGACCGGTACGCCGAGCTGTGGCCGGGCCTCCGGGTGCCGCTCTGCCCCTTCATCGGCACCATAGGGGTGGCGCCGGCGGAGCCCGGCGACCACTCGATCGTGCCGCCCCGGCGGGTGGGCGGCAACATGGACATCCGCCACGTGACGCCAGGAGCTCGCCTCGTGCTGCCGGTGGCCGTCCCCGGCGCCCTGCTGTCGGTGGGCGACACCCATGCGGCCCAGGGGGATGGCGAAGTGTGCGGCACCGCGATTGAAGCCGGCGCCGCCGTGACCCTGCGCGTCGATTTGCTGAAGGGCGCCGCGCCTCCATTTCCGTGGCTCGAGACGCATCCGGTGTCGGCCCGGCGGGGGAGGGCCCTGGCCACGACGGGCATTGGGCCGGACCTCCGTGTGGCAGCACAGGCCGCCACACGGGGCATGATCGATCTGCTGGCGCACACCTGGCATGTGGACCCTCAAGATGCGTATCTGCTGTGCAGCGTGGCTGGCGACTTAAAAATCTCCGAAGTGGTCGATGCGCCCCACTGGGTGGTGTCGCTGCACCTAGAGCGCGACCTGCTGCAGGGCGCGTGCCTGTAGCACGCGCCCGCTACCGCATCGCCGCGAGATTTTCCTCCAGCCACTGGCGGTCGTCCGCCGCCGCCACCTGGGCCGCGCATGCCCAGGCCCGCGCGAGGTAGGCCTCGCGGGCGGCCGCCTCGCCGGCGAGGCCCGATGCCCGTGCCAGCGCCTCATAGGCAAACCCCAGGCGAAAGGCGTCAAGCCCATGGTCCACCGTCAGCGCCTCGCAGCGGCGCGCGTGATGCAGCGCGGGCTCAGGGCGCCCCACGACGCTGTAGGCCCGTGACAGGAGCCACTCTCCGGTCGCCCACTGCGTGGGCGCTCCTACCAAGCCCCAGAGAAAGCGCGATGCGTGGGCCGCTTCCACCAGGCGATCGTCGTCATCGGTGCTGCGCTCGGGCTGTTCCATGAGGTCCCACACCCCGTTGAAGAATGCGGCGGCCAGGGACCGGGCCGCCCCCTCATCCCAGTCTGCCGGCATGTCCCAGGACCACACGCGGGATTGACTCATCGCATCTCCTCCCTCCGCCCGCTGTGACCGCGCAGGCGGCTCATGGCTTCGCTCCTGGAGGTACGCCACGGCGATTGCACCAGATCCCACGCGAAACGCCAAGACGCCATCCCGATGGCTCGGCTCGCTACAAATAATGTCGCGATGACTCTTGACATGGCGTCTGCGCGACGTCATCATGACGCCATGGAACTAACAACAACAGCCGCAACGTTGCGGCAGGACTTGATGAACCTGGCGCAGATTGGCGATCCGAGCCTGGCGGAGGCCACGGGCCGAATTTGGACGGCCTATGACAGCTTGCTGCACAGCCGATTGCTTGAACTGGCCGGCCAGTGGGCCGTCGAGGCGTCCCGCGAGCTTCCCAGCGGGCACCTGGAGGTGCGGCTTTCCGGCGCCGCGGTGTCGCTGGCCTACGTCCCCGATGAACCGGTGGAGGTGTCGCACAGCGCCGAAGACGCCGCCCGCATGACGGTGCGCCTGCCCCCCGCGCTGAAGCAGCAGGTGGATGACGCCGCCGAGCGCGAAGGCACGTCCGTCAATGCCTGGGTGGTATCCGCCCTCGCCACCGCACTGGGCGGGCGGCGTGCGCAGCGGTCGGGCCGGTCGCTCTCGGGCTACGGCAAAAGCTGATGCCGGCGCCCGCCACACGTCCCCAACCGAATAGTCAGCCCCATCAGAGCAACATGAGGAGGATCCCGATGCAGCAATTTGAGACCCCTTCCGCCGTAGACCTGATCGTGCGAAACCGATCGGGCTGGATTGAAGTGACGACCCACACCGCCCCCACCACCGAAGTGGACTTGGTGCCACTCCACGCCGACGCTGAAGACTTGGTGAGCCACACCCGCATCGACGCCACTCCCACCGACACGGGGCACCGCGTGGTGGTGGAGGTGCCGGAGCCTGACTCCTGGCGGGGCGGGATCGGCCGCGGGTCCGGGATAGGCTGGCGCTGGGGCTCGGGTTCGGTCGGCGGCGTGGGGGTCCGCGTCCGCGTCCCCGAGGCGTCGCGCCTGCACATTGAGTCAGCGTCGGCCGACGTGCGCGCTCTCGGGCCCTGTGGCGCGACCCGCATTCATACCGCCTCGGGCGACGTATCCCTCGACCAGGTCACGGAGGCTGAGGTGGAAACCGCCAGCGGCGAGGTGCGGGTGGAGCAGGTGGAGGGCTCGCTCCGTGCGTACACGGCCAGCGGCGACATCCAGATTCGGCAGGCCGGGGGGCCCGTCCATCTGCGCTCGGCGTCCGGATCCCAAACCCTGATGGAGGTGGCTGGCGACGCCGAGTGCGAAAGCGCGTCGGGCGACATCCACGTGGGCCACGTGCGCGGCCGCCTGTCGGCCCGAGCCGCGTCAGGGGACATTGTCGTGCGCGAGAGCCGCGGCGGGCTCTCCCTGCAGTCGCAGTCCGGGGACCTGGAGGCCCGGCTGGTGCATCAGGGGCGCGTCACCGCCGAGGCCATCTCGGGAGACGTCACGGTCGGCATTGCCCAGGGAAGCCGCCTGGCCGTCAATGCCCACACGCGGTCCGGCGATCTCACCTCCGAAATCCCGGTGCACGACGAGCCGTCCGGAGACGAGGCGGCGGGCCCGCTGGTGGAGCTTCGAGCCCACACCATCAGCGGAGACGTCCGCATCGTGCGCGCCCACACGGCATCCGCCGTCTGATCCGGCTGGGGCAAGCGGGGAGCCTCCGCCTCCCCGCTTGCCAATGCTCGGGGCGGATTCACGGGCTCGCCCTGGCCGCAACAAGGCGGCGGTCCATCACTTCAGCCCGGTGGTCGCCACCCCGCGAATGAACCAGCGCTGAAACACTAAAAATACCAGGGCGATGGGCAGGGTGGCCAGCACTGCCGCGGCCATGAGATAGGGCCAGTTTACGAAATATTCCTGTTGAAACATGACAATTCCCAGTGGCAACGTCCACAGGGATGCGCGGTTGGCCACTAGGAGGGGCAGCAGGAAGTTGTTCCACGAGGACAGAAAGATCATGAGCGCAAGCGTCAGGAGCGTCGGAGTCACGAGCGGCAAGGACAGCTGCCAGAACATGCGAAAGCGACCCGCTCCGTCGATGCGGGCGGCGTCTTCCAGTTCACTCGGCAACGCTAAGAATGCCTGCCGCATCAGGAAAATCCCCATCGCCGATACGGCCACAGGAGCGATAAGGCCCCCATAGTTGTCCAAGAGTCCAAGATCCTTCATCACAATGTACAGCGGGAGCATCACGGCCTGAAACGGAATCATCAGCATGGCCACGATCCCCATATACCAAAATTTCTTGCCTGGAAACCTCACCCGGGCCAATGCGTAGCCGCCCAAGGAATCAAAGATGAGGTTGGCAGCCGTCACGGCCGATGCCACGAGCACGCTGTTGATAAACCACTGACCTATAGGCACTATATGCCATATTTTAACGTAATTTGACGCCTGGAAGGGGTGGGGCCACCACACCGGCGGATAGGTCATGGCCTGGCCAAGTCCCTTGAGCGACGTGGAGAGACTCCAGGCAAAAGGCACGAACATCAAGAGCGCCCCACCGGTCAGAATGGCCAGATACAGCCCTCGCGATATCCACCAGGTCGCCGTGCGTCGCGCGATCACTGCCCGTCCCCTTTCCATCAGTACTCCGTCGCCGCGCCGAGCCACCGGTTGATGCCCAGGGTGACCAACAGCGTGAACACAAACAGCAGCACGGTCGCCGCCGCGCCGAAGCCCACCTTGCCGTACGAGAAGATGAACTGGTACACGAGTAGGACGATCGTGGTGGTCGAATGGAGCGGCCCCCCGGTGCCCTGCGAAAGAATGAACGACTGGTCAAACATCTGCAGGGTGCCGATAACTCCCATGACCACGATGAAAAATGTCGTCGGGCGCAGGAGCGGCACGGTGATCGCTCGGAAGGTTTGCCAGGCGGCCGCGCCATCGATCGCGGCCGCCTCGTAGAGCTCGCGGGGAATTGACTGGAGCCCGGCCAGAAAGACTACCATGAAGTACCCGGACGTTGTCCAGATGTTCATGATCATGATGGCCTTCAGCGCGTACACTGGATTGGCCAGCCAGTTTGGACCGTATAGATGAAGTGACGTTAGCAAGCTGTTAAGTATCCCAAATTTATTATAAATCCACATGAATATGATCGAAATAGCGGCCGATGAACTGATCGCGGGAAAGAAGAAGGCCAGCCGGAAAAACCCCCGCGCCGGCAGGTGTTGGTTCATCAGGGCGGCTATGCCCAACGCGATCAGTGTCTGGGTCGGCACCACGACACCGGCAAACAGGGCCGTGTTCCCGACGGCAGTCCAAAAAAGCGGAAGGTGCCACAGCCCGGAGAAATTGGCCAACCCGACAAAATGCATATGGTTGAGCAAGTTCCACGAGAAGAGACTCAGGTAGAACGCATAAAGGGCTGGTCCCGCTACAAACACAAACAGGAGCACCACACTAGGAAGCAGGAACAGATAGCCGGCCCGGGCTTCCCGCCAGCGCCCACTGCCGGGCACGCGGACGCGGCGCGGGGGAATGGCCCCCCGTGCCGCCGCGCTCCTCTGCATGCGCTCGACCGCCATCTCAGCTGTTGCTCTGCAGAATCGCCTGGCCGGCCTTCTGCATGTTCGCGAGGGCCTGCGTTGCAGATTCCTTGCCCTCAATCGCCAGAGTCGCCTGATCAGTCATGGTGGTGGAGGAGTACTCCACGAACCCCGGTGGGAAGGTCCACGCTATAGAATGCGGCAGTTGCTGGAGCAATCCCTGAAGCACGGGATGCGCCCGATAGTACGGCAGGCTCAGCAAGGCAGGGCGCGTCGGCAGCGCGAGCCCCAGGTTCATCCACTTCGTCATGCCCGACACGCTCGTCAGGTACTGAATGAGCGTCCACGCAGCATGCGGGTGTGCGGAGTCTTTGGTAATGCCGTAACCCACCGGGAACGTCAGCGACACGTTATTCTTCGGCCCGTACGGAAGGGGGGCAATACCGTACGACGTGTGAGGATACGTCTGGTTCAGAAACGGCACCAGCCAATCGCCCGACAGCACCATCCCCGCGTGGCCCATGCCAAACGCCTGCCCGCCCCATGTGGCACCCACCGAAGTGGGCACGGCGGCGTATCCCTTGCGGTACAGGTTCACGAAGAAGCGAAACCCGCGCTGAGAGGCGGCCGACGTCAGGGTGAAGCGCGTCATGCCGCTGTTCATCACCCCACCGCCCGCCTGGTAGAGAAACTCCGCCCAGCGCGGCTCCTGCACCGAGTTGATGAGGCCGTACTGGTGCTTGGACGGTCGGGTCAGCAGCTGGGCATCATGCTGAAACTGCGTCCAAGTGGTGGGCGGGGCCGTAATCCCGGCCTGGCGGAACAGCGTTTTGTTGTAAAACAGCGCCAGTGGGGACTGGTCCTTGGGAATGGCATAGGTTTTGCCGCCGGACTGGAACAGCGCCAGCGCACTGGGGTAAAATTGGGATAGCTGGAAGCCCGATGCCTTGATGTACGGGTTCAGCGGGATGATGTCGCCGTTCTTGATGAACGTGCTGGACTCACCGCCGTTGTTGACGTAAATCACGTCAGGCGCGTCGCCCGCCACGAACCGGGTCTTGAGCACCGCCGCGTAATTGCCGGCGATCGGCCGATACTTCACGTGAATAGAGGGATGGGACTTGGTGAATCCCTGCAGCTCCTTCTGCATCAGCTGGGCTTCGACGGGCGAAGAGGTCCACCCCGACAGCGTGATGGTCACGGTCTTGCCGCTAGCGTTCGAAGATCCGCACGCTGCGAGCACCACCAACAGCAACGCGCCGCCCATCATGAGAGCCCCTCCGCGCCGGGCCTGCCTGCGGCCAGTCGTCTGATTCATCGAAGATCCTCCTTATCGCAGTCCTACGGACTGCTGGGTGCCGACGCCGCGCGCTGCGGCGGCCTGGCTGTGAACGCCGATGCCGTCTTCCCCGCTGGCCGCCCGCGCGCGTCGCCTCCGATACCGTCTCGGCCGAGCGGGGCCCCGCTCGGCGGGCGAGCTCACCCAATGCGGTGAGCCCCTAATTCAGGTCACAAACTTTTCGCCCGGGTTCGGGCGTCCACGGTCACGCCCGGCCGGCATACGCTGCGCCAGCCAGGGGGTAGGCCCTCCACTGCTACACGCGAGGGTGTGCACACCAAATCCACCCGCCTGCCCCCGACCTCCACGCCCCTCACGGCCAATTCGGGAACGAGAGGCGTGAAGAGCGGGGCCAAGTGCACCACTCGCCGCGGGGCATCCACATGGAATCCGCTGAGCGCCGTCATCAGGAGGAAGGGCGCCCCGCTCGCCCAGGCTTGCGGCGCACAGGCTGTTGGATAGGGAAACGGTCCGCCTGCTGCTCGCGGCTCCCCGCTGAACAGCTCCGGAAGCCGGTGGTGAGGCATCAGCCCCGCGGCCTCCATCAGTGCGTCCGCCACACACGCGGCCTCCTCCGCAAACCCCGACTGCCGAAGGCCCGCCGCGATCAGGGAGGTGTCGTGGGGCCACACACTTCCGCGATGGTAGCTATACGGATCATAGGCCGCCTCATCGCTCCCCAGAGTGCGAATTCCCCACCCCGACCACAGCTGCGGGCCGATTAAGCGCTTCACCACCCATGACGCTTGCGCGCTGGGAACCACGCCCGTCCATAGGCACTGTCCAGGGTCAGATGACAGTCCGTCGACCGCCGCCCCTTCCCCGTCCACCGCCAGCGCGTAGTAGTGGCGGTCCGGTAGCCAGAACCTATCGTGAAACGCTCGGCGGATAGCTTCAGCACGCGCGCGCAGGTCCGACGCGCGCTCGAACTCACGGTGGTCTGCAAAGAAGCGAGACATCAGGACCAACGCTCGATAGGCATAACCCTGGACTTCCGCCACCGCAAACGGCGGCCGGCCGTGTTCGCCCGAGGCAAACACCATCGAGTCGGCGGAATCTTTCCAGGACTGAATGGCCAAGCCGCGCGCCGACTGCGGCTGGAACCGGAACAAGCCATCAGCGTCTACGTGGGCCAGCACCCAGGCCAGCGCGGCGTCGATGGCCGGCAGCATCCTATGGGTCCACGTCCCCTCACCCTGCCGAACCCAGGTGGCACCATACAACGCCACGAACAGAAGGGTAGCGTCGACCGAGCCATAATAGCGGCCAAAGGGCACTTCGCCATGGCGAGCCATTTCCCCCCAGCGCACCTCGTGCACAATCCGGCCGGGCTCTTCCTCTGTATCCGGATTGTGCTGCTTCCCCTGATACAGCGCGAGGGTGGACAGCACGCGCTCCGCCAAGTCCGGAGCCCACTCCAGCGTCTGCCAGGCCACCGTTAGCGAGTCCCGCCCAAAAAGTGCGCCGAACCAAGGAAGCCCAGCCATCGGAACTCCCCCGGCCCCGAAGTCCGCCGACAGCAAATCCAAATCCTGCTCCGCACGTTGCAGCACGCGCAGGGTTCCCTTGTGACCTGGATGGATGACGGGCCACCGAGTGAATGAGACCTCGCCTGGGACTTCACAGCGGCCGGGCTGCTCCCAAGCGACGCGGACTGTGATCTCCCCCGCAGTCGGCGCCTCACCAAGCGGTCCCTCCGCCGAATCACCCAAAGTCCATTCACAGAAGTCATCCCGCCACTCGCCGCCCGGTGGCACCACATCAACGGACACGGCCCGTGTCAGTCCGTCCAGCCCTTCGTATTCGATCCGCTGAGACCCGTCCCGGATGATCGTGCGACGGCGACCGTGCTGCTTTCTCGGTGTACCCCGCACCTCAAACAGGTCGGCAAAATCACTGGCCACTTGCAGCCGGACCGAGATGGGCCGCGCCTCGCCCCACCGTGCCCAGCGCCACTCATCGACGAATCCGTCTTCGTCAAGGACCACCCGCCGTTCCAGCCGAAACGTGGTGGCTGGCTCCTGCCACACATAAGTGGCGTCCAGCGTGCGGCCTGCGTCCCCCACCGTGAGGGTCAAGGGCACCACACGCTCCCCCTGAATCCACAAGCGATAAGCGGACACCAAGCGCGTGTCCGCCAAGTACACCCCCTGGCGGCCTGAGGTCGGCTCAAAGGATCCTTGGTGCGACCACACGGCAAATGTGGCTCCCACCTTCAACACGGGTTCCCCCGGATCCGTGGCAGGCGTCCCCACGAACCCCGTGGGGCCGGCGCTCGCCCGAGCCACAAGACGGGGCGCCACGACTAGGGGCGCCACGGCCTGGCCGTCAATGAGATCGAGCAGGCGCTCGGCGGCGGCCTGCCCCAGTATCTCCGCGTCGTAGGCCACGGACGTGAGCGGCGGCTCGGCATGTCGGCCGGCCGGCGTGTCATCAAAGCCAACCACCGACAGCTGCCGCGGCACCTCCACGCCCAGTTCGCCGGCGCGCTTCATCACCCCCAGCGCCAACTGATCCGTCGCGGCAAACACGGCCGTGCATCGCGTGGCTCGTGCCATGAGCTCCGACGTCCACTGATAGCCCGCGCCGAAGGACCCGTCCGTGACCATAACCTGCGGTTCCAGGTCTATGTCGGCGTGGCTCAGGGCCTGCTCGTATCCCTTACGCCTCAGGCGCCCAATCGCGGTGTCCTCAGGTAGGGCCAAATGGACAATCCGTTGATGCCCGAAGTCCAGCAGGTGGCGTGTCGCCAACGCAGCACCCGCCTGGTGATCAATATCCACCCATGCGCCCCGATCCGTCCGACCATAGATGACGCATGGCACTTCGGCCAACTCGAGGGCTTCCACAGTAGAAGGTGCAGCCGCCGACTCCACCAGGATCACCCCATCGACCAAGCCGGACCGCGCTGCATCGGCGAGTCCCGCCTTGTCCCCTGATCCCGCAAGCGGCGCAATAAGCATCACGTGATACCCCCGCTGGCGGCACGCATCGGCCACACCAGCCAAAAACAGCGAAAACCAGGGGTCAGAGCGCAACGTATGCTGGGGCTCGGCCAATCCCACGGTGCGGCTGCGCCGAAGCACCAGCGACCGCGCCCGGGCCGAGGGACGGTACCCGAGTGCGTCCACCGCCTCCATCACCCGGTCCCGCGTCGCCGGGGAGATTCGCCCGGTGTCGCTCAGTACGTAGGAGACAGTCGCGATCGACACCCCCGCATAGCGGGCGACGTCGGTAATGCGTGCAGTCTTTTTCACGATCGGCCCCCTGATGAAACGCTTAATCACCGTAATTCGACGTGTGGTCCCACAATTCCTGCCGCCGGGGTGGGTGGTGGCGCATTTTTTCTCGGCGCCGCCGCAAACCTAGGCCGAGGCGCGTACGCCGGTTTCCGGATGGAACCAGTGCAGTTCCTGGGGATCGAGACCCACCGTCAGCCCTTGGCCCGGGTCGGCGCGAAAGGTGCCGTCCGCCCGCGCGATGAGCGATTGGTCGGCTACATCCAAGTACACGAGAGCTTCGTGCCCAGTGGGTTCCACCAGGCGAACGCGGCCGGCCAGCAACACATCGTTTCCGTGGGGCATCACGTGAACATGTTCCGGGCGAACCCCGAGAACGGCGCGGGGAATCTGAAACGCTTTCAGAACAGCGCGATCTGGCGGCGGCACGGTCAGCGTCTCGGTGCCCAGGCGCATGACGAGGACATCAGCGCGGGTTTCCAGGACACCTTCCAACACGTTCATGGGCGGCGTACCGACAAACGTGGCCACGAACTGATTCGCCGGTCGCCGATACAGGCCATCTGGGGTGTCTGCCTGCTGTACCACACCGTCTTTCATCACAACGATGTGCGTCCCCAGCGTGAGAGCTTCTACTTGGTCGTGCGTGACATACATCACCGTGGCCCCCAGTCGATGATGCAGGCTTTTCAACTCTGCCCGTGTCTGAGCTCGGAGCTGCGCATCCAGATTGGACAGCGGCTCGTCCATCAGAAAGACTTGGGGTTCACGAACAATGGCGCGGCCCAGCGCCACCCTCTGGCGCTGGCCGCCAGACAACTGGCGCGGGCGTCGCTGCAGCAGAGGCCCGAGCCCGAGAATTTCGGCCGCGCCCTCGACGCGCCGCCGAATTTCGTCGGGGCGGTACCGCCGCATGCGCAGGCCGAAAGCCATATTCTCAAACACGGTCATGTGAGGGTACAGGGCGTAGTTCTGGAACACCATCGCGATGTCTCGGTCCTTGGGCTCGAGCCGGGTAACGTCCCGCCCTCCAATGGAGATCGCGCCACGCGTTGGCTCCTCCAGTCCGGCCACCATCCGGAGCGTGGTGGTTTTGCCACATCCCGATGGCCCAAGCAATACAAGAAATTCCTGGTCCTCCACGGTGAAGGTAAAGTCTCGAACGGCCATCACCTGGCCGAACTCCTTGTCCAAATGCTCCAATGTCACCTGCGCCATGATTGTGCCTCCTCAGATGCGGTGGGGCTGGCGGCAGTCACCCCCGGGGCCGATCCCTGCGTCTAGCTTCGCGCCCGGGCTCGAAGTTCCTGCCATTTTCTCACGACGCCAACCACCTGCCCGAGTGGCACTGTAGCCAGACGACCTTCGTGCCGACTACCTAGTCCTCACCCTGTGGCGGAGAGGCGACATGGTCGATGCGCACTGGATCTGTCCAACCGAAGGCAGCGGCGCACAACTGCGCTCGTCAGCTTCTTCTGGCCACGGCGTGTCTCCTGGGCATGGACGCAGAGCCCGCCGGACGCTTCGTTCGCACCCGCTTTCCGACGACCTCCAGCAGCTGGCGAGCCAGCGCCTCGTGCCGGCGCACGGGAACCGCACCATGCCAGGCCCGTTCAGCAACTACCCCACCCACCCCAAATCGCTTCCCATCACCCACTCCTGGGACATATGCGGGCGGGGCCTTAGGCCCGCCCGCCTCGCTGCAATGGGTGAGGCGGGGCTGGCGGTCACAGCGCCACCGGTGCCACCCGTCCCGTCCGCGTGTCCAGGATGACGGCCGCGACGTCGATCGTGTCGGGAATCCAAGGACTGGCCGCCAGCCGCGCCGCGTCCTCACGGACCGCCTCGGTGAGGTCGGTCATCCCACGGAAGTCCAGCGGCGGCCGGGCCGCCGGCCCGAGTCCGGCCGTCAGCTGGGATGGGTCCAGGTTCAGCACCCCACAGCCGGTGTGGGGCATGAGAAGCACACGCCGGGTGGACAGGGCCTGCTGGGAAATCACCAGGGACCGGATGACATCCTCGGTCACCCGGGCACCGGCGTTGCGCAGCACGTGCACCTGGCCCAGCGGCCAGCCAAACAGCCGCAGCGGCTCGATCCGCACATCCATGCAGGTGAGGATGGCCAGCGGCTCGGCGGGGACCGCGCCTCCCGCTCCCACCACCCCCCCGCGCGCCACCTGCCGCTCATTCTGGCGCACCAGTTCGTCCAGCCACTCGACCCCCAGCACTCGCCCCACGCTCCCCCTCTTCGCCGTATGAGCTCCAGACACCGCCTACACTGGGTACACTGCCACAACGGCGCACCAGCGCAAGAGGCGCGCTGGGGGCGCCCGGACCCAGCCGCCCCAATGACACGCGCACGCTTGGCGTTCTGGCAGACGCGCGCTATGCTCACCACACCTAAGCAGCTAAGGCCCTGCGGGCGTTTTCCCCCCTGCGGGCGGCCCCAAGCGGAAGGAGCGTCCTCACATTATGGCGGAAGCGTTTGGGGGGCCCGGCGCCCCCGGCCGGTGGACCTCGGCCCAAAAAAGCGGCGTCGGCACGGCGCTGGACCAGAGCGCCATCTGGTTCACGTTGTCCCATGGCATCCTGAACGAAGTGTACGCCCCTCGGATGGATGTCGCGGCCATTCGCGACCTGGGAATGCTGGTGGTGGGCCCCGACGGGTACTTCTCCGAAGAAAAGCGGGACGCCCGCCACACCACGGTGATGCCGCTGGCCGGGGTGCCCTGGTACCACATCACGGGGACGTCGGCCGATGGCCGGTACCAGATTGAGAAGGATATCCTGACCGATCCGCTGCGCCCAGTGGTGCTCCAGCGCGTCGTGTTTGAAAGCCAGGGCCCGGACGACCGCCTGGCGGTCCTGCTGGCGTCCCACCTGGAAAACTACGGGGCGGGCAACACGGCCTGGGTGGGTGATTACAAGGGGGTGCCCGCCCTCTTTGCCCGCCGCGGAGGGAGCGCGCTGGCCCTGATGAGCAGCGAAGCCTTTGAAGACACCTCCGTCGGGTTTGTCGGGTCCTCGGATGGATGGCAGGATTTGCGGCAGCACGGCCGGCTCGCGTGGCACTTCGACCGGGCCACCGACGGCAACGTGGCGCTCACCGGCCTTTTGCCCCCGTCGGTCCGGGGCCCGGTGCTGTTGGCTCTGGCCGTGGCCCGCTCCCCCGAGGAAGCGGGCCACCAGGCTCGTGCCGCCCTGGCCACTGGCTTTGAGCGGATTCAAGCCGCCTACTGCGAACCTTGGCAGCGCTGGCAGGCCACGCTCCTGGAATCCCCGCGCCGGCTCTGGGCGCTGAGCGCCACGGTGGTGCGCGCCCACGAATCCAAGCAGGTGTCCGGTGCGCTGCTGGCCAGCCTCTCGGTGCCCTGGGGCTTTGCCCAGGGCGACGGCGACCTGGGAGGCTACCACCTCGTGTGGTCGCGCGACATGGTGGAGGCCGCCGGGGGTCTTCTGGCGGCGGGCGACCGCGAGTCGGTGCGCCGCGCGCTCACCTACCTGGAGGCCACACAGGAGGCCGACGGCCACTGGCTGCAAAACATGTGGGTGGAAGGCACGCCGTACTGGTCCGGCCTCCAGATGGACGAAACCGCCCTGCCTATTTTGCTGGTCGACCTGGCCCGGCGCGAAGGCGCCTTATCTCCCCAAGACGTCCAGCGCCTCTGGCCGATGGTGAGCCGGGCGGCTCGCTTCCTGATCCAAAATGGGCCCGTCACCCCGCAGGATCGGTGGGAAGAAGATGGCGGCTACACGCCGTTTACGCTGGCTGCCGAAATCGCGGCGCTGCTGGCCGCGGCCGACTTGGCCGAGGAGGTGGGTGAGTCGCCCCGAGCCCCCTATCTTCGGGAAACGGCCGACATCTGGAATGCCCAGGTGGAGCGCTGGCTCTACGTGCGCGGCACCCCCATCGCCGCCCAGGTGGGGGTGGACGGCTACTACGTGCGCATCACGCCCGCCGACATGGACTTAGATCCCGACACTCCGCCTGCCGTGGCCATCAAGAACCGCGCTGCGGGCTTCACGGACCGCCCAGCCGAGGCGATCGTCAGCAGCGACGCCCTAGCGCTCGTGCGATTCGGACTGCGCGCCCCCGACGACCCGCGGGTGCTGAACACCGTGGCCGTCATCGATGCCCTCCTGCGCCAAGACACACCCACGGGACCCGGATGGCGGCGCTATAACGAAGATGGCTACGGGGAGCACGAGGACGGATCCCCATTTGACGGCACGGGCGTCGGCCGGCTGTGGCCGCTCTTGACCGGCGAGCGAGCCCACTACGCTTTAATGGCCGGCCACCTGGAGGAGGCGGAGCAGCTCCTCACCACGATGGAGTCGTTCGCCGGGGAGGGAGGCCTCCTGCCGGAGCAGGTGTGGGATCAGGAGGACATTCCGGAGCGGGAACTTTACCGCGGGCGGCCCTCCGGCTCCGCCATGCCGCTGGTCTGGGCGCACGCCGAATACCTGAAGCTGGTGCGCTCCCTCAAGGACGGCCGGGCGTTCGACTGCCCGCCCCAGGCCGCGGCCCGCTACCTGGGCCGCACCGCCGCCCCCCCACCAGTCCCTTGGCGGTTCAACCACAAGATTCGCCACCTGCCGGCTTCCCGGACGCTGCGCGTGGAGACTGGCGCCCCGGCCGTCGTGCGCTGGACCGCCGACGACTGGCACACGATGGCCGACACGCCCACGGAGGACCGCGGATGGGGTGTGCATGTGGCCGACCTCGCTACGGCCGCGCTGGAGCCTGGCTCCACCATCACGCTGACCTTCCGCTGGCCCGCGGCCGACCGCTGGGAGGGAGAGAACTTCACAGTCAGAGTGGTCGCGGCGGAGCCGACCGCGTAGCGGGCGGGCCAGCAGCCTCCTCGCCCGGACGGCCCGCAAACTACGTTTGCGGGGCCCGGCCCACGGTGCTACCGTCTACGGGACAGCTGACGTGTTGCGCCGCTGCCGCGACAATAGCCAGGGAGTGATGCGCATGGCGCTGAGTGACCCCAAAATCATCCCGAACATCCCGGAGCGCCTCTTGATGGGCCCCGGGCCGTCCCCGGTATCCTCATCGGTTCGCTTGGCCATGGCCCAGCCGGTCTTGGGCCACCTGGACCCGGCATTTCTCGCCATCATGGACGAGGTGGCCGACCACCTGCGGTGGGTGTTTGGCACCGAGAACCGCCTCACGCTGCCGCTCTCGGGAACCGGCAGCGCGGGCATGGAAGCCGCCGTCGCCAACTGGGTGCAGCCGGGCCAGCGCGTGTTGGTGGTGGCCGCTGGCTTGTTTGGCCAGCGCCTGGCGGACGCGGCCGCCCGTCAGGGCGGTGTGGTGGACGTGCTGGAGGTGCCTTGGGGGTCCGCCTTAGACGCCGAGCAGCTGAAGGATCGCCTGGCCCAAGCACCGGAGCCCTACGCCGTGGTGGCTCTGGTCATGGCGGAAACCTCGACCGGCGTTCTCCAGCCGATGGACGGACTATCCGACCTCGTCCACCGGCACGGGGCGCTGTTCCTGGTGGACGCGGTGACAGCCATCGGCGGGATGCCGGTCGATGTCGACCGCCAGGGATTGGACGTGGTCTACGCCGGCACCCAGAAGTGCCTAGCCGTCCCGCCGGGGCTCGCGCCCTTCAGCGCCGGGGAAGCCGCCCTGGACATCCTGCGCCAGCGGCCGTCGCCGGTTCCCAGCTGGTACCTCGATCTCTCGATGCTGGAGCGGTACTGGGGCGGCGAGCGCTTCTACCACCACACCGCCCCGGTGAGCATGATTTACGCGCTGGCCGAAGGGCTCCGGCGGATCCGCCGGGAGGGATTGGACGCCCGGTTCGCCCGCCATCGGCGGGCCAGTGCCGCCCTTGGGGCGGGCCTGCAGGCGATGGGCCTGTCGCTGGTGGTGGACGCCGCCGTCCGCCTCTTTTCGCTCACCACCGTATACATCCCGGAGGGCGTGGACGATGCTGCCGTGCGCGGGCGGCTGCTGAATGACTTCGGCATCGAGATTGGCGGGGGCTTGGGCCCATTCCGCGGGCGCGTCTGGCGCATCGGCACCATGGGCGAAGGGGCCCAGCTGGAGCCTGTGGCACGCGTGCTGTCTGCGCTGGAAGCCACTCTGCACCGCACGGGCGGCGTCGAGGCCGCGGTCGCGTCCTGGGGTGGGGCGTCGGGCGCCTAGAACGGCGGGGCGGCCGGCCAGGCATGCTGGGCCAGCGCGCGCAGCGCCTGCCGCCACCGGTCCACGCGGTCGGCCACCGACAGGTCCGCCCAGTTGTTTTGGCGCCAATAATCCTGGCCCGGCAGCCCGCTGCTCTGGCTCACGACCACCCCGGTTAGGTCGGGCGCGTCGTGCGTGAGGCACCACTGCTCGATGACGTCCAGCATCTGGGGCACCTGGCGCAGGGGATGCAGCCCCCCCAGCTCGGCGCCCAGCTGGCCATAGGTGACCGTCTCTTCGGCCCGCGCCCGCTCCACGAGGAGAGGCCACGCTTGGCGCGCCAGCAGCGGGTAGTCGGCGCCGCCGGCGGTGCTGGGCATGTTGAACCATACGGAGGCCACGGCGGTGGCGGGCACCCACACCCACTGCTGGCCGCCAGCCCGCGGCGGCGGCGGCCCCAGTCCCGCCTGTTCCACCGCCCGATACAGCGCTTGGCCCGCGGGTCCATCGGGGACCGCCAACATCCACCCCGAGCTCACGGGCTGGACCCGCGTGGCGATCCCCTCGGCGCCGCTGGCCAGGCGCACGGTGGCGGTGAGCGCCTGCCGGCCCTCGAGATATTGCTGTAAGGCTTCGGTCAGGATCGACGAGACGCTGTCCCCCTGCGCCAGGACCTCCGCGCGCTCCCAGAGCGGCAGGTCCACTTCCCGGACGTAGACGGTTTTCTTGGGCACGCGGTCCCTCCTGACTGTTGTCGGCTGCACGGCGGGTCCGGTCACGGCGCGGGGCAGTGGCCCTAGTATAGTCGACGCGGCCTCTCGCCACCCCCGGCCGGCGCGGGCTGGCCGAGGACCTGGGAGCCCACCCACTCTCGGGCGCGCCGATACACCACCTCGGGCAGGTCGGTCGTCTCCAGCCACAAGACCGGCCCGGCCCCCACCGGCTGATACGGCACAGCCACGCGCGCCGCCTGCTCCGCCAGGTTGTCGGTGTCCTGATGGCCAGGGTGGCGCGCCCCGCTCTGCGCTCGCCCCGCAAAGCGCGCGACGAGCTGGGGCGCCGGCGCGGTGCAGCACACCTCCAGCACCCGGTAGTGCATGCGGTGGGCGAGGGCGCCCAGCGACAAGCTGGCTTGGGTGCCGAAGTTGGTCTCGGCGACCACCCCGCATCCCGTCGCCAGCAAGAGGCCGAGCACTCGGTCCATCAGATCGTAGCTCAACCCGCCGAGCTTCTGGGACCACGCCCGGTCCCCGAGGCCCAAGTGGTCAAACAGCAGCTCCTTAAAGTCGTCGCGCGACACCAGCGGCCAGCCCAGTCCCGCGGCCAACTGCCGTGCCACCGTAGTCTTGCCACTCCCGGGGTGACCTGACACCACCACCAGATGGCGCGGGGCGCTGGCGGCATCCGCTGCCGCCCCATGCCCGCCCCCCATCCGACCCCTCCTCCTGCGCCCGCGCCACTGCGCGGCGTCCGTTCTGCCTCATATAGTACGCTGGCCCGGCGCGCTCTGGGGGGATCCCCACACGCGGACGCGCCGCACATCCGCCTGAGACGCGGCCGGAGCGCCGCGAGGTGGTTCCTAGCGCGGCGCTCCGGTGCGAGGCGAGCCGTTGGCGGCCTACCCGTGCGGCTGGGGGTCCCCAGGCGCAGGCGTGGGTGCCGGGGGAGGACCCGCGGGCGGAGCCGGGTTGGCGGCCGGCACAAACGGGGCCACCGCCGCCATCATCGCCGCCGTGTCGAACGTTCCGAGGCCGGTGTTGTAGTTGTAGCCCGGCGTCTCGGGGTACAGGCCGTTGAAGCCCGCGACCGGGGCGTGGAAGGCGGGCGTCGAGCAGATGTACTCCAGCGTCGTGGCATCGGTCTGGCACGTCCCGCTCATGTACACGTCATACAGCACGGGCGCTGCAAATCCCAGGCGGTTGCCATACGCCGACTCGATGCGCGCCCACACGCCGAGTGCCAGCGGCGCGGACAGGCTGGTGCCTCCGACGCCGATGAACCCGCCGTTGCTTTGGCTGTAGACGTTGGCGCCAGACTCTGGGTCGGCGTCCATGGCCATGTCCGGCACGCCGCGGTCGCCAGTGGTGCCTGCCGTCACCGGCAGCACTTGCTGCTGCCAGTAGGGGGCCGTCTCAAACTGGCTGATCCCGCCACCGCCCGCATTCCAGGACAGTTCTTCGTAATACGAGCCGTTGGAATTGGTCAGCAGCGTGGTGCCGCCCACCCCCACCACGTAGGGAGACGACGCGGGGTAGTTGACCATGGGGAGGCCGGAGTCCGGAACCCCATTCGTGGGCGCTACCGCACACGTCGCCCCGGTGTCCCCGGCGCTGGCAAACACGGTTTGCCCCTGGGCGGCCGCTTCGGCGAAAATTTCATCGTCGATGAGCATGGACCCGTCCAGATACGGGTACGCTTCGCACTCTCCGAGCGACGCACTGCCCGCCTTGGCCAGATCTTGGCTGGCAAACAAGTTGAACGCCCGGGCCAAGTCTGAGTCGGTGAGCGAGGTGGTGTCGTAGAAGTAGTAGTGGGACACGTTCTCCGCCATCCCCGACGAGAACTGGCTGTCGAGATCCCACTCCAGGTTGCCTGCCGTCGACGGACTGGCGAGGCCCACTTGCTCCACCGTCACCGGTACTTGCGGCAGATTATTGAGCTTTTCCTCCGTCCTCAGGTTCGACAGGGGGTTTGTCAGGTTGCCCTGTGCAAACGTGGCAATCGTCGTCTGGGAGCCGGTCGGCTGCCCCACCGCCTGATACGCCTTCCAAAACCCCTGCGGCGAATACTCGTAGGGGTAGTTCGGCAGGCTCGACGTCGCTGTCGTCGATGACGCCTTCATGGGGGCGGCGGTGAACTTGAACGCGTTGTTGAGCCCCAGCACGCCCACCACGATCCCCGACAGGCTCTCGGGCACCATGGCGGGCGCGGTGTTGGCAAACACGGTGGTGCCGTTCAGGCTGAAGTTCGACAGGCTGGTGTCGAAAGCTTTCTCGGCCTCCGCCACCGTGCCGTGGGCGGTCACCAGAATCCGGTTGGACGACACCTGCACGTTGGTGAAGCCCTGGCTGTCCAGATATTCCACCACGGCATCGGCCGCCGAGGTGGTCGGGCCATAGGTTGCCGTGAACTGAGACGGGGTGTAGGTCGCTCCAAACTCCGTCGAGCTGGGATTGGAGGCATCCGCGATGAACTGGGACAGGGCCGTCTGATTTCTCAAGGCCAGCCCCACGGTGATGCTGATCGGTGTGGACCCGGCCACGGGACCAAGATTGGTGGCGCTGCTGAACTGAACGGCCTTCGTGGCCGTGGGCGCCCACGTGCTGGTGGCCGCGTGAGCCGCTGCCGGCTGCAGCACCGTGGTCATGGCAGCCATTCCGAGGCTCCCCCCCACCGCCAGCACGCTACGCCACCCTCGCCACTTGAGCTTGGACATCGTCTGCCTCCTTTAGTGTCCCCCGACCGAGCCCCGGTCGCTGCCCTTCGGCGGGCAGAGCCACTCAGAAGGTGCGCTGTGAGCGCCCTTCCCTCGGGGAATCCGCCAGCGGGACCGTATGAGATCGCCAGAACATTCGCTGGCCACCCCGCAAAAGTGGGGGGCACCACGTGAAGTCCTCACCAGGGTCGCCGCGGCCCGCTCCCAGCCGCGAGCGTAGCGCGCCTCACCCCCTTCCTTCCCCCTGGATTGACCGCGAAGGCGTCGAGTGGCAGGAAGGGGGCGGGTAATGGCGAACCTCCCAACGGGGGTGTATGGATGTCAACCAATGCGGCTGCTGGGCCGACCGAGATAGGTGCGCGCCTGTTGGGGCCATACGGCGCCTTTGCGTTTACGCTGGGATTTGGCTGGTTTGTGCTGGCGCCCCTCGTCCCCACGGAAATCGCCCGCTTAGGGGCGCCGCTCTGGGCCATTTTGCTACTCATCTCCCTGTACGGGTACGCCATGGTGGCCGGGTCGCTGCCCGCCGGCTACTACGTGAGCCGCCGAGGGCCCGGACCCGCCCTGGTGGTGGCCGTGGTGCTGACGTTCGTGGGCCTCACCATTCGGGCGTTGGCCGCATCCTACGACGTTTTCCTGGCGGGCCAAATCATCGCGGCCCTGGCCTATCCCTTTCTCATCGCCCCGATTGGGGCCGTCCTGCGCATGTCCGGCGTCCGGGCCACGAAAACTGGCACCGGCCTGGTGATTGGCACCCTATTTCTCGGGATGGCTTGCGGCGCGCTGGTGGGCGGCCATCTAGGCGCGTCCACCGGACTCTGGCTGGCGGTGGTGCTGAACCTCCTGGCCGGCGGATGGCTGGCACGGCTCGCGGTGCGCCAAACCCCACGCCATGATCTGGCGCTGGGCCGGCTCAACGTGGCCGTGCATCCGCGCTGGGTCGTGGGGTTCGTGGTGGCATCCACCAGCGTCATGTTTGGATCGGTCGCCACCGCCGCCCTCGTCCACCTGCACAGTCCAGTGGCCACGATCGTGGGCGGCAACATCACGGCGCTGACGTTTCTCGGATCAGCTGTGGGCGCCGCGGCGTTTGGCTGGATCGGGGAGCGGATGCTTGACGCCAGCGAAGGGCTCGAGCGGGCGCTGGGGGCCGCCGCCCTGGTGTTTACGTTTATCGCGGCCGCCTTTCTCACCGGCGTGATCCCTTCGGCGGTGGGCGGGATCGACCTCACATTTCTGCTGCTGGGCATCAGTGGCAACGCGTGGTACACGCTGGCTCTGGAGGACAGTGCCCGGGCGGCCGTCAGCGCGGGCGCGGCCGGGCTCGCGACGGCTGGCTACAGCCTGGCCTCGAACGTGGGGGTGGCGGTGGTGCCGGTCCTGCTGGGACCGCTCGCCATCTCCGCGGGGCGCCCGTGGCTGGTAGCCACCACCGTGTTGGTGGCGCTGGGGGTCGCCGTTACGTTTTTTACCCGGGGAGGCTCGAGCGAAGCCACCGCGGCCTAGCGGATGGACTGGCTGGGAGACGGCGTGCGGGGCTGACCGCCCGTTGACACGCCCGCGGGCCCCGTCGACCGTGACGGGGCCGCGGGGCGTCGTCAGCGACATGCGCCAGCCG
>JAKADP010000109.1 GCA_021820465.1 Bacillota bacterium
GCCCACATCGCCTGGAGCTTCTGCTCGAAGGTGTCGGTCACATCCACCCGCGTGTTGGGCCACGCCGTGCCGTAGTAAGCGATGGCGGGCGGCTCCACCGGGGCGCCGGCGGAGGGCTCGACCATGGGGAAATGCGACATCGACACCGCCTCGGTCACCGCCATCCCCAGCGTCCGATGGTCGGGATGGCTCTCGTAGGGCATCCATGGGTCCGGACAAAGCACCACGTCGGGGGCGGCCGATCGAATGGCGCGAAACACGGCCGTCGTCAGTTCCGCCCGCCGGTCCCGGAGCCCCATGTCGGGAAACCCCAGCCAACTGAGCCCGCCGCCACCCAGCACGGCGATGGCGGCTTCCTGCTCCCGCCGGCGCGTCTCCACCAGGGACTCCCGCTCGCCCGGGTCGAGCGTGCCCACCGCCCCATCCGTGGCCACGACCCAATCCACCCGCGCCCCGAGGGCCACAAGCTTCGCGAGCGTCGCCCCCGCCCCCACTTCGTTGTCGTCGGGATGCGGCGCAATGGCCAGCACGCGCCGCATGGCCGTCAGATTGGGAATCGGCAGCAGATCTTTGGCTTTGATGTCCATCACCTCCCCAGGCCAGGATACGCCCATCGCGGCAAGCGGAGGTCGGCGCGCCCAACGCTTCGGCCAGCCCGGGTGGCTCAGCAGCCTTGCAGGGGATTCCCGGGCTAGGGCGGCCCGTGTCGCGCTGAAGCAGCCGGGCGGCGCCCCCCGCAAAGACCACGCACCAGATGGCCGCGTTGGCCACCCCGCTCGCCTGCAGCGCCCCCCATGAGCGGCCTGGGCACGAAGGCGTCCAAACAGCCCGCCGCCCAACGCCAGCAGCACCAACAGCACGCTCAGGACGGGCATCACGCCCTCCGCGGGCAGGAGGTCGCCTGAGCCCAGGCCCAACGCCGCAAACCGCAGCGCCCCCCTCGCCGGCCGCCGGCGCTAGCGCGACAGCATGCGGCGGAACCGCCACACCGCCAGAGGCAGAAAGAAGGCAATCAAGAGGCCGCCAAAGATCACCGACGCGACCACGGGGTGCTGCAGCGTCCACGTTCCGTGGCCCGGGGGCACGGCCACCGCATTGCCGAACAGCTGGCGGGTCGCCTGCACCACGGCGCTGACGGGGTTCCAATCCGCGGCCGCCCTAAGCCATCCCGGCATGCCGCCGGTGGGCACGAACGTGTTGGCCACGAACGTCAGCGGAAACATCACGATGAAGCCAATCGACTGGGCCGCCTCCACGCTTTTGACGACCAGCCCCAAGAAGGCGCCGACGGTGGTCATCGCCAGGGCAAACAGCATGAGGACCAAGATCCCTTCCGCCGTCGAGGCCACCCCCAGAAGCGGGCGCCATCCCACGATCAGGCCGCACACCACCATGACCGCGAGGCCCAGCATGCTTTCGAGGAAGCTCGCCCCGATGTGCCCAATGAGGACGGCCGCACGCGACATGGGGAGGGACCGAAACCGATCGATAACGCCGCGCTGCATGTCCTGCACCATCGCCGCCATGATCGGCATGGCCGCGAACATCATGTTCTGCGCGAAGATGCCGGGCATGAGAAACGCCCGGTAGTTTCCACCCGGCACCGTGATCGCGCTGCCAAACACGTAGGCAAACAGCAGCACGAACATGATGGGCTGAATCGTGACTTCCAACAGCTTGTCGGGCATGTACCTGATGTGCATCAGGTGGCGGCGCGCCACCGTCCACGAATCGGCAAACCCCCATTGCAGCCGAGTCCAGGCGGTCGACGATTGCACTTCGGCCCGCACGCTAGTCGCTGCCATGAAGCCCTCCTCCCCAGCTCCCCAGCTCTTAGTTTTTCTCGGCCCGTGCTGGCGGTTGGTGCGCCGCCGCTTAGGCCGAAGGCCGCCGCCCACGGCGCGGAGCCGGAGGCTCCTCCACTCCACCCGTTGCGTGGCCCGTGAGCTTCATGAACACCTCGTCCAGCGTGGGGCGGCGGAGCGCAATATCTTCGACCACCACGTGATCGGCGTCAAATTCGCGCACCACCGCCGTGAGCGCCGCCGCACCCGTGTCGACCGCCGTCGTGAGCCGCCGCACATCGCGGTCGACCTCTGGGGGATGTCCCACCGCGCGCGCCATGGCGGCGGCGGCCATCCCCAGCTGTCCGGGGTCGCGCACCTGCACGTCGATGCGCTCGCCCCCCACGCTGCGCTTCAAGTCGTCCGGGGACCCCTGTGCCACCACGCGCCCCAAGTCGATCACCGCAATGTGGTCCGCCAGCTGGTCGGCTTCTTCGAGATATTGGGTCGTGAGCAAAAGCGTCGTGCCATCCTGCACCAGCTCCCGAATGACGGCCCACATGCCCATCCGGCTGCGGGGATCCAACCCGGTCGTGGGCTCATCCAGCAGCAGCACGGGCGGCGACACGACCAGACTCGTGGCGAGGTCCAGCCGCCGCCGCATTCCCCCCGAGTAGTTTTTGACGAGGCGGCTCGCGGCCTCCGCCAGCTCAAAGCGCTCCAGCAGCTCGTCGGCGCGGCGGCGGGCCGTTTTCATGGACAGGTGGTAGAGGCGCCCCGCCATCACCAGGTTGTCGCGCCCGGTTAGATATTCGTCCACCGACGCCTGCTGTCCCGCGAGGCCGATCCGCTCGCGCACGGCCTGAGGTTGGCGCACAACGTCATATCCGGCCACTTCCGCATGCCCTCCATCGGGCATGAGGAGCGTCGTCAGGATCCTGACGGCCGTCGTCTTGCCGGCGCCGTTGGGGCCTAGCAGTCCCAGCACCGTTCCCGGCGCGGCCGCAAACGACACCCCTGCGAGGGCTTTGACCGTGCCAAAATGCTTCATCAAGCCGTCCGCCCGAATGGTGGGCGCGACACCTGTCGCCGTAGCCAAGCGCTTCCTCCTCCCGACCGGTCGTCCGCGTCGCTCTGCCATGGCCGCCGTCACGATTGCCAGGAAATCGCAAGGAATCTATTAAACCATGAACCGGCACACCTCCTGGCCGTCCCAAGATGGCGGGAGGTGTGCCCTCAAGCGCCGCGGTGCCATGGAGCCAGCGCTCCGAGCGCCATCGGAGCGGGAGAGCCTTGGACGCCATCTTCTTCTGAGGTCCATTCTTCCCTGTCCAACCCCATTCGCCAGCCGTGGTCCTCCACGAACGCCCGCATCAGTCCCCCTCAATGGTGAGAGTGGCGCAAACCTGGTGGGAGGGATCCTCCGGGCTAGTGTCCGTGCCGAGCCACGTTCGGTGCCCGCGATCATGGGCTTGCTGCAGTCACTCCGCGGCCCACTCTTACGTCCCCGGAGACGACGGGTCAGGTCAAGCCCAGCCATCGCACCGCACCCCCTCCGGCGGGAGACAGGCGTAGGCCGCTCCACTCGGAGGAGCCATGCCCTTGCCGGAGAGAATCAGACGCGGCCGATGAGGGCGGCCTCATCGCCGCCAAAGATGCGCCGCCGCTTCCAGGGGGGCGGCGTCACCACCAGCTGCCACGCCCTCAATTTCCAGTAGGGGAACAGAAACCAGGGCCGCTCCAGGGTCCAGGCATCCCAGAACACCCAATCGGGCGTCTCCACCCGGTCGCGCACGGTAAGGTACTCCACCGTGGCTGCCACAAAGCAGTCCCACCGATGCCGCTCGAGGTCTGGCGCCCGGGGAATGGGCTCGCGGATGAGGGCGGCCCGCTGCAGGGCATCAGGCAGCCGGCGCCAGTCGTCAAGGAAGTTGCCCAGCGCGACCCTTGGCGTCGAGGACCCGTCCACGACATGCGACCAAGCCTCGGCTAGGGGCGTGGGCAGATACGCCAACGCTGTCATGACGACCTCGCTTGATCTATGCAGCCCTCGGCAAAGTAGCGATGGCGGACCGTGAGCAGTCTCTCGGGGATGTATTGCTCCACGATGGCCAGCACGTCGTCAACTGACTGGAGACCCAAGTGGCAAATCAGCGTCACGGCGTCATCAGCATCACTGGATCGGGCCGCATAAATTTTGAGGGCAAGCATGTAGTCGGCCGACACGGCGCACACCCGCAGTCCCGGGAACTCCCGCCACAGTGTCTGGGGCGGCTCGCGGAAGAAGAATCCCTTGATGCCACCGTTCAGCCAATCCTCGGCCAGCCCGAGGGACGCGGCCACGTCGACAATCGCCTGAGGGATCGGCCCCGTCGGGGGCGCCAGATACGCATCGATGTCGTGGGTGACGTCCCGAGCGCCCAAGACCAGAGCCATCCATGCGCCGCCGGCCACGACAATGTCGGCGGACACACCTCGGTCCGCCAACAGCCGTCCCAAGCGTTCCAGCGCCAGCTCCATCGCGGCCACAGTCATCTGTAACGGGTCCTCCTGTGTTGGCGGCTGTTGGCGGCGCGCCCGCAAGCCTTCCGCAAGCGCATGCCAGGCTTCTGAAACCCTGTCCTAAGAATTTTCGCTGCTCAGCATACCATCGGAGCCAGCGGGCTGCCCCTCTCCCAACAGCGCCGCGGCCATCAGCCGGTGAAAGTGATGCACCCCGCTCTCCCGGGCGGCGACAAAGCGTCCGCGGTCGTAGCTGGCCGAGTGGAGACCCCGTGCCACGTGCTCGCAAATCACGATGTCCTCCTGCTGTATTTGGTCCGAAAACGCCACCGTGTCCCGAACGGCCGCGTCGTCGGCTCCCGGCTCAAAAAACCACTCGAAGATCGTGAGCGTCCTATCCACGCCCAGCGGCAGGATGACATTGGTGGACACGTTGTCCGGGTAGATGTTCAGCATCAGGTTGGGCCAAATCCAGTAGTACAGCGCCTCGGTCCCAGCGTCGTACCGGCCGTAGCCGCTTTGGGACGCGCCCGTGCCGGCCGACCGGGTGGGGCTGAACTGCTTCGAATAGTGCCCCCGCGGCTCCACCTGGTAGCGCGCGTAGTCCAGCTCGCGAAACAAGCCCGGATGGACGAAAGGGATGTGATAGCCCTCCAGGTAGTTGTCCACATAGACTTTCCAGTTGCACTGAATCTCGTAATCCCGGCGCACGCGGGGCGCCACACGCGCCATGTCAAACCCGGCCGCGCGCATTTCCTGGTCAATCGGGGCCATCGCCGCATCCAGCGGCGGCGCCGCGGGGTCCAAATTCACAAACACCAAGGGTCCCCACTCCGCGACCGCCACCGGCACCAGCGCGAACGCCTCAGGATCAAAGTGCCGAGTGCCATCAATCTCGCGCGCCTGGCGAAGGTGGCCGTCCAATCCATACGTCCATCCGTGGTAGGCGCACTGAAATGCGCGGCGGCAGCCCGACCCCAGCGCCACGGGCCCAGCGCGGTGCCGGCAGACGTTGTAAAACGCGCGCAGCACGCCGTCGTCGCCGCGCGCCAGCAGCAGCGGCTCCCCTACCAAATTCACCGTCGCGTAGTCCCCCGGGTTCGCGAGCGCGGCGGCGTGGGCCACCAGCTGCCAGCTGGCGCCAAACACCCGCTTCCGCTCGGCTTGAAGCCCATCCGGCCGGGTATACCACGAGGACGGCAGCGTGAACGCCTCGGCAACCTCGGGCGCCACCAGCAACTCGCTCGCGGGGTTGCTGGTGCGACGTTTCTTCATCGTGCTCATCACGAGACTCCTCATCCTCTTATTGACTTATGGACGTTGGCCTCTGCTCCATGGTATCGCTTCGCAGCCGCCGGGGCGCTCTTCTCCAGGCGTCTGGGCGGTGGGGCCGGACGCGGCTGGCGTCCCCGTCAGCCGCGCAAGGCGGAGAGGGCCTGATCCAGAACCGCCCACCGGGGGTCGGAGGCTCCTACCGGCCTCCCATCGTCCTCCTGGCTCCACGCCAGGGACAGCGCCGTGTGGACGAACGTCCATCCCAGCACCCGCCGCGCGTCCAGGCCCAGGCGCTGCGCCACAGCCGCCGCCAGGCGCTCCGGCGGCCCCGTGGGGCGCATCCACCGATTCATTAACAAGCACGCGGGCTCGTAGGCCGGATCCCCAAAGACCCCCTTGGGGTCTATGGCCCAGAAGGTCCCGCCGCCTGCGGACAGAATGTTTTCGTCGTGCAGGTCGCCGTGGAGCAGCGACGGGGCGGGGGCGGTGGCGGCCAGCCCCTGGGCCACCGCCACCACCCTTTGGGCGAGGTGCCAGTGCCCTTTGGGCAGGGCGGCTTGCCACGCTTCCAGCGCGCCTAACTGCTGAGTCAGCCTGGGGAACAGCGCGGCCGATGCCGCAGTGGGGTCCGCCGCCCGCGGCAGGGATGAAGCCACCTCGCACCATGCGTCGGCCGCCGCCAGGTCATCAGGCTCCTCTGCGAGCGCCTGCCCCGGCACGACGCGCCTGAGCCACAGCACGCCATCGGCCGGTGCCGACGCCATCAGGGGCACAACGTGGGGGCTGGCGAGATGCGTGAGCGCGAGCGCCTCG
>JAKADP010000110.1 GCA_021820465.1 Bacillota bacterium
TCCATATCGCGGCTGCCGTCACGCCCTGTTACGCGGGCGGTCCGAGCGGCGCCGCTATCGCCCGTGGCGCACGATTGGGGCACCCCCGTGTTTGGCGCATATGCGGTTCCGACTCGGGGGCGTCCGGCGGTGCCAGACGGCTGCCGTCCGAGCGCTCCGAGGCGGCTCTGCGACGTCACATCGGCGCCTCTCCCGCGAATCGCTGGCACCTTGATGCGGCCGTGAGCTGCTGCACACGCCCTAGGGCGTCGTCGGGCGCCATGTGTGCCGGGGGTGAAACAAAATCGCCCCCGAAGCGGTCTTGCAGGCGGAGGGTTCGGATGTGAGCATGCCGGTGAGTGCAGGGGGCGAGACGACAATAGGAGCGGGGGACGGGGCCTGGCGCCGGGACGATGTGCTGGCGCAGTGGATGGCCTGCTGGGGAGACCGACTGGTGCGCTATGCGCACTTTCTGGTCGCGGACCCGGACTGGGCGCAAGATATCGCACAAGAAGCGTTTCTCCGCCTGTACGTGCACCTGGGCCGGACCGGCGAAGAGCCCCAGGTGGCCTGGCTGTTCACGGTCGCAAAAAATTTGGCCCACGACACGCGCCGACACCGGAGCCTCTCCGCCACGGTGGCCGACCGGCCTGATCCCAGCGTCGACCGCGCGCTCTTGGCCGCCACCGTGCGCGACGCGCTGGACCGACTGAAGCCGGAAGATCGAGAGTGCCTGTACCTGTTCTATTACGCGCAACTGCCCACCGCCGATATCGCGGCTCATCTCAGGCTGCCGGCCGCCACCGTCCGCAGCCGCCTCTGGCGGGCGCGGCGGCGCTTTTCTGTGGAATGGCAGGATGACTAAGGGCTCCAGAGCAAGGATGAGGAGGACGCATGATGCCCCGCGATGACCCCGAAACCTGGCGCGCCGAGTTAGAGCAGAGCGGGTTGCCACCTGACGTGCCGCTGGTATTCGACTCCACCCGGTGGACCCGAGACACTGTGCTCCGGGCCGAGGCGGCGCTCCACCGCGCGCCGCCGCCTCGGCGCTGGCGGTACGGCCTTGGGGCCACAGCCGCGGCCGCCGCGCTGGTAGCCCTGTCCACGGTGGTGCACCCGGCTGTCGGGCGTTCGCCCAGCGTCGGTGGCCGGCTGGCCTGGCCGGGCAAGGGCCCGCTCTCGCAGCTGGATATGGTTACCCCCAGCGTCGGCTGGGCTGTGCCGTGGAGGTCGCCGGGCTGGCTGATGTATACGTCCACGGGACTTGGCGGCTTCCACCCGTTGGTGCGCGTGGGGAATCTTCAGGGTGCCACGTCGTGGACGCCCGTGGGGACCACAAGTTTGGTGGTGACCACAGGCATGCCGGGCAAAGGCGCAGTCCGGGTCCTGCGCCTCAGCGCGAGTGGACGGCCAGCCATCCGGACGGACGTGGCCCCCTCGGGCGCGGGGGGGCAGTCGCTGGAGGGGTGGACGTCGTGGACCTCGCCCCAGCGGGGCCTGCTGTACATCGTGGCGCCCGTCCCCCACGGGGGATACACTTGGGTCTATCGCACGCAGTCCGGAGGTCGGAGCTGGCACGCCCTGCCCTTGGCCGTCGGCGTGCCGCCCCACGCGGGCCTCATGGGCTCTATCGGTCGGGTGCTGTTCATGGAATCCGGCGGCAGCCTGTATCGCTCATCGAACAAGGGGCGGGTATTTTCACGCGTGGCAGTAGCGCCGCCCGCCGGATGGAACGGCCCATGGTCGCTGTCGGCGGCCCTGCTGCGCGGGACGGGGTCCCAAGGCGTGCTGGTGGTGCCATCCAGTGGGAATGTTTACATTTATACCAGTCGCAATGCAGGAACCTCCTGGCACTTTGACGCGGTGCTGCCCCATGAGGCGCACCCACAGTTAACTGGCTCGGGATCCCACGACCTTTGGACGTACTCGCTTGAGACGGCGTCTCTCTGGCGCTCAACCAACGGAGGGGCATCGTGGCAGTCGCTCGGCGTGCCCGCGCCGTTTGACCGGCTGCGGGCGGGTGGGCAGTGGCTTCTCACCAGCATTCAGTTTGTCAGCGCCACAACGGGATTCGCGCTGTGGCAGCGGCGCGAGGTCGTAGGCGCAGAGGCCGGCACGGCCGTGTACGAGACCGTGGATGGCGGGGCACAGTGGTTTTCGGTACCTCGCTTCGATGGGGCGCCGCCTGTGAAGCCGTGAGGGACCGCTCACTTGCCTGAGCCGAATATATGTTCTATATTTGCCTCGAGGTGGTGCGAGTGCCGCGCGAGGTTCGTGCGATGACGGTGAAGACGGCCCTGAATCGCGTGGCCGGCATGCCGTTCCAATGGTCTCTGAATCCCTATCGCGGGTGCCAGCACGCCTGCGTGTACTGCTACGCGCGCGCCACCCACCGATTCTTGGACCTGGGCGTGGGCGACGACTTCAGCCAAATCCTGATGGCCAAAGCCAATCTGCCCGAGGTGCTGGACCGCGAGCTGGCGCGGCGGCGCTCTCCCCCGGCGCGCGTGGTGGTGGGGACGGCCACGGACCCGTACCAGCCCATCGAGGGCCGCTGGCGGATCACGGAGCGGTGCCTGATGGTGCTGCATCGGCATCGGGTGCCGGTGGAGATTATCACCAAGGGCACACTCATTCGCCGCGACGTGGACCTGCTGCAGCGCATGGCGGCGGGTGCGGGGGTGACCGTGTGCGTCAGTGTCCCCACAGTGGATGACGCCATCTGGCGCGAGACCGAGCCGGGCACCCCGGCGCCGCGGCACCGCCTGGCTACCGTGCGGGCGCTGGTGTCGGCCGGCATCCGGGCGGGCGTGCTGATGGCGCCCATTCTTCCTGGGCTGACGGACGATGCGGTCCATCTGCGGCAAGCGCTCACGGCGGCCCGGGATCATGGAGCCGCCTTCGTCCACGCCGACGTCGTCCGCCTGTCCGCGGAGGTGCGTCCGGTGTTCATGGCGTATTTATCCGACCGCCATCCGGATCAGCTGGGGGACTATGGTCGATGGTTTCGCGGCGAAGCAGGGTTTGCGCCAGGACATCTGCGCCAGCGCATGGCGGCCATGGTGCCGAGCCGCGCGGAGGGGGAGCGGAGGGACGAGCCGAGGGCTGCGCAGGTGACGTTTGATTTTTGAGGCGAAGGACGGACCGTCATAGCCGACGGGCGGTGGCGGGGGCGGAGGTGGGGTGCTGGCCAAGGCGCGTGAGCTGTTCCGCCCCGTGGCCTTGCTGCGCATCGGCGACCCCGTGATCAGCACCGCAGGGTGGCTGCGTCGGAGACGCTGGCCAGTCTCGAAGCCACTCGTTGGGCCACCGCAGCCCTCCTGCACAATTCGCTGGGGATGGTCGTGACGCACGGCGCCTGCATGGCCGACGCCGCCGTGGCGTTGGGCATGGACGTCCAAAGTCGGGGTCAGCCGTAAGACGCTCATCCACGGCCGTGCACTTGCTTTGGCCCAGCCCCGTGGCCATTCCTGGTGCCTCAGGGTGTGTCATGGTACAATGCGCGCATCGCGGGCCGAGGAGGGATCCCATGCTGACCGTTTCGTGTATGGGCGTCCCGGCCGGATTCTCCCACTGCCTCATCGCCACCAAGGCGGGACTTTAAGCCAGCCCCAAGGGGGTGGCAGGTTTCGGTGCGGGTGTGCCCAACATGCTGCGACTCCCTACATGTTGCCATCGTCTCACTCAGATGGAGCAAAGAGAGGGAGCATCATGCCCATTCCCCATCAGGAAATGCGCCGGATGATCAAGCGGCGCGTCCAAGGGCTGGCGCCGCGCGACCGCGCGCGCGTCCTGCGCGAAGCGCTGGCCGAGCTGCCGGGATATTACAGCGGGCCGTACGGCGAACTGCGCCGGTGGATTGACGATCAGATTGCCGAGGCCACCACGCGGCGGGGCGCCGAGCACCATGACGCCTATTTCATTGCGCGCCAGGGCGTGGCGCAGGTGGCGCTGGTGGGGCCGCCCAACGCGGGCAAGTCGTCCCTCCTCCAGGCCCTCACGGGCCGTGCGGTGCCGGTGGGCAGCTACCCGTTTACGACAGTCCGGCCCGCCGAGGGCATGGCGGTGCTGCACGGCGCGCCGGTGCAGCTGCTGGACCTCCCAGGTCTGATCGAGGGAGGCGACGAGGGCCGGGGCGACGGCCGGGCGGTGCTGGCGCAGATTCGCGTCACGGACGGCATTCTCTTCGTCGAGCCGGCAGACCTGGTCGGGATGGCCGATGCCGATGCGGTGCGGGATATGGTCCGGGCCGCTGTGCCCGATGTTCCTTGGGCGCTGGTGGGCACCAAGGTCGACCTGGCCCCCCCGGCGGCTCTCCAGCAGTGGCAGCAGCGGGCGCGGGGAGCCGCGCATTCGCTGTGCTCCACCGCGACGGGCGAGGGCTTGGACGACGTGAGGCAACTCATCTGGGCGCTTACGGGCCTGCTGCGCGTCTACCCCAAGCCCCCCGGCCGCCCGGCCGCCGACGACCCGGTGGTGCTGCCGCCGGGCTCGACGGTGCTGGACTTTGTACGCGCGATGCATCGGGATTGGGAGAGTCGGCTCGGCCCTGCCCGGGTTACGGGGCCGAGCGCCCGGTTTGCCGGGCAGACCGTGGGACGCGGGCACCTCCTGCAGGATGGCGACGTGGTCGAGCTGAGTCTACGGCGCGGCTGAGTCTTGCGTCCGGGGAGAGAGCTCAGCTCGATCGCGCCGAGGCGATGCCGGAACACGGCGTGGGGTCCAGCCCCAGCGGGCAATGAGCCCCTGGCCCCACTGTCTCGCGGGCTCTTCGACGAACCGATAGGACAGCTCTCCCGCCACGATAGTGAGGCCGGCCATGGGGAGGAGCCGGGCGGCGAAGCCAAGCGCCCCCTGCTGTCCGGCGTCGGGAAAGTACGGGAGCACAACGGCCGTCAAGATGGGCCAGTGCAGCAGGTACCACGAGTAACTGCGCGTGCCCGCGTACTGGAGCCACCGGCTCTGGGTGACCGAGCGCACGCCGGGCAGCCGATGCCACACCGCATATGTGAGCAACCCCCCGGGGATGGCCCACATCACGGCCCCGTAGGCCGGCGGCACATTCATCAGGGCTACCGCGAGCGCCACCGCGGCAATCATCCAGAGACTCAGGCCCTCGAGTCCGCGGCCCGGGCGCGGGAGCCCATAAAGCGCGAGCCCCAGCGCAAACCAGACCGCCTGGCCGGGCAGGGACCAGAAGAGAAAGGCGTAAGCCCAGCCGGGCCAGGGGGCGAAGACATGGGCCATCACCCAGGGCCAGGCGAGCGAGGTCACAAAGCCCAAAAACAGCACGCGGATGGGTCCCACTCGCGGCATGAGCCAGAGCACCAGCAGGGGGAAAAGCAGATAGAACGCCATCTCGGTGCCGATGGACCATTCCACGCCGAGCCAGGAGTTTTGATAGGCCGGGATCCACCCAAAGGCAAAAGTGACGTGCGCCAGCAGATTGCCGGGAGTGAACACGTTTTGAGCCATGGCGTTGGGTGCGTAGCCTGGCTTGCCCTGGCCAATGAGCCAGGCAATGACCAGCACCACGTAAAACAGCGGCGCAATGCGAAAGAAGCGGCGCGCCCAAAAGGCGGCGGTAGGCTTAGGGTCTCGACGCTTGCGGTTGTGCCAGCTGGCCGATAGCGTCAGCGCGCTCACAATAAAGAAGAGCCCCACCCCTTCGGCCCCCTGCCCCACGGTGCGCGACCACAGGAGATGGGGAATCACGTTCACAATATAGGCGTGGAACAGCAAGACCCCAACGATGGCGAGGCCGCGCAGGGCATCTAGGCCCGGATGGCGGGCGCCGCCGCCGGCGGCCCCGCCGAAAGATGGCTCAGAGCGCGCTTGCGCCGCCAGCACATCAGCCCCTTTCCCCGTTCGCGGTTTTACGCAGCGGCTCGGGCGACCTTCGGCGTTCGCCCGCCGCCATTGGCACCTCCTGCAGCCAGGGTAACGGAGGACAGAATGAGCTTCCAGCGCTTTGGCCCCGATGACCGCGGATGGAGAGCGGCCTCAGCCTGTGGCAGGCGCTGTGGCGTCGCCACCGCGCCGATGCCCAATGGCACGAGCTGTAACGAGCGCGTGAGGGGCTCACAGATTCCTATAAGGTTTTTAGGGAGGCCCCTGCCTGTTCGTGAATCGGGATTTGGTCGCGTCGCACCGCCTGATGTGCACGTGGCAGGGGTGGTCGGAGAGGAGCGAGATTCATCCCCGCGGGGCCGGAATCGGAGGTTCTGCCCATGTCGCCCGGTCGCACCTGATATAGCGGGATCGATCAAAACGGCACGATAACGTTGACACGGACGGGGGGGGGGGGG
>JAKADP010000004.1 GCA_021820465.1 Bacillota bacterium
CTTGGCCCAAGTGTGCATGTCCATGACCATCAACGGGCCTGCGCCCATCATCTGGGCCATGTACCTGGTGACGGCTGAGCGCCAAGGGGTCCCTTGGTCCGCCGTCCGCGGCACGCTGCAGGCAGACATTTTAAAGGAGTACATCGCCCAGAAGGAGTGGATCTTCCCCCCCGAGCCCTCGATGCGGCTCATCGCCGACATGCTCGTGTTTGCCACGCGGGAGACCCCGCTCTGGAACTCCATCTCGGTCAGTGGGTATCACATTCGCGAGGCGGGGTCCACGGCCGCGCAGGAACTGGCTTTCACGCTGGCGGACGGATTCGCGTACGTCGAAGCCGGCATCGCGGCGGGGCTGGACGTGGACGCGTTTGTGCCGCGCCTCTCCTTCTTTTTCAACGCGCACATCGACTTCTTTGAGGAGATTGCCAAGTTTCGGGCGGCGCGCCGCATTTGGGCGCGCCACCTGCGCGAGCGCTACGGCGCCAAGAACCCCCGCTCGTGGACGCTCAGATTCCACACCCAGACAGCGGGGTGCTCGCTCACGGCCCAGCAGCCGGAAAACAACATCGTGCGCACAGCCATCGAGGCGCTGGCCGGGGTGCTGGGCGGCACGCAGTCTCTGCACACCAACTCGATGGACGAAGTGCTGTCGCTGCCCACCGAAAAGGCGGTGACGATTGCGCTCCGCACTCAGCAGATCCTGGCCTATGAGACCGGGGTGACCAACACCGCCGACCCGCTGGGCGGGAGCTACTTCGTGGAGGCGCTCACCGATCAGCTGGAGGCCGAGGCCGAAGCGTACTTTAAGGAAATCGACGACATGGGCGGCGTGCTGGCGGGAATCGAGAGTGGCTACTTCCAGCGCGAAATAGCGGAGGCGGCGTTTCGGTACCAGCAGGAATTGGAGCGCCGCGAGGCGTATCAGGTGGGCGTGAACGTGTTTGTCGACGATGAGAGCGTGCCGATGCCCATCTTGCACATTGACCCGGGCGTCGAGGCGGAGCAGCGGGCCACGCTGGAGCGCGCGCGCCAGAGTCGGGCGGCGGCACCCGTGGCCGCGGCGCTGGAGGTGCTGCGGCAGGCGGCGGCTGGCACGGACAACTTGATGCCGCCCATTATCGAGGCGGTGCGCGTGGGAGCGACTGAAGGGGAGATTGTCGAAAGCTTGCGGAGCGTGTTCGGGAGCTACCGCGAGCGCCCGGTGTTCTAGTGGGTGCAGCCAACCAGAAAGAAGGGACGCGCGGTGCCGGGACCGTTGGGGAGCATGTCGCTCCGGCTGTCTATAGGGACGATTCTGGTGTTGCTGGGATTGATGGTCATGGCCGTCTGCCTGGTGGAGCGGTGGACCCCGGGCGAGGGCTGGGTGCAGATCACATCGTTTTACGGCCTCGTGGGCGCCGCACTCGTCGTGGTGGGCGGCGCCATGCTGGTCACGCCTCTCTGACAGAGCCAGAGGGAGGGGCCCGCTGATGGACGGCGGCTTGACGGCGTGGACGGCGGGGGCGTGGCTGGTGAGCCCCACCGTGTCTGCCACTACGGTGCTGACCGCCGATGACGGGCGGATTGTGGCCGTTGGCGATGAGAGGCTCGCTGCCAGCGCGGCGCGCGTCGAGTCGCTGGGGGGCCGCGTGGCGTCGGCAGGACTGTGGGACAGCCATCTCCACTGGCTGGGGCTCGCCGAGCAAGCGACGCGTCTGGACCTCAGCGGGGCGGCGAGCCTTCGGGACCTGTATCAGCGGGTCCAAGCGGCGGCGAGCCAGCTTCCGCCGGATCAGGTGCTGGTTGGCGCGGGGTGGAACCAGAACCGGTGGGGGGGCGAGTGGCCGGACCGCCTGGGCCTAGACCGGGCCGCCCCCGGACGGGCGGTCGTGCTGTGGGCCCGCGACCACCATGGGCTGGTGGCCAGCTCCGCAACGTTTCACCGGCTGTGGCCGGGGGGCGCGCCGGCCGATCCCCCCGGAGGGCGCTATGAGCGCCGCGGGGGCGTCCTCACCGGCATTGTCCGCGAGACGGCGGCGAACGAGCTGGCGAGCCGCCTGCCGGGGATGCCGCGGGAGGCGCTGGAGGCGGCGCTGCCCGGGCTGGTGCAGCGGCTGCTGCAGATGGGATTGGTGGGGGCCACGGGTATGGAGCCCCAGCGCGTCTCTGGGGCACTGGAGGCCGAACTGCTGCGCGGGCAAATCTTCCGGGGGCAGGTGTTCCTCACCGACGGGGAGCCGGGGAGCACCAGCCCTCCGTCCCCGTGGTTTCGGGTCGTGGGGGCCAAGCGGTTTCTGGACGGGGCGCTGGGCACGCGCACGGCGGCGGTGGCTGCCCCTTACGGGGACGGCAGCGGGCAGGGGGTGTGGCGCATCGCGCCCGACCGGATCCCGGGCGAGCTGGCCCAGGCGGCGGGTGGGGGTGCCGCGGCGCTGGCCGTGCATGCCATCGGCGATGCCGCGGTGGCCGCGGCCCTGGACGCTTTGGCGCAGATGCCCCCCGCGCGGTCCGGCGTTGCCCATCGCGTTGAGCATGCCCAGCTCATGGACCCGGCCGCGGTAGCCCGCATGGGTCACCTGGCGGCCACGGCCGGCCTGGTGGCCTCCGTGCAGCCGGTGCACCTGCTGGAGGACCGCTGGGCGATGGCCGCCGCGTGGCCGGACCGACTGGCGTGGAGCTTTCCGCTCGCGTCTCTGGCAGCCGCGGGGGTGCCGCTGCTGCTGGGGTCGGACGCGCCGATTGAGACGCCGGACCCCGTGGTGGGCATGCAGGCGGCTGTGTGGCGGGCGCGTGCCGGGGAGCCCGCGTGGCAGCCGGAGGAGGCCATCTCCCCCTGGCAGGCGCTTGCGGGGTACACCCGCCTGCCCGCGGCAGCGGACCAGCGGGCGGGTGGCTGGCTGGCGGCGGGCCGCTGGGCGGACTTCACGGTGTATGATCGGGATCCGTTGGAGGCTTTGGCCCACCGCGAGCCGCTTGGCGTGGTGGGCACCGTGGTCGCTGGCCGCTGGGCGCATCGGGCGTTTTAGGCGGGCCGCCGGACCGTGGCGGCCGACGCGAAGAAAGGAGGCCCCATGCCACTCCCCGAGGGACTCACGTGTGAACTGATTGCCATCAACCGCATGGTGGACCCCGAGACCCTGGCCACGTTGCACGACGTCCCGGTGGACGACCTGGCGGCGCTGGGCGCCCGCAACTGCTACTCACCCAAGGCGCCGGGGCTGCTGCGCACCACGATGACGGATCGGGAGAAGGACTCCGCCATCCGCACGACCGTGTCGTCGAAACACTGGACGGTGGCGGGGCACCTGACGTTCACGTTCGCGTATTCCTGCTCCATCGCGGCCTTGAAGCAAATCACGCGGCGCCGCACGGGCGTCGTGTTTTCGGTCAAGTCGGGCCGGTACGTGCGGGGCCGGCACTGGAAGAGCTTCGTCATTCCCCCGACGATTCAGGCGAACCCCGACGCGTTGGCGCTGTATATCGAACATCTGGAGGCCGGAGCGCGGCTCGCGGACCGCCTGGAGCGGGACTACGGCGTGCCGGCGGAGGATGCGCGGTATCTGTCGGCTGAGGGCAAACTGACCCATGTGGTGATGACCGTCAACGGGGAGGCGCTGATAGACTGGGCCACGAAGCGCGAGTGCTACGGGGCGCAGTGGGAGGTGCGGGCGCTCATGGTCGAGTGGCTCCGGGCGGCTCGCAAGGTGGCGCCCAAAGTGTTTTACCGAGTGGGCGCGCCGTGTGTCATGACCGGCATTTGCACCGAGATGCGATCGCGCTACGACGTCTGTCCCCGCAAGAAGGCGTTTCCGCACCAGGATGACTTGGCGCGGCAGTGGCGGCAGACGCGGCGGACAGCGGTAGACCCGGCGGTCCTGTTGGACGCCCCCTGAGGATACGGGTGCGGCCACCAGGGGTCAAAGAGGGGGCCGGGCCGGAGAACATGGGCCAGAGGAGTGGAGTCATGGCAGAACAGGACAGGGCAGATAAGGTCCACCCGTTGGTCATTGTGGGGTCGGGGATCTCGGGGCTCTCGGCGGCGGTGTATGCGGCGCGGGCCCAGCTGGCCCCTCTGGTCATCGAGGGATCGGAGCCGGGGGGGCAGCTGACCCTCACCTCGGAGGTGGAAAACTATCCCGGCTTTGAAGATCCGATTCTTGGGGTGGATCTCGTGGAGCGCATGAAGAAGCAGGCCGCGCGCTTTGGCGCTCAGTACCGCTCCGACGACGTCGTGAGCGTCGACCTGAGCCAGCGCCCGTTCACCATCACGCTGGGCCGCGGCGGCCCGCTGCGCACCCATGCCCTCATCGTGGCGTCGGGCGCCCGGGCTCGGCTCCTCGGCTTGCCGGGAGAGTCGGAATTGTTTGGCCGGGGCCTCTCCAGCTGCGCCACTTGCGACGGCGCGTTTTTCAAGGATCGGGTGGTGGCCGTCGTCGGCGGAGGCGATTCGGCCATGGAGGAAGCTACCTTTCTCACCCGCTACGCCAAGAAGGTTTACGTCATCCATCGGCGCGGCGAGCTCAGGGCCAGTCGCATCCTGGCGGACCGGGCCCGGGCCAAGTCCCAGATCGAGTTTGTCTGGAACACGCGAGTGGCCGCCATTCATACCGAGAAATCCTTGGTGAGCGGCCTCAGCTTGGAAAACCTCCAAACCCACGAGACCGACGAGCTGGCGGTCGACGGATTGTTTTTGGCCATCGGGCACATCCCCAACACCGAGTGGCTGGGAGGCCAGCTTCCCACCGACGACGCGGGGTACTTGCTGTCGGAAGCCGGAACGAGCGAGACGGCGATTCCCGGGGTCTTTGTGGCGGGAGACGTCGCGGACCGGATTTATCAGCAGGCCGTGACGGCCGCCGGCACGGGCTGCATCGCGGCGCTGGACGCCGAAGAATACTTGGCGGAGCATGACTTGGCCTAGCCACGAAGACAGAATCGTTCGTCGACATGCGGCCCCGGTAGACCCAACTCGCCAGCGATTGCAGGGGGCGCTGTCGATTGGTGGGGATCCTCGCGCATGCTGACCGCGTGTGGCGGTTTGCGCGGTGGGCGGCGGCCGCCCGGGTGCCTATAGTGGGGGCACGCGCCTTGCGGCGGGCGCGACATCAACCGGGGGGATTCCTATGGTGTCGGAGCTGCAGTGCCCCGTGTGCCGATCCGAATCAATGGTTGACGTAGGTCCGCTGACCGTCTTGGGCCCCAATATCGAACTCATAGACTTGTCGGGCGATCAGTGCACGCTGTGCGGGCATTTGGGCATTCAGGTGCCTCAGCCGTGGCTGGTCCGCCTGTTCCCGCCTGACGTGGGGCAGCTGACCTTGGCCCGGCGCGAGCGCCAGCGGCTGCGGCGCCAGCGGCGGCCGCGCCTCTCCTGAGGGTTTCGCCCAAGGTCCCCTTTTGGGTACGATGGGGGGCGGCACCTGTTGGTGCCGAGGGGGCATGAGGCGGTGCAGGAGCAACTGGCCCGAGAGCTGGCAAAGCACGGGTATCTGGTGAGTGACGAGCTGGCGCAGCTGGTGTCGGTGGCGGTCGGCCTGGAGCGGCCGCTGCTGCTGGAAGGGCCGGCCGGCGTGGGAAAAACGGCTTTGGCGGCGGCGCTGGCCCGCGTGCTGGACCGGCCGCTGATTCGACTCCAGTGCTATGAAGGCATCGACCGGGCGGAGGCGCTCTACGACTGGGACTACGCGCGCCAGCTGGCGGATGCGGCCCGGTCCCCCGCAGGTGGGCTGTTTACGGAGGAGTACCTGCTCCCGCGGCCTCTGTTGGCCGCGCTCAGGTCCCCGTCCGGGGCAGTGCTGCTGGTGGATGAGATTGACCGGGCCGACGAAGGGTTTGAGGCATTCCTGCTGGAGACGCTGGCGGAGGGGCAGGTGTCGATTCCCGAGCTGGGGACGGTGCGCCGCGCGGGGCCCGTGTCGGTGGTGCTCACCTCCAACCGCACGCGGGCGCTGTCGGACGCGCTTCGGCGCCGCTGTCTGTTTGGCTTGTTGGATTGGCCTGCCGCCAGCCGCGAGCGGGACATCGTGCACGTCCACCATCCCCAGGCCGACGCGGCGCTGGTGGATGAGGTGGTGCGCGTCGTCCGGCGCCTGCGGACGTGGGATCTGGTGAAGCCGCCGGGGCTGGCCGAGACCCTTGATTTGACGGCCGCGGTTCAGTGGATCGGGTGGCGCGAACTTACGGTGAGCCGCCTGCAGGCGCTGCTGGGCACGGTGGTCAAGGACGCGCTGGACTGGGCTGCGGTCGAACCCCGGCTGTCGGAGCTGTGGGAGGCCGGCTGACAGCACGTGATCCCCGACGCTCCGCGGGCGGAGCCTCCCCGCGCTCCGGCGGCGCCCAAGGCGCGGCCGCTGGTGGGTTGGAGCGAGGCCGCGGCGGCGCCGCCGGACCGGCGGCAGGGTGTGGGGGGAGCCAGCCTGGCGGCTGGTGGGACACTGGCGGCGCCGGGAACGCCGGCCTGGCCCGACGGTCTCCAGCTGGCGGTGGCCAGCTGGACCGCGCGGCCCACGGTGCCGGCTCTGCACCAGCACCGGGCGGGGCGGCGGCGCGAGGTGGATTTGGCGGCTACGCTCTCCGCCGCGCGGCGCACGGCGGGCCAGGTGTGGCAGGTGCGCCGGCGGGCGGGACGCCGCCGCCGGCCCGGGTTGGTGGTGCTGTGGGATGTGTCGGGATCGATGGCGGATCAGATCCGGTACTATGGACTGTGGCTGGCGGGCGTCGTGCGCGAGCGGCCGGACGTTGCCGTGTACGCCTTTGGGGCGGCTTGGGCCGATGTGACGCCGCTGCTGGCCGACACGCGGGACGTGTGGGGCGCGCTCCGCCAGTTTGAAGAGTGGGGCGGCGGCACGGCCATTGGGCAGGCAGTCGCCGGGGTGGTGGCCGCCAGTGTGCTCCGACCCTCCACGCGCGTGGTGGTGATTTCGGACGGCTGGGAGGCGGCGCCCCCGGATCAGTTGGCGTGGGCGCTGGCGCGCCTCAAGAACCGATGTGCCCGGCTGGTGTGGCTGAACCCTCTGATGGCCACCCCCGGATACGAACCCATTCAGCGAGGCATTCGCGTGGCGCTCCGGTATGTGGACCGCATGACGGCTGGGGCCACGTATCAAGACTTGGCGCGCGTCGGCCAGGCCGAGGCTGCCTGGCGATAGGCAGGACTCCTGCCCCCACTGGCGAAGCACGTTGAGGGCGGGGGACCCGTACATAAGGGGCGCGCAGGCGCCCCAGGAAAAGGGGAGAGGCGATGAAGCCGGTTCGATTTAAGTATCAGGCGCCGCATACCGTGGACGAGGCGGTCAAGCAGCTGGCCGAGGCAGGGATCGACGGCAAGGCGCTGGCAGGCGGGCAGAGCCTGGTCCCGATGATGAACTTTCGGCTGGCACGGCCGGCCGTGCTGGTGGACTTGAACGGGGTGGCCGACTTGTCCGGCATGGCGGTGCACGAGGACCGCGTGGAGCTGGGCGCGCTCACGCGCCATCAGGCGGTCGCCGACAGCGAGCGCCTGCGGCACGCGCTGCCGCTGCTGGCCGAGGCGGCCGGGCTGATTGGACACTGGGGGATTCGCACTCGAGGTACTGTGGGAGGCAGCGTCGTCCACGCTGACCCGTCGGCGGAGTGGCCGGCCGTCCTCACGGCCCTGTCGGCCGAGCTGGAGCTGGTCGGCCCCCAGGGCGCCCACCGGGTGCCGGCGGGGGAGTTTGTGCTGGGGCCGCTCACGACCGCGATTGGCATGGACGAGATTTTGACCCGGATTCACATTCCCCGTGTGCCGGAGGCTCGGACGGCCATCGAAGAAGTGGCGCGGCGGCCGGGGGACTTTGCCCTGGCGGGCGCGGTGGTGGTGTCGACTTCCGAGGACACCCGCTGGACGTTCTTTGGCTTGGGAGGGCCCCCGGAGACGGTTCGCCTCTCGGCAGACGACGCGCGGGACGAGGAAAGGGTCAAGCGCCAGCTGACGGAGCGGGTGGCGGCCCTGGACGTGACGGGCGACATGCATGGCGGCGCCGATTGGCGGCGGCAGGTCGCGGTGGTGGTGGCTCTCCGCGCGTGGCGCCGGGTGGCGGCGTAAGCGCGGAGGCGGAAGGTGTGCGCGGACTTCGCAGCGGGCTCTTAGACTGGCACGCAGGTGCTTGAAGGTGAAGGTGGGTGGCGTAGTGGCGGAAGAACGGGTGGAAATAACGCTGGCGGTGAACGGGCACGACGAACGGGTCACGGTGGAGCCGCGCTGGCTCTTGTCCGATGTGCTGCGCCGCGAGTGCGGACTTCTAGGGGTGCACGTCGGGTGCGAGCACGGCGTCTGTGGCGCGTGCACGGTGCTGCTGGACGGCGAGCCGGTGCGCAGCTGTCTGATGTTTGCGGTGCAGGCGGTGGGACATCAGCTGACGACGGTCGAGGCACTGGGCACGGCCGACAATTTGGACCCGGTGCAACAGGCGTTTTGGGAGGCCCATGGCCTGCAGTGTGGCTTTTGCACTCCCGGCATGGTGCTGACCGCGCGAGCGCTGCTGGACCGCGACCCGCATCCGAGTGAGGAGACGATCCGCGAGACGTTGGCTGGCAATCTCTGCCGCTGTACGGGATACCAGTTCATTGTCGACGCGGTGTTGCTGGCGGCCGAAAAGCGGGCGGCCCTCGCCGAGGGGAGCGCATGACCCAGCCAGCGGCGGCCGACGGCGCCGTCATTGCCGCGCTGGGCGCCTATGTGCCCAGCCGGCGCATGACGAATGCCGACTGGGGGCAGTACGTGGACACCTCCGATGAGTGGATTCGCTCGCGCACGGGGATTGAGGAGCGACGGATGGCGGCGGACGACGAGTCCACCGCCACGCTGGCTACCCGCGCGGCTGAGCGGTGCCTGGCGGCGGGGAAGTTCCCCGCCGACCGGATTCGCTGGGTGCTGGTGTCCACCGACACCCCTGAGATGTGGAATCCAGCGACGGCCTGCTTCGTGCAGGCCGCCATTGGGGCGGTCAACGCCGTGGCGCTTGATGTCACCGGCGGGTGCGCTGGCTTTGTCGCGGCCCTGGGCCTGGCGGAAGCGCGCGCTCGGCTGGGCGATCCGGTCCTGCTGATTGGCTGTGAGCTGCTGAGTAAGGCCATGGATTGGTCCGACCGATCGACCGCGGTCCTGTTTGGCGACGGGGCGGGGGCTGCCCTGGTGCTGCCAGGCAGCGAGGCCGAGGGGCTGGCCGTCACCAGCCTGATTGCGGGGACGGATGGCCGCGACGCCGACATTTTGGGCAAGCCGTACGGCGGCACCAAGAACCCGCTGACGGCAGAGCTGGTGGCCGCTGGGCACCACCACAAGATTGTCATGCACGGGCAGTACGTATTTCGGAACGCTGTCGTCCACATGACCGACGCGGCTCACGAGGCGCTCGGGCGGGCCGGCCTCACGCTGGCGGACATTGCCTGGGTTGTGCCGCATCAGGCCAACCAGCGCATCTTGGACGCCGTGGCGGAACGCCTCAAGGTCGAGGCAGTGAAGGTCTACAGCAACGTGGCGCGGTTTGCAAACACCGGATCCGCCTCCATCGGCATTGCGCTGGTGGAGGCGATCCAGCGCGGGCTGATTGAACAGGGCCAGCGGCTCTTGACGGTGGCGTTTGGCTCCGGATTTTCGTGGGCGGCTGGCGTCCTCACATGCACGGCCGTCCCGCCCGTGGAGGCGGACTTGGGGTAGGCTGCCCGCCGCGCGGCGCGTCCCGCGGGCGAGGGCAGAGCCACGCGGCATGGAGAGCGGCGGCGCCCGCCCGAATTGGGGCGGGGAGACGCTTCGGCCCATAGCGGCCCGTCGGAGGCCCATGTCGGAGTCTGGTCGACGATGGCTGGCCTGGAGCTACAGGGGGTCGGACGGGGGAAAGCGGCGCTCGTGCATCAGCGCCTCGGCGCGCGCCCACTCTTCGGGGCGGACGTCGTCGGGCTCGAGGGAGAGCGTCTCGGCATAGCCTGCGGCCAGCGCGGCCACCAACTCGTCGGTCGACGGCACGCGTCCCAGCAGTCGGTCGAGGCTGGTGACGGCACTGGCGGAAAGTTGCTTGGCGGATCCCGCATCCTGATACAGGCGCTGAATGCGGTCTGTGATGGCCACCGGGTCCTGCTGCACCACGAGCATCCCGCTCACTAAGGTGAAGCCCTGGCGAATAGCTTGGGCCACGCCAGCCACCTTTTGCCCGCGCACCACGATGTCATAGGGACCTTCGCAGTAAGAGCCCGGGGCTGCACCAAACTCGGCGGGAAGGCCGAGGCGGCGCAGGGCGGCGACGGCGCCGGCGGCTAGGTCGTGAAAATTTCGGACTAACGTGGTGAGGTCGCGGCACGGTCGCGCCGCCCCAAACGACAGGGTGCCCTCATCGAGCAGTACGGCACTGCCGCCGCCAATCCGCAGGAAGGCGGGCCATCCGTCGGCCTCGGCCGCTCGGGCCGCCTGCGCGATGCGGGGCAGGCGCCGGTCCTGTGGACCCAGCAGCAGGTAGCGATGCTGCTCGCGCACCAAGACGGCCGGCTCCCCCCCGGCCGCCGTGACGGCGATGGACTCGGCGATCACGGGAGACAGGTGGAGGCGATCGGGGTGGTTGGCCCGCGTGATGGGAAGCCAGCGATACGGCACGTGCTCCAACGGCATACCTCCCGGCGGAAGACCGCCCCCGGCAGTCTAGCGAACCCGCCCCGATTTGGAAAGGTGGCCCCGGCGTGCCACACTAGGGGCGCTGCGGTGTGCGAGAAGGGCACCGGGGCGAGACATTGTGCAGGCGAACGCCGATGGAGGACGATAAGCGTTGGAGCGTCCAATTTGCATGTTGCCGCGGGAAGCCGGCCTCTTGCGGCGGCGGTGTGTCCGGGTCGCGAATTGGGCCGAGGCCTCGCGGCCCATTCAAGATCTGCTGGACACGTGGGGGACCGTGGCCGCGCATGGCATTGCCGCGCCGCAAATCGGCGTCTTGCGGCGCCTGTTTGTCTATCGGCCTTATGAGGATGAGGAGAGCGCCGACGGCGGCGACGTGGGGGCACCCATTGCTGTGGTGAATCCGAAAGTGATCAAAGTGGCGGGGGAGCTGACCGATTATGACGGGTGCCTGTCGCTGCCAGGCATCTACGGGCAGACTCGGCGCGCGCACCGCATCGAGATTTCAGCTCAGCTCTCCCCACGCGAGACGGTGCGCCTGAAATTTGAGGGATATACGGCCCGCATCATTCAGCATGAGATGGATCACCTGGATGGGGTCTTGTGGATCGACCGGCTCAGCGACGATGATTTGGACAATCTGTACACGCTGGCCGAGGAGCCGGCCGACGACGCGCCCGCGGACGACGGCAGCGCGGCCCGGCAGTCGGTCATCAGGAAGGTGCCGCTCACGGAGGCCGACCGGCAGTTCGTGGCCGACGCGCGCCGGCCGCTGCCGGGATACGCACTCCACTGGTGAGGGAACCTGCGGCCTACAGGGACACGGTGATGTGGTTCTGCCGAAACCAATGGTCTGCCTGCACCAGGTAGAGAAACAGAGCCGGCACGCCCATCATCTGACCGAACCAGGGCAGGGACCACGAGCGAGGATCCGCCTGAGCCAGGGCGTGCAGGGCCTCTCGGTTCAAATAGGGTCGGATCGGGGAGGAGGCATCCTCCAGCAGGGCCACCATGGCTTGCCGGAAGGTCTCGGCATAGCTGGGATGATGCGTGGTGGGGTAGGGGGACTTCTGCCGCCGGCGCACCGCGTCGGGCAAAATGCCGGCCAGCGCCTCGCGCAATATTCCCTTCGGCTCCCCCTGCCAACTTTTCCATTCCCACGGAATGTTCCACACGTAGTCCACGAGGCGGTGGTCGCAGAAGGGCACCCGCACTTCCAGGCTCACCGCCATGCTCATGCGGTCCTTGCGGTCCAGCAGGGTCGGCAGAAACCTGGTCAGGTTCAAGTACAGCACCTCGCGCATGCGCCGCGCCGCTCCCGTCTCGCCGGCAAGCCGGGGCACTTCGTCGAGGGCTTCCTCGTACCGTTGGGCAACGTAGGTGGCGGGCTTGAGCGCGTCCACGATGTCGGGCGCCAGGACAGCCAGCCGGTCGGGCAGCCGGCGCGCCCACGGAAAGGTGGGCGCCGCCAGCGCGTCGGGTCGGTGGCACCAGGGGTATCCGCCAAAAAGTTCGTCCGCCGCTTCACCTGAGAGCGCCACCACGGCGTGTTCCCGAATGGCTCGGCAGAAAATGAGGAGCGAAATGTCGATGTCGGCCATGCCCGGATGGTCCCGTGCCGTGAGCGCCTCGTCGGCATGGGCCACCAGCGCCGGGGTGTCCACCAGCACCTCGTGGTGATCCGTCTGCAGGAAGGCTGCCATCTCCCGGGCCCAAGGTGCATCCAGGCTGCGCTGGAACGCGCCGGGCTCAAAGAAGCGCGCCTGATCCACGAAGTCCACCGAAAACGTGTGCAGGCGGGGACGGCCCGTGCGCGCCAGCTCGCGGGCCGCGAACGCCGACACGGCGCTGGAATCAAGGCCCCCCGAGAGGAGCGACACCAGCGGCACATCGGACACCAGCTGGCGGCGCACGGCATCGTCCAAGAGGTCGCGCACGGTGGTGCGCGTGGTCGCCAGGTCGTCGGGATGGTCGTGGCTTTCGAGGCGCCAGTAGTGCCACTGGCGCACGGACGTGGGGGTCGCCAACAGGCACTCGCCGCCGCGGAGCTCCTCCACGTGGTGAAAGATGCCCGTACCGGGCGTGCGCGCGGGGCCCACCGCAAACAACTCGGTGAGGCCCGCCGCATCCAGCACGGCGGGAACCCCAGGATGGGCCAACAGCGCCTTGACCTCTGACCCGAATAGGAGGCCATGAGCCCGACGGGCAAAAAACAGAGGCTTGACGCCCAGGCGGTCGCGGGCCATTAACAGCGACCGGTGGTGGTGGTCGTAGAAGGCAAACGCGAAAATCCCATTCAAGCGCTCCAGGGCATCGGGTCCCCACTGGGCAAGGGCGTGCAGCAGCACCTCGGTGTCCGAGTGGCCGAGAAACCGGTGGCCGAGTGCCTCCAAGGCTTGGGCCAGCTCCGCGGTGTTGTAAAGCTCGCCGTTATACACGAGGGAGAATCCGGGCCTTCCCTCAGGTCCCCCCAGATGCATGGGCTGGCGGCCCCCTTCGGGGTCGATGACGATGAGGCGCCGATGCGCCCACCCGATGCCCGGTGCGCGCCACTCGGCCCGGTCGTCGGGCCCCCGGCACGCGAGTCGCTCCCCCATCGCGGCCAAAATCGGACCCGGGGTGGGGTCCTGGCCCGTGAAGTCAATCCCGCCGGCAATACCGCACATCAACGTCCCTCCTACCGCATGGGGATACGGTATGAAGGCGGCGCACCTCCGTGACTGGCAACAACTGGCCCTGATCAGTGATCCCCGGGGGGCCGGTCCAGCCGCAGATAGATGGACGCGCTGAGGGCGGCAATGCCGAGGCCGAGCCACGGATACCCACCGCGACCGCCCGCCACCGCCGCCAAAAACCCCACCACGGTCAGCAGGCCGCCCAGGACGGCCACCAGGCGGTCGATGGGCTGGGCGGTCAGTGTGAGCGTGCGCGGGAGGCCATGACGGCCCTCCCCGCCACCTTGGGGGGCAGGGTCGATCCGCTGGACGCGCGGGGACGGGTGCGGTGGGGGGGGCACCGGCGCACTGGGCGGCGGGGGCGTCGCGGGGGCTGGAGGCTCCACGGCCACGGCGCGCCCACAGTACGGACAGAACGCGCTGTCGGCCGGAATAGTGGTTTCACACGCTTCACAACGCCACATAACTCACATCTCCTCTGGCAGGGGGTTCATCAATCCGGCCGGACGCCGTCCGACTCGGTGTTCCCGCATACAGTTCGTGGTGCAGAGGCACGCTGGTGGTGCTAGCCGGAGCCCAGCACCAATTCCGACACCACGGGGGTGCCCGGAGTCACCATCGCGGCGATGGAGTCCGCCACCGCCGCGGCGGACAGCACGCCGGGGCGTGCGAAGGCCTCAAACGTCGGCGGATAGACGACCGACACCGATACGCCGGTTCCTGCTAATTCGGCGTCCAGAGCCTGGCCCAGGACGGCGAGGCCTGACTTGGCCACCACGTACGGGATCGACGTGCCCTCGGGATGGGCTCCGCGGCCCGGAGCCACGGCCGCCGCCGCCACGAGCACGAAGCGCCCCCGACCGCGGGCCACCATGGGGGGAAGAAATGCCTGAGCCACCCAATGGCCCCCCAAGACCGCCGTGGCCAGGATGTCGTGGACGGCTTGGGGGTCCATCGTCAGCAGCTGGCCGCGGGCAAAGTGCCCCGCGGCATGCACAATCCCGTCGAAGGGCTCCCCATCACTGTGCAGGCGCCGAGCCAGCGCCGAGACGGCGCTGGCGTCTGCGACGTCGCAGACGGCCTCGTGCACCACCGCCGAGGGCGGCAGGCCCATTCGCACGTGAGCCAGCGAGGCGGGGGTGCGTCCGAGCAGCACCACCTCGGCGCCCGTTTGTGTCAGCCGCTCGGCCAGCGCCGTGCCGAGGCGCCCGGAGGCCCCGGTGATAAGATAGCGGCCCGTGATCTCGGGCCGGCTCACAACACGATCCACCCACAGGCACCTCCTTGCCTCGCCGCCCGGGGCACTGGACCCCGGCCCAGCGGGACACTACCATATAGCATAATGCGCCTGCCTGTCCGGACGTGCCGCCGGGCGGTCGGGGCGCCGGCGGGACGAAAGGGGGCGGCGGGCCAATCGAGACCCCCGAGAGTTGGGCGGTGGTGACGGCCGGGGTGCATGGTCTGGGCCGTGCCATCGCGGAGCGGCTGGCGGAGGCCGGACTGGGTGTGGTGGCGACCACGCGCCAAGCGGATGCGCGCGCGGCCGCTTGGGCCGCCCAGGCGAGCGCGCTGTTCCAGCGCCCGATCCGGGTGGCCCGGTGGGACCCCGCCGACCCCGCGAGCGACGATGAAGTGCTGGAGGTGCTGCGCGGCGAGGGGGCGCGCACGCGCGTGCTGGTCAACAATGCGGGTCCTTTTCGCCGTGCGCGGCAATCCCTGGCCGACGTGTCCCTGGAGACGATGATGCTGCTCTGGCAGGGCAATGTGGGCGGCGGGGTGCGCCTGACCCAGCGGCTGTTGCCTGCTCTGCGGGCCAGCCGCGATGGGCGCATCGTCAACCTGGGGGCGGTCGGGGCCGGTGCGGCTGGCGGGTGGACCGGACGAGGGGCTTACGCCGCCGCCAAGGCGGCGCTGGCGTCGCTGACCCGAACGTGGGCGCTTGAGGAGGCCGCCCACGGGGTAACGGCCAACATGGTGTGTCCCAGCGACATTCACCGACAGGACAAAGAGGCGCGCCACCCTGGCGAGACGAGGCCCAGCGGGGCGGATGTGGCTGCTGTTGTCGCCTTTTTTGCCGGCGACGGCGCGCGGTTTGTGACCGGGCAGGTCGTGGAGCTGGCGTTTGGCGATCGCCCGCGCCTGCTGCCGGGCGAGATCACTGAGTCGCCGGCGGCTGCCCTGCTGCCGGCGGGCGTGCACGTGCGGCTGGCCGGCGACGCACGCGACTATGAAGTTCTTCAAGCGCGCACCGAAGGCGCCTCCGTAGAATATTTGGTGAGACCTCCGGGGGCAGAGCCACGATGGGTGCCCGGCGCGGCGGTGCGCCGCGTGGTGGCCGAGCGGGGTCGCCCGTGAGGGCTTGCGCCGCTGGCCTCCGGACGGATAAAATAGATGGCAATTCCAAGATGGCAATTCCAGACGTTGGGCACACTCACTCCAGACAGGAGGCGGATCGGATGCCCGGGTGGCACATTCCCATGGTGCAAGCCACGATTTATGGCATCGGCATTGGTCTGGTGGCGTGTGTGGCGGTGCTGGTGTGGATTGCGTGGCGCGTAACGCTGAAGGAGAACCAATACGGCCAGAGGCGTCCGGTCCGCCCCCATCTGACCGTGATTAAGGGCGGGAACCGGGGCCCGCGGGAGCTGAAGCCGCGGCCCCGCCGCGAGCGGCGCCGGCGCTCGGGCGCCTGACTGAGGTGGGGTGCGATGCCCCAGAGGCCCTACGCCGAGGGAGCCGGCGGGCCGCCGGGCCCCGCGTTGCGGCGAGCCGCTAGGGCCTTCACCGCCATCATGCCCAAAGGAAGGCCCACCCGCGTCCAGAGTGTGCGCCGCACGGCGGCGGGAGCCGCGGCAGGCGTGCGGTGGCGCCAAAGCCGCCACAAGTCGACCACCATCGAGGCGTAGCGCGCTCCTCGGCTCACCTCGCCCAACACGACCCCCAGCTGGCGGGTGGTGGTGCGCACTTCCGCTGCGGTGGCCACCAGCTCGGTCCGCACCTCGTCCAGCCCGGTCACCAGTTGCTTTTCCAGGCGCAGGACGAGTCGGACCAAGGCGGCCAACAGGGCCAAGCCAGCCAGACCCACGAGGGCGATGAAGGCCAAGATTACCAGCAGTAGCGTGGAATCGGTGCCTGGTGTCACGTCAGCTCTCGGTGCGCGCCGAGGCGTCCTGGCCGCTCGCCGTCGACAGTTGCGTCTCGTGGCTCCATAGGCGGCGTCCCTGGTCGACGACCGGGTCCACTACCGTGCTCTTCAATTGGTCGACCACGGGGTCCACCACGGACTGCCGCAGCTGGTCGGCCGAATCCTGGGCCTTCTTCTTAATCGTCTCCCGAATCTCCTGACCCGATCGCGGGGCAAACAGCAACCCAGCCGCCACGCCGACGATAAGTCCCAGCGCGATCCCGCTCACCCGGTCCCAGGTGTGTCCTTCGTCCATCGTCTCCGTCGCCTCCTTGTGCAGTTGCCATCGTGGCGCACCCGGCGCATCGGGTGCCGGATCTGGGCGGTTCCGAGAGCGACGCCAAATCCGCCGATCGAAATCGGCCGAATCCGGCGTGGCGCCGCGTCTTAATCTATGCGCTACCGTTAGTGTGGCACAATGTGCCGATCTCGTCCAGCAAGCGATCCGCAGACACTCGCCGGACCGTCGGCTATACTACGGGCAGTCTTGCTCACTTGGATGCGCTTAGGAGGACGGATATGCCCCACGTGATTACGCGGCGCTGTGTCGATGAGAAGGACCAGAGCTGTGTGGAAGTGTGCCCGGTGGATTGCATCCACCCCGCCAAGAACATCGATGGCGCCGAGGCGTTTGACGCCGCCCCCCAGCTTTACATCGATCCCGATGTGTGTATCGACTGCGGCGCCTGCGTGCCGGAGTGTCCGGTGGAAGCTATCTTCATGGATGACGAGCTGCCCGATGAGTTTCAAGAGGCGATCGCGGAAAATCGGGACTACTACAAGCCCTGAGCCGAGGCCCCTCTGGCAGGAACTTTTCCGATGCACCGCGAACACACCGCTGATGGCGCGCTTGGAGAGCCGTCAGGGCAGGGGGGATCGCTGTGCAGTCCGACACATTGTATCGCTTTGACCAAGTGCTGCAGTCGCGCCGGCTCGGGGGGCGTCATGCCGACTGGGTCGAGTGGGACCTGCTGCAGCGCAACGCGGCGCGCCACGGGGGGCGCGCCGCGTTTGCTGACACGTGGGGCGGTACGCCGCCCACGGCCCGGCGCCAGCGCTCGTGGGCCGAGGCGGCCTTGGACGTGGACACCATCATTGCAAATCTGCTGCGCCGGGGCGCGCAGCCCGACACTGTCCTGGTGTCGCAGCTGCCCTCGGTCTATGAAAGTGTTTATCTGGATTGCGCGACGTCCAAGCTGTCCCAGCAGCACCTGGCGATGAGCCTCGAGTTGGGGCGCGCCGAAACGGTGGGAGTGCTCCAAAAGCTCCGCCCTCGGGTAGCCGTGACGGTGCCCACCTGGCACGGCCGCGACGTCGCGGCCTGGTACCAGGAGGCCCAGCGCGATGACCCGGGCATGACCGTGTACGTGCTGCTTCGGCCCGGCGAGGCGGTGCCGCCGGGAATGCACGACTTCGCGGAGCTGCTGGACGGCTCGGTGTGGCAGACATATCGCCGGGACGACCTGCAGTATCTTCGGACCGATCCCCTCCGCGTGCACGAATTGCTGCCCACCTCCGGCACTACCGGCGTGCCGAAAATTTCTCGGCGCACAACCTTGGATTGGTTTCAGGTGCACAGCGTCTGCATCGCCGAGCGAGCCGGCCACACGGTGTATGACACCCGGCTGATGATGGGCCCGCTGGCCGGAGGCTCGGGACGGCTCTGGGGGGTGCACGTGCCCCTGTACACGGCGGGGGCGTCGGTGTATCTGACCGAATTTGACGAATCGGCTGCCTTGGACCTCACGGACATCGTGCGCGCCACCATTTGGGCGTGGAATCCCGCGCTGCTCACGCGTCTGGTAACCGGCGAGGGGTTTAGAGCGCGAGCGCTGCCCACGCTGCGGCAGGTCAGCTACTCAGGGGCACCTCTCCCGGGGGAGGTGAGCGAGCGGCTCAGATCCCGGGGCATCACACCGTTTAACGTGTATGGCACGTCGGAGGTCGGGGGCTGCATGAGCCCCATCCTGCCGGGCGTCCGCGCGGAACATCTGGCCAATGCCGCCGGGGTGCCGTTTGAGGGCTTTGATGTCCCGGTCGTCGATGCGGCGGGGGAGCGCCTGGGCCCGGGCGAGGTGGGGGAGATTCTCATCTGGAACGTCCACCACGGATACTGGGATAGCCCCGCCGATGACGAGGCCACCTTTCATGACGAAGAATACGGGGGGCGGTGGGAGGGCTATCAGCACACGGGGGACTTGGGCATGTACGATGAGTACGGCTATCTCCGGGTCATGGGCCGCAAGAAGGACATGATTCTTCGCGGCGGCCAAAACATCTTCCCCAAGGAAATCGAGGACTGGCTCAGCCAGCATGAGGCAGTGCGCGACGTGGCGGTGGTGGCCATGCCGGACCCGGTGATGGGCGAGCGTGCGTGCGCGGTGGTGGTGCCGCAAGCCGGATTTCTCCCCACGCTCGCGGACTTTCAAGCGTTTTTGGACCAGCGCGGGGTGGCGAAGTTTAAGTGGCCCGAGCGGGTGGAGGTGCTGACGGCCCTGCCGCTGGGCCCCGGCGGCAAGGTGCTGAAGGGGGAGTTGCGCGAGTGGCTGCTGAGGCGCATCGCCCAAGACGCGTGACGCGCTTCCGCGAAACCCCGTCTCGGTAAAAAAGTGGTGTCCAAAAAAAGGGCTCTCCGCTTGGCGGCCGAATACCGCCTGCAGGATCGGTCGCGCCGCGAGGCGGGAGGACCGCAAGGGGGAGAGGCGCTTATGGAAAAGATGTTGGGCATTACCCGCTTTCACCTCGGCTGGCTCATCGCGTGGATGGTGCTGTGCATCTTCTTCCTGCTGATGCACTGGCCCCTGCTGGCCGCCGCCGCGTTCGTGGGCACCTTGTGTGTGCCGGAAGAGCCCGACCCGCCCGGCAGTGAATCGGAGCGTTGCCGCGGGTCCGAACCCCCACTCTCCTGACGAGCTCGCTTGACGATGCGCGGAGCCACTGCTAGCGTGCCGGGCTGGAGGTGGGCGGAACGCAGCGTGTGCTGGTGATAGGTGGCTCCGGCGCGGGCAAGACGACGGCCGCCGTGCGCCTGGCCGCGGTGCTGGATCTGCCCCTGTACCACCTGGACCGACTGTTTTGGCAGCCAGGGTGGCGGGAGTTGCCCCGGAATCAGTTTGACGACGCGCTGGCCCAGGTGGTGGCCCGCCCCACGTGGGTGATCGATGGCAATTTCTCTAGGACGCTGCCCCAACGCCTCCAAGCCGCCGACACGGTGCTGTGGCTGGACTTCTCCACGGCCACGTGCCTTGCCGGGGTGCTTGCCCGGTGGGCGGCGCTTCGGGGTCGGCAGCGCCCGGACATGGGACCAGGGTGTCCCGAAAAGATTGACCTGCCCTTTTTGTGGCACGTGATGACGTGGCGGGCGCGGAGCCGCGCGCCGCTGGCCCGTCAGCTGGCCGAGGCGGGGGCGCGCGGCGTGGCCGTCCACCGCGTGCGGAGCCGGAGGGAGTTGGGGCGATGGCTCGCCTGTGCGGTGGCGCCGGCGGGGGCCCGCCATGGGGCATGAGGGGCCGCCTGGGTTGCCCCAGGCTCCGACGCGCATCCACGGGTGGGCCGCCGTCACGTACTTCGTTCCCGACGTGCGCGCGGCGCGTGACTTTGTGTCTCAGCTGACCGGGGAGGCTCCGGTGCTGGACCATGAAAACCTCTGCCACTTTGCGGTGGGGGCCGAGCGCATTACACTGCATCCCGCCGACCCGAAGGGGCCCGTGGGCGTGGCCGGGCCGGTGGCGTACTGGCGCCTCGCGGACGTGGCCGCCCTCGCCAGCATGATCGAGTGGTTTGAAGGGCACGGGGGGCAGAAGTACCGCGGCCCGACGACCGGTCCAGACGGATGGACCGTCTGCCAGGTGCGCGACCCGTTCGGCAACGCCTGGGGATTTGTGGCGCCCGCTGCGCTCGCGGTGCGGGCCATCCACGCGGAGGATCGCCCCTGGCTCCGGGCACTCTGGCAGCGAGAGTGGGGCGGAGAGACCCAAGTATCCCACGGGGCCCAGCATCACGTGAGGGAGGTGGATGCGTTGGTGGCGTGGCGGGGCGCCGTGCGGGTGGGCGCCGCCACGTTTGTGGCCACCGGACGCACGGCGGAATTGGTGACACTGAACGCGGATCCGCGCGGGCAGGGAATTGGGAGCCGTCTGCTGGCGGCGTGGGAGGAGGCCATGGCGCGCCGCGGAGTGGCGCGCCTCACGCTCACCACGACCAACGACAATCTGGACGCGCTGGCGCTGTACCAGCGGCGGGGATATCGCCTAGCCCGCCTCATTCCCGAGGCGGTGATGCGGGCCCGGCTTCAAAAGCCGTCAATTCCGGTGACGGGCCATCATGGCATCCCGCTGCGCGACGAGCTGGTGCTGGAAAAGTCTCTCGGCGGATCGGGCGCATGATGCGCTGGACGACGGTGTTTTGGGATTTGGACGGGACCCTCATCGACCCATGGGAGGGCATTACCAGGGCTGTGGGCTATGCACTGGCCACGATGGGCCACCCGCAGCTGGAGGACGCGGCGCTGGGCCGCTTCATTGGGCCGCCCCTGTTAGATTCCTTTCGCCGCGCCACCGGATGGGACGAGGCGCACTGCCGTCAGGCCGTCGACCACTACCGGGTGCACTTCCGCCGGGACGGCATCCGCCAGCAGCACCTGTATCCCGGAATCGCCGGCGTGGTGCGGGATTTGGCCCGCCGCGGAGTGCGCCAGGTTGTCGCCACCTCGAAGCCCACCGTGTTCGCGGAACAGATTGTGGCGCAACACCAACTTCGTCCGTGCTTTAAGGCGGTTGTCGGCTCCCAGTTGGACGGCCGGCGAGCAGCCAAGCGGGAGGTGCTGCGGGCAGCCGCAGACATGCTGGGCACTCTGAACGCCAGACACGCCGTGATGATTGGGGACACGGCCGCCGACGTGGAGGCGGCCCGCGCGCTGGGGTGCGACAGCGTAGCGGTGCGCTACGGCTACGGCTGCTGGGACGAGACGCTGCGCGCGCGCCCCACGCTGACGGCCGACACGGTGGCCGAACTGGCGCGCCTGTTGATTGGCCACCCGGTGGCGTGACGCGCCGAACGCTCCCGCGCTGCATCCAGCCCACCGGTCACGATCCCGATCCGTGGCTTTCATTAAGTGGCCCAGATGCTGCAGGATGGCGGGGTAAGCAACGGCGTGTCATCCGTAAATTCGAAACGACTCCGGCCCTCAGCCACGGCAGGCGCGGCCGAAGAAATTGGAGTCGGCTGTTCGTGCACGCTGGCGATCATCGCCGATGTGTGCTAGCGTCGGCGCCGCGAAGGCGCCGTAAAAAGTGGTGCCGGGAGGGGGACTCGAACCCCCACGGGTTGCCCCATACGCCCCTCAAACGTATGCGTCTGCCAGTTCCGCCATCCCGACAAAAAATTTGGTGCCGAAGGTGGGACTCGAACCCACACGAGCTTACGCTCACGGCGCCCTGAACACCGCGTGTCTGCCAGTTTCACCACTTCGGCATGAAGCAAGCCGATTGTAGCAGAGCGCCAGCGGCGGTGCAATGCATTTTCACAGGGGCGGACGAAGATCCTGGCACCGTGCGTCGCCGTACCAATAGAGGGCCCGGCGCGGCTAGGGAGCCTGCTGCGGGCGGCGGTTGGGGCAGGAGCGCGGACTATACTGAGATCGTGCCGCCCGCCAGCGGCCATCGCGGCTATACCGCGGCTATAGAAGGGGGAATCCCTGTGACGGAGCCACGCAAGATGCCGGTCCTGTTCATCGCGCACGGATCGCCCATGATTGCGCTGGAGGAGAGTCCCTACACCACGTTTCTCGATCGCTTGTCCGAGAGCGTGCCGCCTCCAAAGGCCATTGTCATTTTCTCGGCCCATTGGGAAGAGGCCGTGCAAACGGTGAATGGCGCAGCACGGCTCGAGACCATGTACGACTTCGGTGGCTTTCCCGACGCCCTGTACCAGGTGCGCTACAACCCGCCGGGAGATCCGGCGCTGGCACAGCGCGTCGGTTCGCTTTTGGCGGCGGCGGGCGTCCAGCATCGCGTGGAGGCCAACCGCGCCCTCGACCATGGGGTGTGGACCATCCTGCACCGGGTGTTTCCCGCTCAGACGGTTCCGGTGGTGGAGCTGTCCGTGTGCGCCCAGCTGACGCCGCCGGAGCAGTACGCCATTGGCCGCGCGCTGTCACCGCTTCGCGACGAGGGGGTTCTCATCGTGGCCAGCGGTGTCACGGTGCACAACTTTGCGATGATGCGGTTTGCCCGGGACGATGGCCAGGCGGCGCCGTGGGCGGAGGCGTTCGAAGCGTGGCTCGACGATGCCGTGCTCCATTGGCAGCTGGACGACCTCTTCAACTATGCCGAGCGGGCACCCGAGGCGGACAAGGCGGTTCCCCCGCGGGCGCGGGAGCACTTTGTGCCGCTCTTGTACGCTGCGGGGGCCGCGGACGCGACGCGCCAGGCGCGTGTCTTGTACCGCGACTTTCCATGGGGCGTGATGAGCAATACGGTCTATCGCTTCGACTAGCCGCATAGGGCGTTGGATGCGCCGGATCAGATTGGGCGACGTGTTACAATGTTCCGTGAATCATGGGAAGGCCGGTGGCACCCGTGTCCAAGAAGTTGCGCATCAAGATTGGCGCCGTCCTGGTGCTGGGCGCGCTGGTTTACTTGGGCTTGCAGGCAACCAAGAGCTTCTCCCAGTATTTCGTGCCTGTAGCGCAGTATCAGAGTCAGCTGGCCCGGTTCAAGGGGCAGATCGTGCGGGTCCAAGGACGGCTCTTGGCGCAGAGCGTGCACTACAATCCCTCCACCGAGGTGCTGACGTTCCTGCTGGCGTCCGGAGGGCACAGCATGCGGGTTCGCTACGTCGGCGCCCTGCCGACCGAAGAGTTTAAAAATGCTCATGCCATCGTGGAGGGATCAATGGGCAGGGGTGGCGTCTTTGTGGCTGAGAAGCTGATGGTTCAGTGCCCCAACCACATCGTTCCGGTTAAGACGTCCAGCGCCGCGGGATAGGGGTGCGGCGGGCCGCCGCATGGAACCCCGCCCAGAGTGCGCAAGTTGGAGGGTTCACGATGAGCCTTGTGCTGGTGGGCCGCCTAGCCCTGCTCCTGGCCCTGCTGTCGGCCGCCTACACGGCCGCGGGTGGCTTCTGGGCCCACAAGACGAATAACCCTCGGCTGCGAGAGAGCGTGCGCGGGGCGGCCCTCGGAATCGCGCTGGCCATGACGGCTGCGGTGCTGGTGCTGGAGTACCTGCTTGCCACCGGAGATTTTTCGGTGGCGGCCGTGTTCAACCACACCAATCGGGGCTTACCCTTGGCCTATCGTCTCGCGGCGCTGTGGGGCGGGGACTCCGGCTCTGTGCTGTTTTGGGGCTGGCTGCTGTCGCTGTACACGGCGTGGGCGGCGGGCATTGGGTGGAGGTCGGAGCGCCGCATTACGGCGCTTGCCGTCCCGATTCTGGCGCTGATGCTGGTTTTCTTCGCCGGCGTGTCCAACGTGGCCGCCGACCCCTTTCGCCTGATCGCCGGCCACCCGACCAACGGCAGCGGTCTGGACCCTCTGCTGCAAAACCCCGTCATGGTGATTCACCCACCCGCGATGTACACCGGGCTGATTGGCATGGGGGTGCCGTTTGCCCTCTTTATGAGCGCGCTGTGGCAGCGCCTGCCCAGCGAGTCGTGGACGCCGCTGGTGCGGCGGTGGCTCTTGTTTGCGTGGATGTTTCTCAGTGCGGCCATTATCTTGGGTGGCTGGTGGGCCTATATGGAGCTGGGCTGGGGCGGCTACTGGGAGTGGGACCCGGTCGAAAATGCGTCGCTGCTGCCCTGGCTGGCGGCGACTGGCTTTTTGCACACACTCCAGGCCCAGGAGAAGCGCGGCATGCTGAGGACGTGGTCCGCGGGGTTAGTGGTGGCCGCGTTTCTGCTGACTCAGGTGGGCACCTATATTACGCGGAGCGGCGTGCTGCCCAACTCCGTGCATTCATTTGCGGGCACGGGGGTGGGGCCGTACTTCTTTGGGCTGTTTTGGGCGGGCCTCGTCGGGTCTGCGCTGGTGCTGTATGTTCGGCGCGACCAGCTGACCGACCGCCAGCCCCTGCACGATACGTTTTCCCGTGAGGGCGTCCTGTTCCTCATGGCGTTTCTCATGGCCGTGCTGGTGGTGGTGGTGGAATTCGGGACGTTCTATCCCATCATTTCCAAGGCGCTCCTGGGCACCACGGTGGTGCTGAAGATTGGGTTCTTCAACACAATGACCGTCCCCTTGTTCCTGGGGGTCGTGGCGCTCATGGGCATGGCGCCTGCGATGAGTTGGCGGTCGTCCAAATGGAATATCGTGGCTCAGCGCCTTCGGTGGCCCTGGCTTATTGGGCTGGCGGGGGGCGTGGCCGGCTATCTGTGGGGTGCGCGATCTCTGGGACTGTTTCTGGGTGACTTGCTGGCGGTCTTTGCCTTGGCCGCGACGGTGCAGGAATTTACGCGGGCGGCATCGATTCGGCGCCGCGCCACGGGGGAGCCATGGGGGGTGGCGCTGGTCCGCGCGGTCAATCACAACCGACGCCGGTTCGGCGCGTACGTCGCCCACGCGGCGTTTCTGATCGTGGTGCTGGGCGTGGTGGGGTCGCACACGGGCAACTACGCCGTCGTCAAGACCTTTCGCGTGGGGCAGACCGAGAGCGTCGGACCCTATCGGGTGACGTTTCAGGGGCTCGAGACCGTGCCGCACGGCACGTATCAAACGACGCGGGCCGCGCTGGTGGTGAACGGGGGAGGACTGGTCCGCGACGCGCTGGCCCCCGGATTGGAGTTCTTCCCCGGGTCGTCGCAGCCCGTCGCGCACGTGGCCATTCAGGGAGGCTGGGTGCAGGATCTCTACACGGTGCTGGTGGGGTACAGCCCTGGGGGCACCACGGCGAATGTCGAGTTTTTTGTGAACCCGATGGTGTCGTGGATCTGGATTGGCATGTACGTCATCGTGCTGGGCTCCTTGCTGACGCTGTTGGGCGGGGGCCGCCCGCGGCCCAAGGCCGGCGCCGCCGTGGCGGCCGGATCGCTGTGGCGGGCGCGGAGGGATGAGGCATGACCATCATGAGCGTCGTGCTGGCCGCGCTGCTGACAGCCGGCGTGGTTGGCTTGGCGGTCGTGCCATACTTCCGGGCCGTGCCGACCCCCGGCCGTGCGCACCCGCTGCCTGACGGCATCCGCCGCCAGATCGAGCAGGAGCTTGAACAGCGCTACTGCCTCGCCTGCGGGGTGCCATTTGACCGCGGCCAGGCGAGGCAGTGCGAAAGCTGCGGGGCCGAGCGGCCGGCGGTGCGGCGATGAGGCTCCGGTGGGCGGCCGCGCTGGCGGTGGGCTTGGGTATCCTGGGCACGCTGGCCGCCGGAGGCTCGGTGAGGGCCGCGTCGGGCAGCATTGAATCGGAGCTGCTGGTCCTGTTGCCCCAGGGAAAGCACTTGGCGGTTTACGAGCAGGTGGTGCTGGCCCATCCCGGCGCGACGACGACGCTGGGGGTGCTGGACGGGCACGGACCCATCAAGGGGGTCAACGTGCAGCTGGGCGCCACCGCAGCACACCACGTGGTGCTGGATGGTGCCACCGGCACGGTGGCCGTGGAGTACGACGTGCCGTGGAATGGGACGTCGCAGTACCTGGCGGTGCGGCAGTATCTGCCGGTCGCGGCCTTGGTCGTCATGGTGCCGCCGGCGGACACCCTGCCGCCCGTGCTCAACGCCGCCTTTCAGGTGCTGCCCTCTCGGAAGATTCCTGGCCTGCCGGGGAGCCCCAAGTTCCACGTCTATGAGACGACCAGCGTGCACGCCAATACCGTGACGGCATTTTCGTTGGCCGCTGGCGGCACCACGGTGCCGGGCCGGCAGGGATTTCCGGCGATGGGTTCGGCGCTGTTGCTGGCGCTGGCGCTCGTGGTGCTGGGTGCGCTTTATCTGGTGGTGAACTGGTCGCCGCTGTCGGACGCGACCCATGACCGGGCGCAGCGGGAGGACTTACTCGAGCGGCTGGCGGGCATCGAGGCCCTTCACCGCCGGGGGGAGCTTGAAGATGTGGTGTATCGGGTGGAGCGGGAGGCGCTTCTGGGGGAGCTGGCCCGCGTCTGGACCCCGGAGTCGGTGTAGCTCGGGTGCCGGGGGGTGGGGAGGACGGGCCGCTGCTGCGCGCGGTGGGCGTTGCCAAGCGGCTCGGGGAGCGGCTCGTCCTGCGCGATGTGACGCTGGCGGTGCCCGCTGGAGCGGTGGTCGTGGTGCTGGGGCCCAACGGCTCGGGCAAGTCCACCCTCTTGAAGCTGGCCGCTGGCGTGTGGGCGCCGTCGCGCGGACGGCTGGAGCGGTTTGGGCGCCCGGTCAGTACGGAGGCGACGGACAGCCGGGTCGGGTACCTGGGCCACCGGTCGTTTTTGTATGGCGCTCTGTCAGGATTGGACAACCTCACGTTCTACGCGCGGCTGTATGGGGTGCCCCGGCCGCGCGAGCGGGCGGCGGAGCTGCTGGGGCAAGTGGGACTCGGCCGCTTTCAGCACGAGCCGGTGCGGCGCTATTCCCGCGGCATGGAGCAGCGCGCGGCGATGGCCCGGGCGTTTGTGGCCCACCCCCAGCTGCTGCTGCTGGACGAGCCGTACACGGGCATGGACGTGGGGGCGGCCGGATTGCTGGATCAGTGGATCCGGCGGACGACGGCGGAAGGCGGGGGCGTGCTGCTGATCACCCACCATCTGGACGAAGCCGCCCGGATGGCCGACCAGGTGGGCATCCTGTGGCGAGGCCACCTCGCGGCCCCCCTCATTGAGCGGGAGGGCGGCGATGGCTTCCGCGACCGACTGGCCAGCACCTACGAGGCCCGGTTTCCGGGAAGGCGTCCTCGTGGGGCGTAAGTTCACCGCCATCGTCCTGAAGGATCTGCAGCTGGAGCTTCGCAGCAAGGAAACCTGGGTGGCCATGGTAGCCTTCGCCCTGATGGTGGCGCTGGTGTTCGGCATTGCGGTGAATCCACTGCGGGTGGCGCTGGCGTCGGTGTTTCCGGGGGTGCTGTGGGTGGCGTACCTGTTTGCAGGGATGCTGGGCGTCGGCCGGGGCTTCGAGCAAGAAGCGCGCGACGACGCGCTGACCGGGCTCATGGTGGCCCCGGGCGACCGGCTGGCTATCTTCCTGGCGAAGCTGACCGTGGCGTTCGTCTTCATGTTCACCATGGAGTGGCTGGTGCTGCCGTTCATGGTGGTGCTGTTGGGCGAGCCGGTCGCCGGCGGTGTGCTTCCCCTGCTGGCCGTCACGCTGGCGCTCGGAACGGTAGGGTTTGTGGGGGTGGGGACGCTGTTCGCCGCCATGGCGGCCAACACGCGGGCCGGATCGGTACTCCTGCCGGTGCTCCTCGTGCCGTTTTCGGTGCCCGTGCTGATTTTGGCCGCCGAAGCGACGGGGGGCGTCTTGGGCCACGTGGTGCCGGCTGTAGACCCGTGGCCCTGGCTGCACGCGCTGATGGCATACGATGTCGTATTTCTGGGGTTGCCGCTGGTGCTCTATGAGTTTATCTGGGAGGTGTGACGTGACGAAGCCCAAGGCACGTGTGTGGACAGGCACCTGGTGGCTCTGGCTGATGGCGGCCATTTGGGTGGTGGCCCTGTATCTGAATTTCATCTATACGCCGGACGCCCGATACCTCCTGTCCAGCGAGCGGATCTTCTACGTCCACATGGGTTCGGCCACGGCCATGACGTTTGTCTACGGCGTGACGTTTGTGGCCAGCATCGGCTACCTGTGGAGGCGGGGGCTGGCGTGGGACCGCTGGGCCGCGGCGTCGGCCGAGGTGGGGACGCTGCTGACCACCATGGTGCTGGTATCCGGGATCATCTGGGGACGGACGGCGTGGGGGTCGTGGTGGACCTGGGATCCCACCATCACCACCACCCTGATTCTGTGGGTGCTCTTCTTGGGGTACCTGCTGTTGCGCGACTGGACGGATGACCGAGAGCGGCGAGCCCGCTATGCCGCCGTGCTGGCCATCGTGGCGTTCTTCCTCGTGCCGCTGGACTACTACGCGGTCTATTTCCTGAAGTCCATTCATCCGGCGGTCATCACCACACACGGCGTAAATCTGGCGCCCTCGATGGTGCTGGCCATGCTGGTGTCGATGGTGGCCTTTCTGTTTCTGGCCGCTGCCTGGATCCTCATTCGCCTGCGCCTGCTGACCGCTGAGGACCATCTTGTGGAGATTCAGGATCGCCTGCGCACGCCCCTCGACTCGCTGTGAGAAAAATTCAGGAGGTGGGCCATGAGCCCGTTGGAGCGCCAGGATCTCTGGTACTTGTTTTTTGCCTACACGGCCTTGTTCGTGCTGATGTTCGGCTTTCTCTACCGGATGTTTCAGAGTACCCGACGCTTGGAGCAGGAGCTCGCCCTCCTGCGCGATGAATATCGTGAGGACGACGACGCCGACGCGGCTCGGCACCCGGGAGCGGGCCGCCCGGACGTGAAGATGTAGGGGGGCCGCCAGCGGAGATCTTCGGCGCGGTCTCGCGTTGCGTCGCGGTATGTCGCGGTAGGTCGCGGTATGTCGCGGTATGTCGGGGTATGTCGGGGTATGATGGTGCTTTGGACGCGCCAAAGGCATGAGGGATGGGGGCGAGCGAGTGATTCGTGTGTTGGTGGCCAAACCTGGCCTGGATGGGCATGACCGGGGCGCCAAGGTGATTGCGCGGGCGCTCCGGGATGCGGGCATGGAAGTGGTGTACACAGGCCTGCATCAAACGCCCGAGCAGGTGGCGGAAGCTGCCCTGCAGGAGGATGTGCAGGTGGTGGCGCTGTCTATCTTGTCCGGGGCGCACCCCACGTTGGTGCCGCGCATTGCCCGACTGCTTCGGGAGAACGGCCAGGGCGACGTCCTGTTGCTCCTTGGAGGCATCGTGCCGGAGCAAGACGTGCCAAGCATGCTGGAGGCGGGGGTGTCACGGGTGTTTGGCCCGGGCACGGACACACGCGATATTGTGCGCTACATCCAGGAGCGGGTGGGCGACTCATGACGGGGGCGCCGGTGTTGGCAGACGATGTGCTGGCGGGCCAGCGGCGTGCCGTGTCCCGGGCGCTCACCGTGGTCGAGCGCGGTGGTCCCGAGGCGGAGGCTCTCCTGCAGACGCTTTTGCCCCACACGGGCCACGCGCATGTGGTGGGCATTACCGGGGCACCGGGGGTGGGCAAGTCCACCCTCGTGGATGGCTTGGCCTTGGCCGCACGCGGGCAGGGGCAAACGGCGGGCATCATCGCCGTAGACCCCTCGAGTCCGTTTACCGGCGGTGCGATTTTGGGTGACCGGATCCGAATGCAGGACGCCACCATGGACCCCGGCGTATTTATGCGGAGCCTGGCCAGCCGGGGCCAGACCGGCGGCTTGTCGCGGGCAGCCGCCGCGTCACTCACCGTGCTGGATGCGGCGGGATTCGACTGGGTGCTGGTCGAGACGGTCGGGGCGGGGCAGAGCGAAATCGAGATCATGGCGCTGGCCGAGTCCGTGATGGTGGTGCTCGCTCCAGGTTTGGGCGATGACATACAGGCCATCAAGGCCGGGATTTTGGAAATTGCAGATGTGTTCGTGGTGAACAAGGCAGACCGCCCCGGCGCGGACACCAGCGTGAGGGAGCTGCGCGCCATGCTGCGGCTGGCAGCCGAGCCGCCCCCCTGGACCCCTCCCATCCTGACCACGGTGGCCGCCGAGCGGCGCGGTCTGGAGCGCATCCTGGAGGAGCTGGCCCGCCATCGCGCGTTTCTGGAGGAGACCGGCCGCCGAGCCGAGCGGCGCACCCACCAGGTGGAAACCCTCGTGCGCCAGGCGGTGTGGGATGCTGTCGCGCGGCGACTGGCCGCTGCCCGCGAAGACCCGGGCTGGGCACGGGCTCTCACCGCCGTGGCGGCGGGCACGCGCGACGCCAGTGGATTGGCGGATCAAGTCTTGCGAGGGGCTGGAGGCATGGCCGATGGAATTCACTGAGGACGAGCAGGCCATTGCCGACGCTGTCCGCCAGCTGGTGGCGACGGCGATTGCGCCGACGAGTGACCAAAACGACCGGGATCAGGTGTATCCCCGAGAAAACCTCCGGGTGCTGGGCCAACACGGCTACCTCGGCATGACGGTGCCGGCTGAGGAGGGCGGGGGCGGCACCAGCTACTTGGCCCAAACCCTGGTCGTGGAGGCTATTGCCTACGGCGACCCCGCCACGGCGGTCGTGTATGAGGTGCACAATTCCCTGCATCTCGAAGCGATTCATCGGTATGGCACGGAGGCCCAGAAGGCCCGATGGCTGCCGTCCCTCATTGCGGGGCAGCACATTGGGGCCTTTGCGCTAACCGAGCCGGACGCGGGCTCCAATGCCGCCGCGCTGGCTACGGTGGCAGAGCCGGGCGAGGGCGGATACCGCCTGCGAGGCGGAAAAGTCTTCATTACAGGGGCCGGGGAGGCGGACCGCTACTTGGTGTTTGCCCGCCTGCCCGGCACGTCGGGGCGGGACGGCATCACCGCCTTTGTGGTGGACAAGGAGGCACCTGGGCTCAGCTACGGGCGAGCGGAAGAGAAGATGGGGCTGCACGCCGCGAAAACTGGTGCCCTGTTGCTGGACCAAGTGATGGTCCCCACCTCCGATCGGCTGGGGGTGGAGGGGGCCGGCTACGACATGGCGCTCCGCCTGCTGGAAGGGGGGCGCATTGGGATCGCGGCCCAGGCGCTGGGCATGCTGGGCCGCGCGCTCGACCTGTCGCTTACGTATGCCCGCACCCGAAAGCAATTTGGCCAAGCCATCGGCCGGTTCGAAGCGGTCCAGTTCAAGTTGGCCGACATGGCCACCGACCTGCACGCCGGCCGCCTGTTGGCTTACGACGCCGCGCGGGTCCGCGACGACGCGCAGCGCGGCCGCATGGCCGCCGCGATGGCCAAGCTGTTCTGCTCCGAGGCGGCCGTGCGGCACTGCCTGGCCGCCATCCAGGTGCATGGCGGCTATGGCTACATGCGGGAGTACCAAGTCGAGCGCCTCCTGCGCGACGCCAAGGTGACCGAGATTTACGAGGGCACGTCGGAAATCATGCGGCTCGTGATTGGCAGCCAGCTGCTGCGCGGCGATGCGGCCCCGCGGCTGGAGGCCTGACGACCATGGACGAGCCCATTCGGGTGGCGCTGGCGGGGGCAACGGGCCGCACGGGCCGTGCCGTCGGGCGCGCCATCGCCGCGGCGAGCGACATGGTGCTGGTCGCGGCCCTGGGACGCTCGCACGCCGGCGCGCACTTGGGCGCGATCTGGGGCGACGAGGCGGTGGACCTGACGGTCGTGGGCACGGTCGGGGAAGCGGCGATGCAGTATCCCACGGTGCTGGTGGACTTCACCGAGCCCACTTCGGCGTATCCGCGCCTCCTGGACGCGGTGGACCGGGGGTGGTCCATTGTCGTGGGCACGACCGGCTTTTCGCGGGACCAGCGCACGGAGCTGGCACGGCGCACCGCCGCGAGCGGGGTGGCGGCGGCGCTCATTGCAAACTTCTCGGTGGGGGCGTGGCTGTCCGAGCGCCTCGCTGAGGAGGCGGCTCGCTTTTTTCCGGATGTGGAGATCGTCGAGGCCCACCACGCCACCAAGCGCGATCGCCCATCGGGCACGGCGCTCAGGATGGCCAGCTTGCTGGCGGCCGCTACGCGCCGGGATCCCGAGTCCATTCCCGTCCACAGCATGCGGCTGCCCGGCCTGGTGGCGCACCAAACCGTGGTATTCGGGGCCGAGGGCCAAGTGCTTACGCTGCGGCATGATGTTCACGACCGATCGGCCTACGCGGCGGGCGTTTTGGCGGCGATTCGCCGCCTGCCGTCGCTGACCGGGCGGCTTGTCGAAGATTTGGGCGCCCTCATGCCGACTCCCTAGCCGCTCGCCGCTATGGGCTCGACCGAGGCTGGCCCGCCCGGCGCTCCAGCACATCCCGCAGCACGTCGTGAAATTTTGTTACGGCAGGGCTTCGGGCCGGGACCGGTGGGGGCGATGCGGCCCCGCTGGCGCGCACGCGCACGGAGAGGGCGTCCAGCGCCCCGCGGGCGTCGGGCACCACCGGCAATTTTTTTCTGCTCATAATCGGAGGATTCCCCGCGTGCGGCCCCGCCTTGCAGGGGCAAAAACAATCGGGGCTGCTTGCGCAACCCCGATTCACATGGTCGGAGAGACAGGATTCGAACCTGCGACCTCCTGCTCCCGAAGCAGGCGCGCTACCAAGCTGCGCTACTCCCCGATGCCACGGTAAGTATAGCGCACGCGGGTCGCCAGCGCAATGCGGGTGCGGACGCGCCGCCATCCTGGGGGCTTGCCCGCGGCGCCGTGCCTGGCGTCTGCCGCGCGGCGGCGCGACTCTGCCGAGCGACTAAACTAAAATGAGGGGTGCCACTAATGACGGGGGCGGACGCGAATGGCAGGCGGGCCATCATGCGTCGCCACAGGAGGCTTGCAGGATGACAGTGAACGAGACCGAGCCGCTGGTGCTTCGTGACAACCAGTGGCTGGCCCAGCACATTGTGCGGCTGACCTTGAACCATCCGGCCAAGCGCAATGCGCTGTCCCAAGCGATGCTCCAGGGGCTCCAAGACGCGGTGGAGGGCGTGGCGCCCGAGGACGCGAGCGTCATTATCATCAGGGCTGCCGGCCCGGCCTTCAGCGCGGGCCACGACCTCAACGAAATTTTACAGGGCACCCACGACGAGGCAGTCGCGGTGTTTGAGGCGTGTGAGCGGGCGATGCACGCCATTCGCCAGGCTCCGCAAATTGTGGTGGCGGAGGTAGAGGGCTGGGCCACGGCGGCGGGCTGCCAGCTGGTCGCCACCTGCGATGTGGCCGTGGCGTCATCGACCGCGCGATTTGCCACGCCGGGTGTGCGCATCGGATATTTCTGCGTCAGCCCCGGTGTGGCGTTGTCCCGCAACGTGGGGATGAAGGCGGCGGCGGCCATGCTGTTTACGGGGGAGCCCCAGACGGCCGCGCAGGCGCTCGCGGCGGGGCTGGTCAACCAAGTGGTGCCGCCAGAGGAGCTGGAGGCCGCCAGCCTCGCCATGGCGCGGTCCATTGCGCGGTTCAGCCGACATGTGCTGGCACACGGCAAGCAGCACTTCTACCGCCAGCTCGCGATGGGTTACGACGACGCGGTTCGCTATGCCAGCCGCGTGATGGTGGAGCAGCGCGCCATGCCGGATGCTCGAGAGGGGATTGCGGCCTTTTTGGCGAAGCGGGATCCCGTGTGGCAGCCCTGAGCAGCCGGTGAAAATATTTTGGCGTGGGAGCCCCCGAAACCGCCTCAGGACGTTTCAAAAATTCTGGACACGTGTTATGGTGCACGCGTAGGAGGAGCGAAACTTTATGCGGCGCTTAGCCAACGGTTAGCGAACGCTTAGGTCGCTCGCTCCTATCCCGCCTCTTTGGTGAACCACGGACGACACGCAATGCGTCACTTGGGGATCGCGGCGGGCCTTGCCTTACAAAGTTCGGAGGCGCCATTCGGGATTGCACAGCCGCGCCGCGGCAAGGTCAACAACGGAGGTGAATGCGTGCGCGCGATAGTCAACCCCCGCTGGATGCGGTGGGGAATGATGGCGGTGGGATCCCTAGGGCTCATCCTGGCGGGGTGCGGCAGCTCGTCGACTCCGACAGCAGCCACCGTGAAGAGCGTGACGCTGGTGGGGGGCGTGGCGACGGAGCCCACATGGTGGTTCCCCGTGGACCCCGTGTCGTACAACTCGACGTCCAACGACGTGACGGGGCTGATGTGGAAGGGCTTGTTCCACATCTCCAAGAACGACACCATCAACTACAGCCGCTCCATAGCGTCCAGCATCACGCCGAGCAACAACGACACCGTCTTTACGATAAAATTTAATCCCAAGTGGCATTGGTCCAACGGGACGCCGGTGACCGCGTACGACAGCGCGTTCACCTGGCAGATCTACAAGGCGTCCAGCGTCTCATCGGCTCCGTGGGAAAACAGCAGCGTGGGAGGCACCAGCTTCGACCGCATCAAGTCGGTCGTGGCCACCAACGCCAGCACGCTGGTGGTAACCATTACGCAGCCCTCCAACCCCGTGTGGGTGGAGCTGAACGTCTTGGGCTATCCGACGCCGGTGCCGGTGAAGGTCTGGAACCACTACCCGGATCCCTCGAACCCGAACCTCGTGAACCCCGCAGACATGACCAAGGAGCTGAAGTGGCTCTTGCAGGTGGGCCGCACGCCGATGGCTCCCCAGTTCCGCGTGGTGGACGGCCCGTACGATGTCACCAAGTTCATCAACAACGACTACTGGGTGATGAGCGCGAACCCGAAGTACGACGGGCACCAGCCGGCCATTAAGACACTGGTGTACCAGTACGAGACGTCATCGGCGCGGGTGTATGTCGGCCTGAAGAGCGGCCTGCTGGCGGAGGCTTCGCTGCCGTCCGCCTACACGGCTGATGCGCACAGCTTGAAGGGCTATCGAGCGGCCAACGCGGGATACGTCATCAGCTACAACCTGCTGCAGCCCAACTTTCACAGCAATGCGCCGGTGATCGGCGGGCTGTTCAACAAGCTGTACTTCCGGCAGGCGATGCAGATGGGCATCAACCAAGCTGCCATCGCCCAACACCTGTACCATGGCTTTGCGACTCCGAGCTGCACGGTGGTGGCACAGAAGCCGACCAATCCGTACTACGACAAGAACGTGCACTGCTACCCCTACAATCCGGCCGCGGGCAAGAAGTTGCTGGAACAGCACGGGTGGCATCTCAACAGCAACGGCGTGATGACCCGCAATGGCGTCACCCTGTCGTTTCCGTTCCTGGTGATGTCGGGGTCAACAACAGACACCAACATCGTGCAGTACCTGAAGCAGAGCTGGGCGCAGGAGGGCATTAACGTCACGCTGGATCAGCAGCCCTTCTCCCAGCTGATCAACCTCATCACCAACCCGCAGAACACGGGCAAGTGGGACTTGGCCTGGTGGGGCGCGGGCTGGTACGAGGGCGAAGGCTACCCCAGCACCAGTCTCTACCTGACGGGAGCCACCAACAACTTTGGCGGCTTCTCCAGCAAGACGATGGACCGTCTGGCCACCGCCGTCTACGCGCCGGGCACGCCGGCTCAGGCACAGCAGCGGCTAGACGCGTACGAAGAGTACGCGGCCATCAACCTGCCGGTCCTGATGATGCCGGAGTACGTCGGGGTGGGCACGCCTGCTCCGTACCGGATCATCAAAAACGGGCTGCACGGGGTGTCGAAGTACCACTCCCCGGTCAACGGCGGATCCGAGCCGTGGCGGTGGACGGTGACGTCCCCGTCTGTCTAGCGGCGATGTACAGCGCCGGGCGCCCCGAGGCGCCCGGCGCTGTTGTTGCTGGCCGCCCAATTCCGGCCTGAGTCCGCCAGCGCGGCCGAACCCAACAAGAACGGGAGGAAGACCGATGAGTGAGGCATCCAAGGACCTGGAGCTCGGGGCCATGCGCCGTGCGATAGAGAGCCAAGTGCCGTGGCGGCAGCTGGGACCATTTCGCGGGGGGCGCGTGGTGGCCGTGGCAGGGGACCCGCGCGACCCCAGCACCTTTTATTTTGGGGGCGCGGGTGGAGGGGTGTTTAAGACCCAGGATGGAGGCGCCACGTGGCGCAACGTGTCGGATGGATTTTTCCGCGCGGCGTCGGTGGGGGCGCTGGCCGTGTCGGATGCGGAGCCGTCGGTGGTGTACGCGGGCATGGGCGAGGCATGCATCCGCGGCAACGTGGTGGCGGGGGATGGCGTGTGGCGCTCTCCTGATGGCGGCGCCACGTGGGAGCACCGTGGGCTCGGCGCGACCCAACATATTGCGCGGGTGCGAGTGCATCCGCACCACGCAGACTGGGTGTATGCCGCTGTGCTGGGCCATGCCTACGGGCCGCATCCGGATCGGGGCGTGTATCGCAGCCGCGATGGCGGGAGGCAGTGGGAGAAAATTTTGTATCGAGACGACCACAGCGGCGCGGCGGATCTTGCGATGGATCCGCGGCGGCCCAGCATTTTGTATGCGACCCTTTGGGACGCGCACCGCACCCCGTGGTCGCTGTCCAGCGGCGGCCCCGGGAGTGGCCTCTTTAAGAGCGTGGATGGCGGCGACACGTGGGTCGAGCTGACTCGTCGGCCCGGGTTGCCGCAGGGGGTGCTGGGGCGCATGGGGGTGGCCGTCTCTCCGGGCACGGACGTCGTGTGGGTGATGGTGGAGGCGGCGTCCGGGGGCCTCTTTCGATCGGACGACGGCGGCGCCCACTTTGTGCGTGTGAGCGACAACCCGGACCTGATGCAGCGGCCCTGGTACTACATGCACGTGTTTGCGGATCCTCTGGATGTCGACACGGTGTACATCCTCAATCTCCGGCTGTGGCGCTCCAAAGATGGCGGGGCCCACTTTCAGGCGATTCCCACGCCGCACGGCGACAACCACGACCTGTGGATGGACCCAGAGCGCCCGGGGCGGTGGATCGAGGGCAACGACGGCGGGGCCTCGGTGTCGTACAACGGGGGGCGCACATGGACCCTGCCCTACAATCAGCCGACGGGGCAGTTCTATCACGTCACCACGGACCGACAGTATCCGTTTCGGATTTACGGCGCGCAGCAGGACAACAGTACGATCATGCTACCCAGCTTCTCCGACAAAGGGGCGATTACGGCCGGTGACACGCATCCGGTAGGCGGCGGCGAGAGCGGGTACATTGCCGTGCGCCCGGACCAGCCCCACATTGTGTTTGCGGGGAACTACGCCTCGCGCCTGACGCGGTATGACCACCGATCGCACCAGCAGGTGGACATTACCGTATGGCCCGAAGATCCCATCGGCTATGGGGCCGGCGATCTCCGATACCGCTTCCAGTGGACGTTTCCGGTCGTGCTGTCTCCCCATGATCCCAATTGCCTCTACGCGTGCGGCAACCATGTCTTCCGCAGCTTGGATGGCGGACAGCACTGGGAGGTGCGCAGCCCCGACCTCACGCGGGGAGACCCGAAGACGCTGGGGTCGTCGGGCGGCCCCATCACCCAGGACAACGTCAGCACCGAATACTATGGCACGATCTTCGCGTTTGCGGAGTCGCCCTGCGAGCCGGGTGTCCTGTGGGCGGGATCGGATGACGGGCGGGTGCACGTGTCCACCACCAACGGGGAGGCGTGGGAGGATGTGACCCCGCCGGACCTACCGGATTGGGCGCTCATCAGCATCATTGAGCCGTCGCCGCACGATAGCCAGACGGCGTACGTCGTGGCGACGCGGTACAAGCTGGATGACCGCACGCCGTACGTGTACCGCACCGACAGCCAGGGGCAGACGTGGCGTCGGGTGGACCAGAGCCTGCCGCCTGATGACTTTGCCCGGGTCGTGCGCGAGGATCCGCACTGTCCTGAACTTCTGTACCTGGGAAGTGAGTCCGGGCTCTACGTCTCATACGACGGCGGCAGGGCCTGGAGCCGGCTCGGGGGGCGATTCCCCGTCACGCCCGTCCACGACCTCGCTGTGCATGACGACAGCTTGGTGGTCGCCACTCATGGCCGCGGGTTCTGGATGTTAGACGACCTGACGCCCTTCCGGGAGGCGGCACAAGCGGGTGCCAGCGCCAAGGAGGCGCGGCTGTTTGCGCCGCCCACCGCCGTAAGGCGGCAGTCCGGCCGCCAGATGCGTGCGGAGCCGGCCGGAGGATTTCACACGTATAGGCAGGCGGCCGGCGAAATGGTGGTGGGCGAGGCGCTGGCCGACGGGTTCTCGCCCGCGACGGCCGGGGAGAACCCTCCCACCGGCGCCGTGCTCACGTATTATCTGCCCGCGCCGCCCGAGGGACCCGTGCACATCACGATTCGGACACGCGAGGGACAGGTGTTGCGCGAGGTGGCGAGTGACGACGGGAGCGCCTGGGGGCGGTCGCTCAGCCCGCGAGCAGGGCTTAACCAGGCCGTGTGGGACCTACGGGTGGCCCGGGGCGAAGATCTGCCGGGGGCGCTCCTGTCCGGCTACTGGGGTGGCAGCACCATCGGGCCGGAGGTGCCGCCTGGACGCTACGGCGTGGAGGTGGCGACCGGCGCGGTTCGGCTATCCGGCTCGGTCACCGTGCAGCTGGATCCGCGGGTCGAAGACGTCACCCAGGAGGATCTGGAGGCGCAGTATGCCCTGTTGCTGGCCATTCGCGACAAGCTGTCCGCGGTGCACCGGGCAGTCCTGCGCGCGCGTGAGGTGCGCGCGCACCTGACGGCGCAGGCGGAGCAGGTGGAGGCCATCGGGGAGACCGCCTTGGCGGGTGATGCCCGTGCCCTCGCCGCCAGCGTACTGGCGATTGAGGGGGAGCTGCACCAAGGCAAGAGTCGAGGGCGGGCTGATTCGTTCAACTACCCGCCCAAGGTGAACAGCAAGCTGGCTTCCCTGCAGTCGACAGCGGCGTTTGGCCTCTCGCGGCCGCCTCAGCAGTGCTACGACGTGTTCGAGCGCCTGGCGCGCGAGGCGGATGGGCACCTCACGGCACTGGAGCATCTGCTGGCCGACGAGGTGGTTCCGCTGTCGCGGCGCCTGATGGCCGCGGTGCCTCCGCTGGGCGACACCACGGGCCGTGCCGACATGTGACGGGCGCGCGCGACTCCCGTCTCGTGACTGCCGACATGCCCCATGGCCGCCCCCGGGGCCATGGGGCATGTCCCGTGTGGGCACTGCGACACCCCCTTGACGCCATTCAGGCAGGGCTTGCCGCCATCCCGGTCCTCGTCGTTACCGTGTGACCCTGCGTCACGCACGTCGGCTACGCTCTCTCGAGCCGTAGGACCCGGCGCAACTTGGCCGTTTTACACCACGACTCCGGACACCATCCAGAGGGGGTTGGGGGGGCCAAGAACACGAGTCGCTTGACGATTCAGGCTCCCGCCAGCAAAGTGTGGGCGGCGCTCACAGAGCCGGCACTCGTCAAGCAGTGGCAATATGGGAGCGATCTCGTGACGGATTGGTCCGAGGGGAATGCCATTCGTTGCCACAGCGAATGGCAGGGGCGAGTATGCGAGCAATGGGGCAAGGTCCAAGCCGTAGTTCCCTGTCAGCGGATCCAGGACTCCCTGTTTGCCCCACAGCCGGGACTGGAAGACCGCCCGGCAAACTACTTTGTGATGACGTATACGCTCGACGAACAGCATGGCGTGACCACCCTCACGATTGACATGGACGACAGTCGGCCGGCGGCCGGCGGCGCTGACCCGGCAGACGAAGGCGGTCAGGCGGTCTTGAGGGCACTCAAGGCTACTGCAGAATCTCTATAGAGCCCACCAGCGCCCACGGGGCGTTCCCCGCAGCGGGTGGAAAACCCGGAGACCATCTTCCTGAGAGGATTTCAGCGGAGGGTGGGAGCGTGGAACGGCGCGACGCTGGGGTACCGATGCCCCGCGACTCCGCCCTGGGCGCTTTACCGATGGCGGACATAGGATACTATCAACGACGGCGGATGGCGTGGGAGGGATGGCCCTGTCGAACAGAGAGCGCGGCGCGCGCCGTCTCGCTTGGGCGCGCGCGGGTGCCTTGGCCGTCTTGCTGGCCGGATGCGGGCTGTTCAGTAGCGCTCCGTCACAGCCCGCACACCACCATCTGACAGCTGGCCCCCCGGGGCCGTGCGTCCTTCGAAGGCAACCGTGTCAGACATCGTACCCAAGGCGCTCCGCGGGCTCCACATGACCATCATTCGCTGGGCTCACGCACCGCCGGAGGTGCTGGCGCTAATCGAAGGCCAGTGGACCCGCACCGGCTTGCCCACCACTTGTCCAGTGGAGCGCCTGGCCGGCAGGACCGTCCGATTCACCGTAGCACCGGGCACAGGCGCAGTCACCACCGCCGGCCAGGCGCTCCCGACGGCCCCGGGCACCACGCTCGTGGGTGTCCCTGACGACTTGGGTGGTTACGGTGCCCGAGCACCCTGCAGGATGGCCCCGCTTCGCTCCTGTCCGCGCGACGGCAGGCCCTCCGCTAGCTGGACCCGCTGCTTCGGAGTGCCGTCGGCACATAGACATAGACCGTGAGCTCGCACACGGGCCGAAATCCGAGCTGCTCGCAGACGGGTGCCGACGTGGTTTTGACCGCCTGGATCAGGGCGGCCGAACATCCGCGGGCTGCCCCGGCGCGCAGGCGGGCGGCCACCATGGCGCGGTAGATGCCCCGGTGGCGATATTCCTCCAAGGTAGCCGATCCGCCCAGCAACATGACCTGCCCATCGGGATGAAAGAGGACTTCGGACCACCCCACGGGGTCGGCGCGGCCCTCGATGTACGCGAAGTAAACCTCCCCGGCCGCTCCGAAGGAGGTGTAGAAGCGGTTCACCGCGGCCATGGCCTCCGGTGTCATTCCAAACCCAAACGACTGCGCCATCATGTCCACCTGCGCGGCGGCGGCGGCCCATGTGCTGCGCTCGACCCGAACGGTCGGAGGGGCGGCGATGGGGCGGGTGATGTCCTCCAGGACCATGCCCCACATGGCCTGGCTGTCCTCGCGGTAGAGGCCGTGCCGGCCGAGGCGGTCGGCCAGGTCCGACGGGGTGCTGGTGGGCCCGACGACCCAGCCCATGAGGCGGCCGGCCTGCTCGTAGGTGTCCACCACGCTGGCGATGCGCGCATCGGCCTCCTCGGAGGTTAGGTGTGCCAGTCCGACTAAATTCAGGAGCGGAGACTGGAGCGGCGTGCAGCGGGCCCGCACGCCGGGAAGGTCAAGCGGCCACATGTCAGAGGATGCGTGCAGATCGAAGCCGATTCCCGCAAACGTTTCGTCAAGGCGGCGCAGCAGGTAGTCTCTCTCCACGGACGATCGTACTCCTTTGCAGGAATGCGGCGTGCTGGCTCGGGGTTATTCGCATCCAGCCGCCCAGCGCAGTGTAAAGAATGGGAATCTGTAGCACAAGCGTTGTCCTGCGGCGCCCCGCTGGCGCGTCGCTCCGTGCACGGCGGCAGCGGACCGGCTATCCGTTACACTGAGGACATGACCCTCCTGAAACGAATGCGGCTGTGGCTGGCCCTCGTGGCCGTGCGCGCGCTGGTGGCCATATTGCGGAGACTGTCTCGGGGCGGGGGCACCTTGCCAGGCCGTGTCGGCTTGGCCCTGGCGCCGGAGCTGCTGACGACCTTGGCGCGCCGGCTGCCGCGGGGCGTGGTCATGGTCACGGGCACCAACGGCAAAACCACCAGTGCGCATCTCTTGGGTGAGATTCTGACGGGCGCGGGCTTGGCCGTGGTCCGCAATGACAGTGGTGCCAACTTGGCCAGCGGGCTCGCCACCGCCCTCGCCGTCAACCGACGGGCCGACGTGGCCGTCCTGGAAACTGACGAGGCGACCGTGCCGCGGGTGGCAGCCGCACTGCGGCCCGAGGTCGTAGCGGTGTCCAACTTCTTTCGGGATCAGCTGGACCGCTATGGCGAGCTCAGCACCACGGTGGACCACGTGCGGCGGGGCTTGGCGCACGTCTCGCCCTCCGGCGTGGCCGTGCTCAACGCCGACGACCCGAATGTGGCCAACCTGGCGGCGGCGGGGCGCGCCGTGTACTTTGGCCTCTCGGGGCCCGGCGCCTCGGCGGGTGCCAGCGGCGCCGAGAATGCCGACGTGCGACGTTGCCCGGCGTGCGGGGGCGTGCTTGTGTACGATGTTTGCCAATACGCCCACCTGGGGTCGTACGTGTGCACGGCGTGCGGGTTCCGGCGGCCCCCCCCCGACTTGGCGGTGGCCGTGCATCCCCACTCCGACGGGCAAGAGCTGGAAATGGCGTGGCACGGGGTGCACTGGCGCGTCCCGCTGTCGCTGCCAGGCCGCTACAATGCCTACAATGCGGCGCTGGCCGCGCTGGCCGCTTTGACCTTGGGCGTCGCGCCCGACGATGTGGCTCGGGGCCTTGCGGGAGCCGGGGCGTCGTTTGGGCGCATGGAGGCGTTGGTGTGGCACGGTGTGGACGTGCGCCTCGCGCTGGTGAAAAATCCGGCCGGCTTCAATCAGGTGCTGGAGACGGTGGCTGAGGACGGCCGCCCCAAGGACGCGGTGATGTTGGTCAACGACCGCTACGCCGACGGGCGCGACGTGTCATGGCTGTGGGACGTGGACTTCGAGGGTCTCATCCCCCGAACGGGGATCGACCGAATCTGGACGGGAGGCACGCGCGGGCGGGACATGGCCGTGCGGCTGAAGTACGCCGGGCTGCCGGCGGGCCGGGTGCTGATGGTTCCCGGTCCGCCGGCGGCCGTGCTGGCGGCCGCGGTGGCCCCCGAAGGCGAGGCCGCGCCGGGGCGGCGGCTCTACGTGTTGCCCACCTACACGGCGCTGCTGGCTGTGCGGCAGCGATTGGCCGCGGAAGGAGTGGTGCGCCATTTCCGGGAAGGGTGAGCGGGGGGCCGCGGGGGCCAATCCTGTGGTGTTTGGCACGGCGGGGCACATTGACCACGGCAAGACGACGCTGGTGCGCGCGCTGACCGGCCGAGACACAGACCGCCTGCCGGAGGAAAAGCGGCGGGGCATCTCGATCGATCTGGGCTTTGCGCCGCTCACGCTTCCGTCCGGCCGGCGCGCCGCGTTTGTGGACGTTCCGGGCCACGAGCGCTTCATTCGCAACATGGTGGCCGGGGTGCACGGCATGGACGCGGTGGTGCTCGTGGTGGCCGCGACCGAGGGCGTGATGCCGCAAACCGTGGAGCACCTGGCTATTCTGGACTTTCTCGGGGTCACCGAGGGAATCGTGGTGCTCACGAAGGCCGACGCGGTCGACGCGGAGTGGCTCGAGCTGGTCGCCAGCGACACGCGGGCCACGCTGCGAGACAGCTTTTTGGGAGCAGCCCCCATCCTGAGGGTGGGCACCCCCACCGGGCAGGGAATCCCCGAAGTGCTCGAGGCGCTGGATCGTGTGGCTTCAGCCGTTCGGCCGCGGGATGCGGGCGGAGTGCTGCGCCTGCCGGTGGACCGGGTGTTTGCGGTGCGAGGCTTTGGCACCGTGGTGACCGGCACCCTCACCCGCGGGACGATCCGGACCGAGGAGGCGGTCGAGCTGGCACCGGGGGGGCCGCGGGCCCGCGTGCGGGGCTTGGAGTCCCACGGGGAGGCCGTGGCGGCCGCCATGGCCGGGCAGCGCGTGGCGGTGAATCTGTCGGGCGTGGACCGCGCGCGCGTGGTGCGAGGCCAGGTGCTGACCCACCCGGGCCAGCTGGAGCCTGTGACCGTGGCGGCCGTGCGGCTCGCCCTGCTGCCCTGGGCGCCCCCCTTGAAGCACCGGGCGCGGGTGCACACCTACGTAGGCACGGCCGAGGCACTGGCTCGCGTGTACTTTTGGGATCGGGACGAACTGGCGCCCGGCAGCCAGGCGTGGGCGGAACTGCGCTGGGAGGCCCCGGTCGTGCTGCAGCGCGCGGATCGGGTGCTGGTGCGCACCTACAGTCCGGTAGTGACCGCCGGCGGGGGCGTCGTGGCCGAGGTGGGCATGCATCACCGGCGGCGAGAGCCCAACCTTCTGGCTCGACTGGACCGGGAGCTCGCGGGCGACCCGCTGACGCTGCTGGCCGAACGGTTGGCCGCGCGCCAGGCGCCGCTGGCGCTGGAGCAGGCGGCCCGGCAGGTGGGCATGCCCGCCGACGAGCTGGCGCAGCGGCTGGCGGGCCGGCCGGACGTTTGCCTCTTGGCGGGCCACTGGGCGTGGTCGCCCGCCGCCGCCCGCCGCGTGGCCGACCGCGTGCGGGAGGTGGTGGACGCCTATCACCGGGAGCATCCACTGCGGGCGGGCTGGCCGCGCGAGCGCCAGAAGCAGGAGTTTCCTGAATGGGATGGCCGGCTGTTTGGCCAGTGGGTGGCCGCGATCGACGGCCTGGTGGTTGTGGGCGACGTGGTGCGCCGGGCGGACTTCCGCGTGGAGCTGTCCGAGGACCAGGCGGCGTGGCGGGAAGCCATTCAAGACACCGTCCGCCGGCGGGGGCTGGAGCCCCTCGACCTCCCCGGGGTTCTCGCCGCGGTAGGGGTCCCGGAAGACACCGGGCACGATTTGGTCCAGTGGATGGTGGCACAGGGGGACCTCGTGCGGCTGGCGGACCAGCTGCTGGTCGATGGCGCGGTTTATGCGGCGGCGGTCCGAGCCGTCGCCGGAGCCATCGCGCGCGAGGGACCCCTGGGCACCGCGGCGCTGCGCGACGTGTTGGGCACGACGCGAAAATATGCGGTGCCGCTGCTGGAACACATGGATGAGGCGCGCGTGACGCGCCGGGAAGGGGACGTGAGGGTCTTGGTGCAGTCATGAATCCTCGCCGAGTGGAGGTGGCCTGGGCCAAAATGCCCAAGGGCGCTCTGGGGGAAAGCGGCGACACCATTGAGCTGGTGGAGCGCCCCCTGGGCGGCCTGTCGCTGATTTTGGCCGACGGCCAGGGATCGGGGCCGGCGGCGCGCCGCATCGCTCGCCTGGTGGCGATGAAGGCGGTCAGCCTCCTGGCGGACGGCAGTCGCGACGGGGCGGTGGCGCGCGCGGTGCAGGACATGCTCTACACGGCCCGCGAAGGGCGCGTCACTGCGACGCTGGCCATCCTCTCCGCTGACCTGCACACCGCGAGCGCGGTGATCGCCCGCAACTCGCCGTGTCCCGTGGTGGTTCGGCAGGAAGGGGTGGTGTTTCGCATCGAGGGCGGCGCCGAGGTTATTGGCACCTACCGCCGGACACGCCCGGCCATCACAGAACTGCCGCTGGTGCCCGATTTGGTGGTGGCCACCTACTCCGACGGGATCGTGCACGCAGGGCGCCAGTGGGGCAAGTCGCTGGACTGGGACGCGCTGGACGAAGAACTGCTGGCGCTGGATGTCGTGCACCTGGGCACGTGGGTCCAGTCGGTCTTGGACCGGGCGCTGGCGCTGGATCGTGGGCGGCCGGGGGACGACATGAGCGTGATGGCTTTTGGATTGGTGGAAGATGAGCGCCCGCCGCTGCGCTGGCTGCGCGCCAGCATCCCGTCATGACGGGCATGCTGCGCCGAGCGGCCCCAGGTGCGTGCGCCGCGGCCAGCCGCGGCGCCATCGTGGTGGTGGGGCCGTGCGCGGCGGGAAAAACCACCCTCGTTCAGCATTTGGCGCAGGTCGGAGTGCCCGCCCGGGCGCTGGCCCAGGAGCACTCGGTGGTGCCGACCTTGTTTCTTCGCTATCCCGGCGCTGGTCTGGTCTATCTTACGGCTGAGTGGACTGTGCTGCGGCGCCGCCGGCCTCACACCGGCGGCTGGCCCCAGTACGCCGCGGAGATGCGGATCCTGCAGCAAGCGCGGGCGGCCGCGCAGCTGGTGGTGCACACCGACAGCCGGACCCCGGATGCGGTGGCGGAGCTGGTGCTTTCGTGGTGGCAGCACCGCGGGCGGACCGCGGCACCATCTACTCGGGTTTGACGCTCTAGGCATGCCTCGAGATATAATGGGACGAATTTTGCGGGGGGGCTTGCCATGCGGCGCGCAGGCTATTGGCTAATTGCGCTGGTCGTGCTCATCGGAGCGGCCGGCTATTATTTTGGTGCCGTGAAGCCCATTACGAATCAGCTGCACTTTGGCTTGGACTTTGTGGGCGGGGTGAGCGCGGAATTTCAGGCAGAGCCGACGCCAGGGGCGCCGGTCAATGCCACGAGCATGCAGCGAACGCTCACTATCATGCGGCTCAGAACCAACCAGCTCGGTGTGAGCGATCCGGTCCTCCAGCAAGTGGGCCCGAACCGGATCCAGGCTCAGCTGCCGGGAGTGAAGAACCAGGAGCAGGCCCTGAAATATCTGGGCGAGACCGCACTGCTGCAAATCAAGACGCCGCATGGACACCACGTGCTGTTGAGCGGAAGCGAACTGACATCGGCTCAAGCCGCGACCACGGCCCCGTCTGCCAGCAATCCGAGCGGCATTGTCATCAACTTGACCTTCAACGCCCGGGGCACGAAGGCCTTTGCGGCTGCAAGTGCCAAGTACTTGCACCAGCCGCTGCCCATCTATTTGAACAACAAGCTGATTGAGGCCCCGACCATTCAGTCCGTGATTCCCAATGGGCAGGCGCAGCTGTCGGGAGGCTTCGCCAACCTGCAGGCCGCCCAGCGCACGGCCAATCTGCTGATGTCGGGGGCCCTGCCGGTGCGGCTCAATGTGCTGGATGTGCGCACCGTCAGTGCCACGCTGGGCCAGCAGTCCATTCAGGACAGCAAGATCGCGGGGGCGCTGGCTCTGGCGCTCATCGGGATTTTTCTAATTATCTGGTACAGACTCGCGGGCCTGCTGGCAGACATTGCGTTGGGGGTCTATGTGTTTTTGCTGGTGGGGGCGATGGCGCTCTTGGGAGCTACGCTCACGCTGCCGGGCGTGGCCGGGATGATTTTGTCGGCCGGCATGGCGGTGGACGCGAACGTCATCATCTTCTCGCGCGTGCGTGAAGAAATTGTCGGGGGCAAAACCCCGCGCGCCGCGGTGGAAGTGGGGATGCGGCATGCATTTCGGGCCATCATCGACTCACACTCCACCACCTTCCTAGCCGGGGCCATTCTGTTCTTCCTCGGTTCGGGCGAAGTCAAGGGATTTGCCATCACGCTCATGGTGGGCAACGTTATCTCGCTGTTCACAGCGGTCTTCCTGACGCGGAGCTTTATTCGGCTGGCCGCCGACGCTGGCTGGGCGAAGGTCCGGGCCGTCTTTGTTGGCTAGAGCCGGGGAAGGGGGAGGCGCCATGCGCTTTCACTTTGAGTTTGTCAAGCACTGGCGCACGTGGTTTGCCCTGTCCGCCATCCTGATGCTGGTGGCGTTGTTTGGCATCTTCGTGCGCGGCTTGAACTATGGAATTGACTTCACCGGCGGCACGCAGATGGACTTGCGGTTTCACCAAACCGTCACCTCGACGCAGCTCCGGGTGCCTTTGAGCCAGTATCACCTCAGCGGCAACAGCACGATCGTGTTTGTCGGATCCGGCCACCGGGAGGTCCTCATCACGACCCCCACCATTTCGGAGCAGACCCGCACCGGCTTGCTGGCCGCGTTTAAGACGCGGGTGGGGCCGTTTACCGCAGTCGGCACCAGCCGGGTGTCGTCGGTCATCGGCCAGCAGACCGAGCAGACGGCGCTGCTGGCGGTGCTCATTGCCGTGGTGGGCATCATCCTCTACATCGGCATTCGCTTTGAATTTCGATTCGCGATGGCCGCCATTATTTCCCTGGTGCATACGGTGGTGATTGCCGTGGGGATCGTCGCACTGATTCACATTAGCCTGACGCAGTATTTTGTCATGGCTGTGCTCACGGTCTTTGGCTACGCCATCAGTGACACGATCATCATTTTCGACCGCATCCGAGAGAATCTCCGCCAGCGGAAGCGCGGCGAGCCGCTTGAGGAGCTGGTCAACAAGAGCCTTAACCAGGTGCTGGTGCGGTCCATCAACACGTCGAGCACCGTGATTTTCGCCCTGCTGGCCATTTTGGTGTTTGGCGGGTCCACCATTCGGGACTTTGCGCTCACCATGTTGCTGGGGGTGCTGTTTGGAACCTACTCGTCGATTTTCATCGCGAGTCCCATTTGGCTCTTGTGGCGCAACAAGACCGTGCCGACGCCGCGCAAGACGCGCGCGGCGTAGCCACCGGGGCGCTCCGTGGCGCAGGGCCTCCTGCATGGCCGTGGGCGTGACGGGGAATGATCGATCGCGCGATGCGGGCGCCGCACGGGCCCATCCGACACCACGAAGGGCGGGAGGGGGTGGGGATGGCTGTCTCCCCTTTATGAAGCTGCCACCGGGGTGCTGGTTGCGCTGGCTCTCGTGGCCGACGCGCCCTGGCTGATCGGGTTCGCCGCCGTGTCGGTGCTGGTGGGCCCCATCAGGTGGAGTGGGGCCGTGGCGGCCAGCCTCGTGGCGATGGGTGAGCTTCTGGCGCCAAAGGTGTTGCCTCATGACGCGGAGCGCGCCGCTTGGGTGCGCGTCCGCACCGCACTGTGGGGGCTGGCCGCCATGGCCGTGGCCTTTGGAGCGACTGTGGGAGCCGGGGCCTGGTGGATTGGGCCCGGCTACGGCGTCCGAGGGGATGTCGCACCGGCCCGCCGCGCCATGATGCGGATGGCGTTGGTCCGCGTGGGCCGGGCCGCCATCGGGCTCGGGCTGGTGTACCTGACTCCCCGATGACCCGGCCCGCCCGTGATAGACTCACTCCGGGGGGAGCCCATGGGAAGTCAGCAGCACGTGGCGCCCGCAGCCGCCGCCGTGGCGGGCTGCGAGGCGCTCGCTCGCGACCTGGCGGTGCCGCCGCTGTGGGCGCGGCTGCTTTGGCAGCGCGGCATCCACGACGCCGAAACCTTTCGGGAGGTTATTGGGAAGCCGGCGGCCCTCGGGGACCCGGCGGCCCTCCCCGATCTGCCTGCGGCAGCCGACTTGCTGCGGCGGGCGATCCGGGACGGGGCACGCATTCGCGTGCACGGTGACTACGACGCCGATGGCGTCACCGCGACCGCCATTATGGTGCGGGCGCTTCATCGCTTGGCCCCAGCCTCCGCTGTGGACTGGCACGTGCCGTCCCGCTTCGATGAAGGCTACGGGGTGTCGCTGGATGCGGTGTGGCGCGCGCATCAGGCGGGTGTCCGGGTTATGATCACGGTGGATTGCGGGACGAGTGCCCCGGAGGCCGCCCGGCTGGCGGACAGCCTGGGCCTTACACTGCTCGTCACCGACCACCACCGCCTGCCGGCGGTGCTGCCGGCCGTGCCGGCGCTGGTGAACCCTGAGCGGATGACCCGGCCCCAGATCCTGTCCGGTGCGGGCGTGGCCCTCCAGCTGGCCCGCTATCTCCTTCAGGACGAGGCACCGCCCGTACTGTGGGGGCTGGCGGCGGTGGGCACGGTGGCCGACGTAGTTCCGCTGGTCCGAGACAGCCGCGCGGTTGCCCAGCAAGGACTTGCTGCGCTGGCCGCTGGGGCGGTGCCCGGGGTGGCGGCGCTTTTAGATCGGGGCCGCCGCGACGTGCGGACGGTGACCGCGCGGGATTTAGCGTTTTCGGTCGGACCCCGCCTCAATGCCGCCGGGCGCATGGGCGATCCTGCGCCGGCGGTGGAATTATGCCTGGCGGACGACGGGGCGCGCGGGGACGTCCTGGCCGCGCGCCTAGAGGCGCTGAACCAGGAGCGGCGCCGGGTGGAGCTCAGCGTCCGGACGGCCGCGATGGCCGAGGTGGACCAGCGACGCCAGCTGCCCGCGTTCATCGTGGTCAGCGGCCGATGGCACGAAGGCGTTATCGGGATTGTGGCAGCGCGCCTGACGGAGAGATACCGGCGGCCCGCCGCGGTGATTAGCCTGGGTGAGGGCTCGGGCAAGGGGTCCGCCCGGTCCGGCGGGACCGGGGACTTGGCCGGAGCGCTGGCGGAGGTGGCCCACCACTTCACTAAGTGGGGAGGCCACCCGGGCGCCGCCGGCTTCAGCTTGGCCCCCGGCGGCTTGGCGGGGCTGGAGGATGAGCTGGCGGCACTTTGGCAAGACCGGTGGGGGACAGGGTCGGTGCCGCAGCCCACGGTGGACGCGGAAGTGCCCGTGTCCGCGCTGACGCCGGATTTGGCCCGCTTTCTGGCGCAGCTTGAGCCATTTGGCCACGGATTCGAGGCGCCGCGCTTTAGGGTGGCCGGCCTGGTGGTGGAGAGCACCACCATGGGAGCGGACCAGCAGCACCTGCGCCTGAAACTGGCGGGAGAACGAGTGGGATCGGTGGGGTTTGGACTGGGCGCGCATGCCGCGGACCTGGAGGGGCGCTGGCTGGTGGGCCGTGCGGGACTGTCGCTGGGGCAATACCGCGGACGCGAACAGGTGCAGATCCGCTGGGAGGCGGTCGAGGAGCCCCCCGGCCCTCCGGGGCCCCTGGAGGGAAACCGGTGGGAGTGGGGGCGCCCGCCCGATGCGGCGCGCGCCCTGGTGCTGGTGGGCAGTGCCCGGGCGCGCGCTCGGTTGGCCCCGACCCTGCCGCCGCACTGGCAGGCGTCGAGTTGGTGGCGCCCGGATTTGGCCGCTGGGACCGGACCCGCCTGGACGGCCCTGTGGATCCATGACGCGCCGCCGCATGCGGCCGCCCTGCGGTCCGCCGTGGGTCAGCTGGTGGCGGACGGCGTCGTATACTGGGAGGAGCGTGCGCTGTCGGGGGCTGGGGTCTTGGCCAAGTGGGCGCGCCTGGTACCGGACCGCGCGCGTCTCTTGGCGCTGTGGCAGAGCCGCCGCGCCTCACGGCGGGGACTGGTGCCCGGGGGCCGCGTGCTTCAGGATTTGGGACTCGACGGCGGGGAAGTGCCGGCGTCGCGGCGTGCGCTGGAGGACAGTGGGCGGTGGGTCGCGGCGCGCCATGAACACGAACGGGCACAGCGGGACTGGCTCTTGGGCGGGCCCCTCATATGGCGAGAACACATGAAAGGGGCCACGGGCGTCAGTGGAACGTGGGGAGAGGAAAAGCCCGCCGGCCATCAGCCACCCTGACGACTGGCGGACGCGGGTGCGGGAGATTCCTGACTTTCCGGTGCCGGGGGTTCTGTTTCGGGACATCCTGCCGGTGCTGGCAGACCCGGCCGCCTATCGGCAGCTGGTGGATGAGCTCGCTCGTGCGGCGGCGCCCTTTGGCGCCAACGTGATCGTGGCGCCAGAGGCCCGGGGGTTCCTGCTGGCCGCGCCACTGGCCCGGCAACTAGGGGCGGGCCTCATCGCCGTCCGCAAGGCCGGCAAGTTGCCGCCGCCGGTGTACGGCGAAGACTATGCGCTGGAGTACGGAACCGCGCGGCTGGAAGTGGAGCAGCAAGCCGGAGCCGCTGGACGCCGCGCGCTGGTGGTGGACGACGTGCTGGCCACGGGGGGCACGGTGGCCGCCGCCGCCCGCTTGGTGGAGCGGCTGGGCGCCGAGGTGGCCGGCTATCTATTTGTCATGGAGCTTCGGGCGCTGGCGGGCCGATCGCAGTTGCGCGGCCGGCCGGCTGCAGCCCTCTGGACGGTATAGCGCTGCCCGAGCGGCGCCGGGTGCCCGCGGGGAGGAGGAGCGGACGTGTCGGTGGACCTGGATCGCATGGCGGAGGAGTTGGGCTTTAAGCCTGACCCCGATTCGGCCGTGCGCATTCGGGCGGCGCTGGCGCTGGCCGAGCGAGCCCACGCCGGGCAGTCCCGGGCGTCGGGCGACCCTTACATTGCGCACCCGGTGGCCGTGGCGCGCATCCTGGCGGAGCTGCACATGGACAGCGACACGATCGTCGCGGCACTGCTGCACGACGTGGTGGAGGACACCGGCGTCCCGCTGGCCACCATTCGGGCCGAGTTTGGGGACGACGTGGCGGAGCTGGTGGACGGCGTGACGAAATTGTCCCGGCTGAAGGTGCGGTCTCGCGAAGAAGAGCAGGTGGAAAACCTGCGCAAGATGTTCCTGGCCATGGCCAAGGACATTCGCGTGATTTTCATCAAGCTGGCGGATCGGCTGCACAACATGCGCACGCTAAAGCATCTCAGCTCCGACCGCGTGGCGCGCATTGCCCGCGAGACCCGCGAGATTTATGCGCCGCTGGCCAACCGGCTCGGCATCTTCCGCATTAAGTGGGAGCTCGAGGACTTGGCATTTCAGTTCCTGGAGCCTGACGCCTTTCAGGACATGCGGGAAAAAGTCCAGAAGCGGCGGCAGGAGCGGGAGGCGGCCGTCGATGAGGTGGTGTCGGTCCTGACCGAACGCCTGGCCGCCACGGGTGTGGAGGCCGAGGTGTCCGGGCGAGCCAAGCATCTCTACAGCATCTACCGCAAGATGCGCGCCCAGGACAAGGACTTCAGCCAAGTGTACGACCTAGTGGCGGTTCGTGTCCTGGTGGAGAGCGTGCGGGACTGCTACGCCGCCCTGGGGTTGGTGCACGAAATGTGGAAGCCACTGCCCGGACGGTTCAAGGACTACATTGCGATGCCCAAGTCGAATCTGTACCAGAGCCTGCACACGACGGTCATTGGACCGGGTGGCGATCCGCTGGAGGTGCAGATCCGGACCTTTGAGATGCATCGGACTGCGGAGTTTGGCATTGCCGCGCACTGGCGCTACAAGGAGTCGCGGCCTGAGGACCGGGACTTTGAGCAGAAGCTGGCGTGGATTCGTCAGCTCATGGAGTGGCAGCGCGACATGGGGGACGCGCGCGAGTTTATGGAGACGCTCAAGGTGGACCTGTTCGCCGACGAGGTGTTCGTCTTCACCCCGCGGGGGGACGTCATCGAGTTGCCCAGCGACGCCACACCGGTGGACTTTGCCTACCGGATCCACACGGATATTGGGCATCACTGCGTGGGCGCTCGCGTGAATGGCCGAGCTGTGCCGCTCAATTCGACCCTCGAGAACGGCGACATTGTCGAGATTATGGTCAACCGGTCGTCCCCCGGGCCGTCTCTGGACTGGCTCAGCTTCGTGCGCACCAGCAGCGCGAAGCACCGAATTCGGCAGTGGCTCCGGCGCGAGCGGCGCCAAGAGCACCTGGCGCGAGGTCGGGAACTTTTGGCGCGCGAGCTCAAGCGGACGGGCCTCGGCGACGCGCTGGGCGAGGATCGGCTTGCCGCGCTGGTGCGAAAGATCGGGATGGGCACCGTGGATGACCTGGCGGTGCGCCTGTCGGAAGGCGGCCTCACGCCGAGCCAACTGTCGCAGCGCCTCATGGAAGAGATGGGGCGCGAGGCGGACGGCGTGCCTGTGCGCGCCCCTCGCCCCACGCGCGGCGCCGGGCAGCCCGAGGTGCTGGTGCACGGCGAGCCCCGACTGCTGGCCCGCTTTGGGCGGTGCTGCCTGCCGGTGCCCGGAGACCCGGTCATCGGGTATCTGACGCGCGGCCGCGGCGTGTCCGTGCACCGGATGGACTGCAAAAATTTTTCCAAACTGTCCGCGGACGATCCGGCGCGGATCGTCGACGTGGCCTGGGACGATGGCGCGGCCGGGACACCCCATCCGGTAGAGCTGGCGGTGTATGCCTGGGACCGGCCGGGCCTGCTGGCCGACGTTGCCAACACGGTGCAGGGGACCAACATTCAAAACGCGTCGGCGCGGGGCTTCCGCGACCGGACCGCGGTGGTTCACCTGAAGCTGGAGGTGCGGGATCTGGGGCAGCTGACGCACATCATCGACAAAATCTCGGCGCTGCCCTATGTGCTGCGAGTGGGCCGTGTGGCCAAGGAGCGAGCGTAGGTGCGCGTGCTGGTGCAGCGGGTGGCCTCGGCCCGGGTGGAGGTGGCCGGGCATGTGGTGGGGGCCATTGGGCTGGGGCTCCTAGCCTTCGTCGGCGTGGCCGTGGACGAGCGGGCCGCCGACGTTGAGTGGTGTGCGGACAAGGTGGTCGGGCTGCGCATCTTTCGGGACGCCGACGACCACATGAACCGATCGGTGGCCGATGTCGGCGGGGCCATTTTGTCCGTGTCTCAGTTCACGCTGTACGGCGATGTGGGGCGGGGGCGCCGGCCGGCCTTCACCCGCGCGGCGCCGCCGGATGTGGCGGAGCGGTGGTGGCAGCACTTCAACGCGCGGATGCTCGAGGCCGGGGTGGCCGTAGCCACGGGCCGCTTTCGGGCGGACATGGCCGTTCATTTGGTGAATGACGGGCCGGTAACCATCTGGATCGATTCCGCCTCGCGTCGGACGGGGCCGTAGGGGCAGCAGGGAGGGGCGCTGGACGAATGGACGAACGATGGCAGCGGCCGCGGGGCACGCAGGACATTCTTCCTGACGACGCGGCGCGCGTGGAGTACTTGCGCCGCCTGGTTTCGTCGGTAGCCCAGCTTTATGGGTATGGCCGCATCGAGACGCCGGTGTTTGAGCAGACCGCGGTGTTCGTGGATGGCGTCGGCGATGGCACGGACATCGTCCAGCATGAGCGCTATTCGTTTGTGGATGCCGGGGGCGTCGCGCTGACCCTGCGGCCGGAGGGCACCGCGGCTGTGGCGCGCGCCTACGTGGAGAACGGCCTGTCGGCGTGGCCCAAACCGGTGCGCCTGTACTACTGGGCCCCGATGTTCCGCCGGGAGCGCCCCCAGAAGGGGCGCTACCGCCAGCACCAACAATACGGGTTTGAATTGTACGGATCCCCGGAGCCGTCCGCCGACGCGGAGGTGCTGTTGGTGGCGCGGCGCCTCCTGGCGGGGGTGGGTTTAGTGCCCCAGGTGCTGGTGAACTCGCTGGGCTGCGAGGTGTGCCGTCCGGGGTACCGGGCGGCCCTGGTGGCGTATTTTGAGAAGCACGGACCGGATTTGTGCGAGGATTGCCAGCGGCGGGCGGCGGCCAACCCGCTGCGGGTGCTGGACTGCAAGCAGGATCGGACGATTGCGCAGGGGGCCCCCGATATCGCCGACTTTTGGTGCGTGGCGTGCCGGGCACACCAAGACGCGGTCATGGCCTTGGTGGCGGACCAGGGCCTCTCGGTGGTTCGGGAGCCTTCGTTGGTGCGCGGGCTGGACTATTACTACCGGACCGTGTTTGAGGTGCACGATTCCTCGCTGGGGGCCCAGTCCACCGTGCTGGGAGGAGGGCGCTACGATGGCCTCACAGCCCGGGTCGGCGGCGCCCCGGTTCCGGCTGTGGGGTTTGCTGGCGGGGTCGAGCGTCTCCTCATGGCGGCCGGGAGGCGGATCCCCGGAGAGGGTGTGCCTCGGGCCTATGTGGCGCAGGTGGGACCGGGGCGCGAAGCGTGGCGGGTCGCGGAGCTGCTGCGGGACGCCGCCATTCCTACGGAAGTGGACCTGATGGCCCGCAGCTTGAAGGCCCAGATGAAGGAGGCTAGCCGGCGCGCCGCTGTCGTGGTGCTCGCGGGCGGGCAGGAGTGGGAGGCGGGGCGGGTGGCGGTGAGGGGGCTCCGTGACGGCCGCGAGTCGGAGGTCCCCTTGGGCGGCTTGGCGGATGTGGTGCGGACCTGGCTCGACGAGGGACAAGAAGGAGAGTGACCACGCGCGTGAGCAGCCGTCTTGGGGAAGTGGGCCGCACGGATTACTGCGGGCGGATTTCGCCCGCAGCGGTGGGCGCGACGGTCACGGTGGCAGGGTGGGTTCACCGCCGGCGGGACCATGGGGGCTTGATTTTCATTGACCTGCGGGATCGGACGGGGCTGGTGCAGGTGGTGGTGAGCCCCGATGCCGCAGAGGCCTTCGCAACCGCCGACGCCGTGCGTCCCGAGTGGGTGGTGTCGGCCACCGGGCCAGTCGCCGAGCGGCCAGAGGGCATGGCCAACCCGGATCTGGCGACTGGGGCCGTGGAGGTGCGGGCTACGCACCTCACCGTGTGGTCGCGGGCCGAGACGCCCCCGGTGTCCCCGGCAGACGGCGCGGCCGTGGATGAGCGCGTGCGGCTGAAGCACCGATACCTCGATCTGCGCAGACCGGAGCTGCTCAAGAATTTTGTGCTGCGGGACCGAGTCGTGTTCGCGGTGCGGCGCTGGATGCACGCGCACGAGTTTTTGGATGTGGAGACGCCGACATTGGGGCGCAGCACGCCCGAGGGCGCCCGCGACTTCCTGGTGCCGAGCCGCCTGCAGCCGGGCCACGTCTACGCGTTGCCGCAGAGTCCGCAGGTGTGGAAGCAGCTGTTGATGGTGGGCGGCGTGGACCGGTATTACCAGATTGTGAAGGTGTTTCGCGATGAGGCGCTCCGGTCGGACCGGCAGCCGGAGTTCACGCAGATCGACGTGGAAACCTCGTTCCTGAGCCAGAGCCAAATACTGGACCTGATGGAAGACATGGTTCGGAGCGTGTTTCAGGAGGCCTTGGGCGTGACGCTGCCTCCGTGGCCGCGCCTTACGCACGCCGAGGCGCTGGCGCAGTATGGGACGGACAAGCCCGACCTGCGTGCCGGCCCTCCCCTCGTCGATCTGACGGCGGTTGGCCAGCAGGTCGGCGCGCTGGAGTTGCCCGAGGCGGCCAGCTGGGTCGGCATTGTTGTCGAGGACGCGGCACTGTCGCGCAAGCAGCTGGACGCGCTGGTGGAGCAGGCTCGCGCTTTGGGTGCGCCCGGGCTGTGGTGGATTCGCCGGACGCCAGAGGGTGTGAGAACCAACGCGGGACGCGCGCTAGCTGACGGCGGCGCGGGCCGCTTGGCGGACGCCGCCGTCCTTGGCCGCGATGGGCTGCTGTTGGTGATGGCCGGCCCCATGGGCGTGGTGAACCGCCACGCGGGCGCCATGCGCCTGGCGGTGGCGGCGCAGCTGGGCCGCGCGGCCTCCGGATTTCACTTTCTGTGGGTGACGGACTTTCCTCTATTTGAGTGGTCGGCGGACGAGGACCGCTGGACCTCGGCGCACCATCCGTTCACGATGCCGAACCCAAGCGATCTGGTGCTTTTGGCCACGGACCCCGGTGCGGCCCGCTCGCAAGCCTATGACGTGGTGCTCAATGGGGTAGAGTTGGCTTCGGGCAGCTTGCGGATTTATGACCCCGACTTGCAGGCGCAGATATTTTCTGTGCTGGGGCTGACGCCAGCCGAGACTGCGAGCAAGTTCGGCTACCTTCTCGACGCGTTTCGCTTTGGGCCACCGCCGCACGGCGGCATCGCGTTTGGTCTGGACCGCCTGGTGATGCTCATGGCCGGCGCGGAAAGCCTCCGGGAGGTGATTGCCTTCCCGAAGACACACACGGGCTCCGACCCGCTCATGGGGTCGCCGGCACCCGCCGATCCCGGCCAGTGGGCGGAACTGCGCCTCACCCCCTGGGGGCCCGATCTACCCCAGCGCTCCAGCTAACCGCCAGCCACCGATCGGGCGACCCGCGCTTCCAGCTGGGCCAGCGGAAGAAAGCCGGAGTGGTGCCACAGGACCCGGCCGCCCGGGCTGGTGAGCACGAACCACGGCAGCCCCTGCACGCCGTAGCCGTCGGCCAGCCGGCCCGTGGTGTCCACGGCGACGGGGTAGGAAAGCGGGCGGCCGATTTGATGCAACAGCGTGGTTAGCGCCGTGGCGCTGGGCTCGGTCGGCACTTCGTCGACGGCGATGAGGCCAGGCCAGCCATGCGCGGCGGCGGCCGCGGCATACGCGTCCAGGGCCGTCAGCTCCTGGGCGAGGGGGGTAGTCTGGCTGAGCCAGCTGGCGAAAAATAGCACCAAATGAGCCTGACCCGGGCCCACAAGGACAGGCGATCCGGCGCCGGTCGCGGAGGTCGTGGGCAGTGATGCGGGCGTGGTCGGCGCGGTGCCTCCCAGATAGTGATAGGACAGGCGGGCCGGGACCTTGGGTCTTCCGGGGAGCCATCGGCTAATGGCTTGGGCCAGAATCTGACCTTGCTGGGCCACACTGGCATATGCCATCTGGGTTTCAAAGAGGGTTTCCTCACGGCCACGGCGGTTGATAATGTACACGGCAGGGGTGTGGTCGACGTGGCCGGCGACCACGGCGGCGTAAATGCCGTAGGCGTGCCAGACGCGGCGCAACTCACGTAGAGAGCCTGTGAGAAATTGCCAGGAGTCCGTGAGGCCGTGCGCCGACGAGAAGCTCGCGATATCGGACACGGAGAGCGCCTCTGGATTGGCTACGACCCCGACGAGCTGGACCCCCGACGCCGCGGGGCCGAGCAAATGTAGGGCATCCAGGAGGCTCATGGTCGTCAGCGGGCAAATCGTTGTACATCGGTCGTCGACGAACGCCAGGACGACAACCCGGCCGCGCCACTGGCGGAGCGCGGCCGGGCGGCCAAATTGGTTGACCAGTCGAAAGCCGGGCGCGCGCCGCCCTCCGAGGGGCGTGCCCGGATCCAAGTCGGGGTTGGTGGCCAAGGCCGAGAGCACCGGAGATGGGGCGGGTGTGGGAGTTGCCAGGCGGCTTCGACCCAGAAAAATCCCCGCGACAAGCGCACCGGCGGCCGCCACCAGCGCAACGACAGCCATGGCGCGCCGGCCCGATCGTGAACGCCAAGGGTCCATGGGTGCCCCCTTACGAGGTGGGACTCGGAACATAGGCCGAGGGACGCTGATGAGGCGACCGTAAACCCGGCGGGATCTGCTTGTCAATCGGGGGCCGCGGTTTGTGCCCGCGGCAGGGCCCTGAGCCGAGCGACGTGGGGGGCGACCGCTGGCCAGTGAGTGTGTGGATTGCCGTTCATCCCCCGAGCCAGCGCCGGTTGGCGGCGGGCTGGGCCCTACGGTGGAGGCTCGCCGGCGCCCAGCAGCCCAAGGGCGTCGTCGATGCTGTCGGCGACCACGAGTGGGAGGGCCAGAGCCGCGAGGTTGTCGGCGGGCAGCGCGGCGAGGCGCGACCGGACGGGCGGGGGCGCGCACCCAAAGCACTGTGCCAGCTGGATTGTCAGCAGACGGCGCTGGCCTTCCTCGCGCCCTGCCTCGCGACCTGCCTGGGGACCCCGGTCTTCGCACGGGTGAGCTCGCGCAACACCGGACTCAACTCCAATACCCCTTTTGGCGGAGTTTAAGGGGTCCTACAGTGATGGCTCGCCGCCGCCCAGCAGCCCAAGGACGTCGTCGATACTGTCGGCGACCACGAGTGGGAGGGCCAGAGCCGCGAGCTTGTCAGCCGGCAGCGCGGCGAGGCGCGACCGGACGGCCGGGGGCACGCACCCAAAGCGCTGTGCCAGCTGGATTTCCAGCAGACGGCGCTGGCCCTCCTCGCGACCTTCCTCGCGACCTTCCTCGCGGCCTTCCTCGCGGCCTTCTTCGCGGCCTTCTTCGCGGCCTTCTTCGCGCCCTTCCTCGCGACCTGCCTGGCGACCCCGGTCTTCGGCTTCACGGGTGAGCTCGCGCAGCAGCGGACTCATCTTCAACACCTCCATCACGTAGTTTACGTCGGGGGCGGACAAAAAGGGAGCGGTGAGGGCCAGCACCACGGCCGCTGCTGACAAGCCCGACTGCCGGGGAAGCGCGACGGCCGTCTCGACCGCCCAAGCCGCCCGGGCGGATTGCGTGGCCTGTGGGTGCCGCATGAAGGGCCAGTAGGCCAGATCCAACAGGTCCGGCGGGCTCCAGGCGGACCCGTGGGCCACCAGATCCTTCAGGTGCTGCTCTACTTTCACTCCGTCCCGCGAGCCGATGAGGACGTTCTCCACGGCAAACGCAATGCTGCCAAGGTCGAGTGTGCGATCGGCCGGCTGGCGCGCCGTGAGGTACACCACAGCCACTTGGACCGGAGCCCGGTGAGTGATGGCCAAGGCGGTCGCGTAGCCGAGGAACCGGTATAGGTCTGGCTCGGCCGTGGATTGGAACTCCAAGTGCAGCAGCCGGCCATCCTGAGTGCGAAAAACGGCGTCGACGAGAGATTCGTGGGCCACGACGTGCGGAACGTTGGACGGCAGGGCTTCCACAATCGGAGGACTGTCGATGCCGTACCATCCCACGGCTGCATCCGCCAAGACCCGCACCAGCTCCTTTTGGGCGATGTCTCGGGACTGGCGGTTCAGAGAATTCCTGGGCTCGTCCATATCCGCGCCTCCCGCCAGCTGCCGGTTCAATCTGGCATTCTAATCATAGCATGAAATATGAGGGTTAGCGGAATAGTGGGGTGTATTCATGGCTTAAAGTTTCATCGACGCGCGGAGCTCCGGGTGCCAGCCTCAGTGTGTCCTTAAACGTTTGGCCTCCTGGCCCCGTTAATGACTGTGTGAGCCGACGGGGATGCGACGGGAGGGTTCCGATGGCCAAGGGCAGCCGCACGGACGTGGAACAGGAGGTGGGCGCCTGGGTAGCAGAGTATGGGGACCGCCTGGTGCACTACGCCTGGGTGCTGGTGCGAGACCCGCAGGAGGCCCAGGACGTGGCGCAGGAGGCGTTCCTTCGGCTGTATCGCTGGCGCGCGGGAGCCGGGGCGTCCCGGCCGGTGACCCCTGCCCTTCTGTACCGCATTACCCAGCGCTTGGCCCTGGACCATCTCCGCCGCCCCACCCGTCCGCCGTCTCTGGACGAAACGGCCACGGATGGGGACTACGCGTGGGAGTCAGAGGTCGTGGCCCGGCTGGATGTGGAGGCGGTGCTCGCGCAGCTGTCGTGGTCGGACCGCGCGGCCATCTGGCTGTTCTACTTTGATGGCTGGACGACGGAGGACATCGCCGGACATCTGGGGGTGACCCGCGCGAATGTGCGAGGTCGGCTGTTCCGCGCGCGCCAGCGCTTCCTGAAAGCCTGGACGGCCCGGGATGGGCGCGAGGGGAGTGGAGGCGCAGGGCAGGGCGCAGGAGCGGCGCGGAAGGGACAGGTGACTGATGGACGATAAGCCGCATGGCCGTACCGGGGTGTTGCGGGGAGACGAGGTATTGCGGGAAGGGATGGCCGTCGGCCCCCGGCCAGCGCTCACATTTGACCGCGACCGCTGGGAGGCGGGTGCCGCGGCCCGTGCCGGCGCACCTCTCGGCCGGAGCGTCAACTGGATGGTCGGAGCGGCGGTGGCCGCCACTGCCGCGATGACCGCGCCGGCCTGGCTGCACTCTGCCCATGTCATTGGACCGGTGCCGCCCCACGTGGTGGAGTCCCGCTTGGGAGAGATGCGGGCTCCCATCGGCCTGGAACACCTGTGGATGGCGTCTGCGATGAGGGGCTGGGCGCTAGGTGGTCCGGGCGCCATCTTGATTACGGCCGACGGCGGCCGCCGCTGGCAGAATGTGTTGCCCCCCCAGGCGCCCGCCGTGGGTGCCTTCGCCGTGCGCTCATCGCGCGACGCGTGGTGGGCGGCGGCCAATCGTGCGGGTGTGCGCATCTACCACACTCAGAATGCCGGGCGGTCGTGGGCGTGGACCGAGCTGGCCGGCCCTCCGTTTCCGGCCGGCTGGCGCCTCTCGCGACACGCCCTCGCGCTGGGGCCCCGGGGAACGGCGTACCTGCTGGTGGCGCCCAACTGGTATGGCAAGGCGGGGTCTCCGCCGGCCGGGCCGGACACCCTCTGGGCCACCCACGACAGCGGTGCAACGTGGACGCCCCGCGTCCTGTCGGGGTTTCCGGGGGGCGTGGAGGATGCGGGCCGCCTCTACACGGGTGCGGGCGGTGTGCTGTTCTTGGAAAGTGCCGGGCATCATCACGTCTGGTGGTCGTCGGATGGCGGGCAGCACTGGACGCCCGTGGCCATCCGCGGTGTCCCGGCGGGGGCCCGGCTGGTGGGAGAGCCGGTCTTCTTCGGGCGGGGACGCCACGCGCCAGGGTTATGGCTCGCGTCGAAGGGCGGCCCGGGGCTCCCGCTGGGCCAGGACACGACCGATGTTTTGGCGAGCAGTACCGGGGGGGCATCGTGGATGGCTGCCATGACCGTGCAGGGATTCAGCCCCGTGCTGGCGGCGGCGTCGCCCAACCAGTGGACCGGCGCCGCCGCTGACCCCATGACGCGTGGCACGTCCGGACTCCCTGGTCAGTATTTTGGGGCGTCGCACGCCCGTGCCGGGGTTGGCCAGTGGGTACGGACGCTGGTTCCGCGTCTGTCCTCCGCCGCGCACATTGGAGAGCTCGACTTTTTGAATCGGCAAGACCAGTGGGTGCTGGTGGATGTGGGAGGGACCAGTGAATTGTGGGCGTCCACGGATGGTGGGCGCGAGTGGTCTGAACTATCGTCCGGCGTCAACCTCCAAGCCCCCTGATTCCAGGCGGGAGCGGCCACGGCCGCGCCCGCCTGGCTGCCGTGTCAGCGCACGGCGGTGGGGACGAACAGGTCCACCAGACCGATGATCAAGGCGGCGACCAAGGCCGCCACGATGGTCACATGCATGGTGGGAATTACAAACTGCACCATCCAGATGACCACGGCGGACACCAAGAAGCCCACGATGCCGCGCCCGTAGGGGGACACCCCGCGCCCAAAGAGCGCTTCCAGCAGATATCCCACCAAGCTGATCACAATGGCGGCCAACAGCGCATCCCAAAAGGTCAGGTGCGAAAAGCCTGGCACCACGTATCCCAACAGCATGAGCACGAGGGCCGCCACGATGAAGCGAACGATGGCTCCAACCCATCCCATATGCCCGTCGCCTCCTCCTTGCTTGCGCTCGGCGCTTGAGCCTTCGCGGCTGCGCCCGGCGCGCCGCGGGCCGTCGCCAGTAGTGTGGCGCCGCTCGGCACTTTCATACGGCTTCGGGTCGTCTAACGCGGTGGCTCGACGGGCACGCTACCTCGGGATGCCGTGCCGCATCGCCAAGGCGATTCCAGCTGACACCGTCGAGCACAGGCGAACAACGCAGAAACCTGAGGAGGTGCACGGGCACCATGGCTAATCAAGGAAACGGAGTGCCGCGGTCGTTCCAAGATCTGAAGGCGCGTGCTGCCGCCAAGATTCAGCGGGGCGACCCGGATGTCCACAGCGATATCATCGAGATGGGTGATGCCATGCTTCAGGCGGGCGTGGAGCCCCAGACGCATCAGGACCATGTCGCTAAGGCCGTCTGGCAGTCCAGCCAGCCGCATGAGAAGCGGATGCTGGCGGATTTGGTCGCCCGCATGGCGAAGGCGGAGGCGGACGCCACCAACGCGGCGGACCCGGATGCCCTCGGCTAAATCTGGGCCGCGCTGGGATTCGGAGGACGGTTTGCCGGCAACGGCAGCCGTCTCTCCTTGTGTGCAGGGCCGCCACTGCTTATAATGCCGTCGGGTCCTGCAGTGTGCGTGCGCGTTGTGGTATGTTTTGAGCCAACACCATGACATAGGGAACCGGATCCTTGAGCAGGTGGCCGGCACGCCCCCCCGAAGGGGCCAGGGGACGTCGAAAGCTTGCGGGAGGTTCCCACCTGCTTGCGAGCAGGTTCAAAACGCCAAAAGTCACACGGCATCGCGGGGCGTCGGCGGGGGCACACCCCGCCGTTTTTCGTGGAATCCTGACGACGGCGGGCCAGGGCGGGCCTCCGGGCCTGCCACCACGGCGTCGCGGTGCACCCAAATGGCTTGGAGGATGCCGTCGCCGGCATGCCAGCGATGAAGGCGCTCCGAGCGAAACGCGACGGAGTCTCCCGCGTCCAAGATGTAGGCGCGCTCGTCCGTGAAGGCTAGGTGAAGCTGCCCGCTCACGACCCAGATGAATTCTTCGCCGGGATGTCCGTGGAACACGTCCACGCCCGCGCCCGCGTCGGCCGTGACCAGCAGGGGGCGGAGGTGCACGTCGCCTTGGGCCAGACCCGCCAGCACGACCCCGCTGCCGCTGGTCAGCAGCACCGGCCGCTCGCCGGCGCGCACCAGGGCTGGGTCGGCACCGACACGGCCCCTCGCCAGATCGATCAGAGTCATGCCGTACAGGGTGGCCAGCGCCTGCAGCGTCACCAGCGTGCCGTTGGAGCGGCCCGCTTCCAGCGCAGCCAGGTGGGGTTCGCTCAGGCCCGCGCGGTGCGCCGCAGCGCGCCGGGACCACCCACGCGCCTCCCGGGCCGTCTGGAGCGTGGCCCCCAACTCCGAGCGCCGGTGGGCCGGTGGCTCGTCCAACTCGCCCAGCAGAGCGGCGGCGGCCGCCATTCGCGTCCCCCGGCCCAGCATTTGCTTGATCAGCTGCAGCCGCAGCAGGTCCGGCGCGAGAAAGCAACGATGGCCCGCAGCGTCGCGCTGTGGCTGAATCAAGCCGTAGCGCTCCCACTTGCGAATGGTCTGCGGCGATACGCCCACCAAGGCCGCCGCCTGCTGGATTTTAAGCCGCATGGCGCCTGAGCTCCCCTCTTGGACGGGCCGCCGCCGCACGCCCGGAGCCGCTTCGCCCAGGATCCGCTTCGCGATGAGATCCCAAAAGTCCTGCCGCCGCGCGCCCTCGCCCGGGGTGGTATGCTGGCCGTGCCCGAGGCTCGCGGGCAGCAGGTTCCCGAGGAGGGCTCGGCGATGATTGATTTGCGCAGTGACACCGTGACCCAACCCACTGCGGCGATGCGGCGCGTCATGGCGGAGGCCGAGGTGGGGGACGATGTCTACGGGGAAGACCCCACCGTCAACCGGCTGGAGTCGGAAGCCGCCCGCATCCTGAACAAAGCGGCCGCGCTGTATGTGCCCACCGCCACCATGGCCAACCAGCTGGCGGTGCTGAGCCACACGGAGCGGGGCGACGAAATATTCTTGGACGAAGACGCCCATATTTACTATTACGAAGCGGGAGCGCCCGCTCTTTTGGCGGGGGTGACCTGCCACTTGCTGCCGCACGCGTCGGGCGTAATCGACCCGCATGTGCTGGCGGCCGCTATTCGGCCGGCCAATGTCCACCATCCACGCCCGCGGCTCCTGGTGGTGGAAGACACCCACAACCGCGCGGGAGGGGCGGCCGTGCCGGCCTCCATGCTGGCTCCTGCGGTGGCGGTGGCGCGTCAGCACGACTTAGCGGTGCACATGGACGGAGCCCGGCTGTTCAACGCGGCCGTGGCGCTCGCCATTGCGCCGGCAGACTTGGCCGCCGGCGTGGACAGCGTGACGCTCTGCCTGTCGAAAGGCTTGGGGGCACCGCTGGGCGCTCTGCTGGTGGGGTCGGCGGCGCTCATCGACCGGGCACGCCGCTATCGCAAGCAGCTGGGCGGCGGCATGCGGCAGGCGGGGATCGTGGCCGCGGGGGGGCTGTACGGATTGGAGTATCACGTCCAGCGGCTCGCCGAAGACCATCGGCGCGCGCAGGCGCTGGCGTCCGAGCTGTCTAGGCTCCCTGGATTTCGGGTGGTGCTTCCTCCGGTGCCCACCAACATGGTGATGGTCGACGTGATGGGGCCGCTCGACCGCTTGCTGCGCGACGCACTCTCGGCCGGCATTCGGCTCGGGGCAGTGGGTCCCCAGCGCCTTCGCCTGGTGACCCATCTGGACATTGGGGATGCTGACGTGGAAGTGGTGTCCGCGTTCTTTCGCCGAGCGGCGGCGCAGGGCTGAGGATGGACCTGTTCAGCGCCGCGGGGGAGCAAGATCGGGCGGCAGCGGCGCCGCTGGCCGAGCGCCTGCGCCCGGAGCGCTTGGTTGATGTGGTGGGCCAGCCCCGGCTGGCGGGACCGGACGGCATTTTGAGCCGCATGGCGGCGGCGCGCCGGGTGCGGTCGCTGGTGCTGTTTGGCCCACCGGGATCCGGAAAAACCACCCTGGCCCGCGCCCTAGCGCAAGAAGCCGGCCTGGCCTACGTGCCGCTTTCAGCGGTGGAGAGCGGTGTGGCGGACGTGCGCCGGCTGGTTGACGGGGCCCGTCAGCGGTGGGCGCAGGAGGGGCGCGGCACCCTGGTGTTTCTCGACGAAATCCACCGCTTCAACCGAGCCCAGCAGGATGTTCTGCTCCCGCACGTCGAGGACGGCACGGTGGTGCTGGTGGGCGCCACGGCTGAAAATCCCTGGGTGAGCCTGAATGCGGCGCTGCTGTCGCGCTGCCTGGCGCTGGAGGTCGCTCCCTTGGCCCCGGCGGATGTGGTCCAGGTGCTGGAGCGCGCCATGGCGCGGCGCCGCGAGTGGATGCCGGGCGCCTCCGCCACGCCCGCGGCACTCGCCCAAATTGCCGACCGTGCCGGTGGCGACGCCCGTCTGGCGCTTACCCTGCTGGAGTGGGCCTGCCTGGCGCTGCCCGGCGGCGTCGACGTGGGGCCGGCCCTGGATGCGCTGTGGGGAGAGGTGCCCCACTACCACGATCGGGGCGGGGACCGGCACTTCGACCGGGCCTCCGCCTTGATCAAAAGCGTCCGGGGATCCGACCCCGACGCGGCGCTGTTTTGGTTTGGGCAGATGCTGGCGGGTGGGGAAGATCCGCGGTTCATCGCGCGCCGCCTCATGATCTTGGCCGCCGAGGATGTGGGCCTGGCTGATCCCTGGGCGCTGGTGATGGCTGCGGCGGCGCATCAGGCGCTGGAGGCGGTGGGCATGCCCGAGGCGCGCATCCCCCTGGCTGAAGCTTTGATCTATTTGGCGCTGGCGCCGAAGTCTGCCAGTGTGGTGGCGGCGCTGACGTCTTTGGACCGGGCGATCGCCGAGCACGGGGATGCTCCCGTCCCCGACGCCCTCCGCGACGTGAGCTTTCGCCCGGATGTGCGCGGGCGCCCGGGCCGCACGGGCTACCAGTATCCCCACGACGCCCCCGGCCACTTTCTGCCGACCGCGCACCTCCCCCCGGGCGTGAGGGGAACGCCGTTCTACGTCCCGTCGGACCAGGGGGCCGAGCCGTCGGTGAGCCGGAGGCTCGCCGAGTGGTCCCGCGCCCGGCGTGAGGCCCTGGACGAATCTCCGCCGTCCCCCTGAGGCGGGAGCGGGGCTCTCCCACCCATCCCGGGCTCTGCTGCGGTCTGGGGTGCTCTGCATGGAAGCGCGGCAATTGGCCACGCTACCGGCGAGGGGGTGGCGAATGGGTCAGGGGTTCAAAGTGCGTCCCGCCAGCGGTTTGAAGCGCCACCCCGCGCAATCGCTGGCCACCTACCGGACCGGCACGTGGGCGTGGGTGCTGCACCGGGTGAGCGGGCTGTTAATCTTGGCCTACTTGTACTTTCACCTCATCGTGCTGTCGTCGGACGTCTGGTTCAAAGGAAGCGCCGACTTCAACCGCGTCGTGGGAGAGCTGACCGCGCCCCCGTTTCTTGTGGCGGACCTCCTGCTGTTTGTCGTCGTCCTGTACCATGCCTTAAACGGCATCCGCATCATGCTGCTTGACCTCGGATATGGCATCAGACATCAGCGCCAGGTGTTCTGGGGGTTGATGGGGGTTGGTGCGCTGGTGATGGCGGCGGCGTCGGTGGCGCTGTTGCCCCGGGCGCACCTTTAGCCGTGGCGTCCAGCAGTCATCCGCCCGCCAGCGGGCAGCGGTCCATGTGGCCCTGGCTGCTTCAGCGGGTATCTGCCGCCTTGCTGTTGTTCTTTCTCATGGCACACCTGTGGATTGAGCACTTTATGCATCTGGGCGCGCGCATCACCTATCGGAGCGTGCTGGAGCGGCTGCTGCACGGGTTTTACGTGTTTGTGGACGCGGGGCTCTTGGCCGTCGTGGTGTTCCATGGGCTGAACGGCCTGCGCACGGTGCTGGTGGAAAACACCAATGACCCGGCGGCGGTGCGCGCTGTGACCACCACCGTCTGGGTGGTGGGTGTCGCCACGTTTGTCTTTGGCATGGACGTGCTGTCGCCGTTTCTCTTTGGGCATCCCTGGTTTCGACTCTGATAGGGCCTCGAGGCAGCGGGCAAGGGGGTGGGGACTGTGGGGAGTCACGTGGTATTTCAAGTGATGCGGTACGATCCGCGCCGTGATGTGGAGCCATATTGGGCGGAGTACGACGTGCCGGTGGACGAGGGCGATACCGTCCTCATGGGCCTCATGCGGATTCGCGAGAGCCTGGACGGCTCCCTGGCGTTTCGGGCGTCGTGCCGGTCGGGCATCTGTGGCTCAGACGGGATGGTGATCAACGGCCGGAGCCAACTGGCGTGCAAGACGCAGGTGGCCGCGATGGTGGCGGTGCGCGGCCGCGTAGTGCTGGAGCCGCTCCGCAACCTGCGCTACGTGAAGGATCTGGTGGTGGACCAAACGCCATTCTGGAAGAAATTTCGGCGGGTCGAGCCGTACCTCATGCCGGCAGCGGCTCCTCCCGCCGCGGAGCGCCGGATGACGATGCCCCAAGATGCCTTTGACCTTCTGTCGAAGGCCTCGGACTGCATCTTCTGCGAAATTTGCTACTCCGAGTGCCCTATCAACGGGATTGACCGGGGGTTTCTGGGTCCCCAGGCCCTGATCAAGGCGTTTCGCTTCGAGTTTGACCCGCGGGACGACGGGGCCGCCGCGCGCTTGGCGCCCCTGTCAAATGTCGAGGGCGTGTGGGGGTGCCGCACCGTCTTCAACTGCACCGATGCGTGTCCCAAAGGGATTCCCATCACTGAAGGCATTCAGCGATTGAAGAGGAAGCTGGTGGCTGAGACGCTCGCCGGGATGCAGCCTGCGTATCGGAGCCCCGAGCCGGTTGAGGGGCCTGAGGTGGCATCCTCGTGACCACCACAGGAAAAATTCCCAAGGTCGACCAGACCAAGAGCTACGACGTGCTGGTGGTCGGTGCCGGGTTGGCGGGGCTGCGCGCCGCGCTGGCCGTTGATCCGGAGCTGCAGTGCGTGGTCCTATCCAAGGTCTACCCGGTGCGGTCCCACTCGGTGGCCGCCCAGGGGGGCATCAACGCGGCGCTGGACGCGGAGGATCGCTGGCAGGACCACGCCTACGACACCATCAAGGGCAGCGACTATTTGGCGGACCAGGATGCCGCGGAATTTCTGTGTCAAGACGCGGCGCGCGCCGTGTATGAAATGGAACACTGGGGCACCTTGTTCTCGCGGCGGCCGGATGGCCGCATTGCGCAGCGGTCGTTTGGCGGCCAAGGGTACCCGCGGGCGTGCTATGCTGCCGACAAGACCGGGCGAGCGCTGTATCAGACGCTGTTTGAGCGGGCCGTGGCGCAGAACATCACCGTGTTTGAAGAATTTTTTGTCCTGGCGCTGGCGGTGGCCGAAGATCGCGTGGCGGGCGTGCTGGCGATCGAAATCGCCTCGGGTCGACTCATTGCCATCCCCGCACGCGCGGTCATTTTTGCGACCGGAGGGGCGGGCATGCTGTATGCGCGCACCACCAATCCCTACATCGCGACCGGGGATGGGCTGGCCATTGCCTATCGGGCGGGCGTGCCCTTGAAAGACATGGAGTTCATCCAGTTCCACCCGACCACCCTGCCGGGCATGAACGTGCTGATCACGGAAGGCGCGCGCGGCGAAGGCGGGTACCTGGTCAACGCCGAACACGACCGCTTCATGGCCCGCTACGCCCCCAAGCTGATGGAAGTGGCTCCCCGAGACATTGTGTCTCGCGCCATCGAGACCGAGATTATGGAGGGGCGGGGCTTTGCCGACGGCTCGGTGCATCTGGACTTGCGCCACCTGGGCGAAGATTTGATTCGCCACCGGCTGTCGGAGATTTACGACTTTGCCATCACGTATCGGGGCATCAATCCCGTCCATGACCCCATTCCGGTCCAGCCCGGACAGCACTACATCATGGGAGGCATTGCCACAGGGCTGGAGGGGCAAACGCGTCTCCCCGGCTTCTATGCCGCCGGGGAGTGTGCGGCGGTCAGCGTTCACGGAGCCAACCGGCTGGGGGCCAACTCCCTATTGGATACTTTGGTGTTCGGCCGGCAGGCGGGGCTGGCAGCCACGCGCTTCTGCCGGCAGGAGACCAAGGCGCCCCCCATTCCGGAGGCCAGCTGGCAGCGATGGCAGGACCACCTCGCGGCGCTGCGCAGCCGCCGCGCGACCGAGCACTACGGACCGATTCGGGCCCGGCTTCGGGCGACCATGACCGACCATGCGGGCACGTTTCGCGATCGCAAGCGGCTGGAGGCTGCCCGCAGGGAGGTGGCAGCCCTTCGCGAAGCGTACCAGCACGCTGGGGTGATGGATCGGGGCGACGTGTTCAACTACGACCTGCTGGCATTTGTGGAAACAGGTTTTCTCTTGGACCTAGCGGCCACGGTGGTGGAAGGAGCGCTGGTGCGCGAGGAGAGCCGCGGGGCCCACTGGCGCATCGATTTTCCGGCCCGCAACGACGAGCAGTTTCTCAAGCACTTTTTGTTTTCGTGGAGCCCCGATGGGCCGGTCCTGGGAGAGGCGCCTGTCGCCATCACCCACTACGCGCCGAAGCCGCGCACGTACTGACACTGCCCCTCGGGAGCATTGACCCTCTCCCGCCGTCGTGATAATCTGACATGACAGCTTGGGATGGCAGGCACGGGGGCCGCGCGGACGAAGAGGTGGCGAGATGCTCAGAATTTCGAGCCGCGGTCGGTACGGCGTTAAAGTTGTGTTTGAGTTGGCGCGCCACTACGGGAAGGCGCCCGTGCCGCTGGCGGTGCTGGCGAGGACCCAGGGGGTGCCGGAGCCATATCTGGAGCAGCTGATGCCCGGCTTGAAGCGGGCAGGCTTGGTGCAGGCGGCACGCGGCGCTCAGGGTGGGTATCGGCTGTCGCGGCCTCCGGCGGGGGTCACCGTGGGTGATGTCGTGCGCGCGCTGGAAGGACCCATCCATTTGACGACGTGCACCTCGGACGATGCCGAGGACTGCCCGGCGCTGTTGGAGTGCATTGGTCCGGACGTTTGGTCGCGCGTGCAGGAAGTCCTGGTGGCGGCCATGGATGGGATGACATTTGATGAGCTGCTGTTCCGCCAGCGGAGCGCCACGGCGCCTTGGCAGGAGCCGGTGGCAGAGAAAGTGGGGGGGGGACCATGACGCGCGGCCGCGTAGCGGTGGGGATGAGCGGCGGCGTCGACTCTTCGGCGGCCGCCGCTTTGCTGTTGGAGCAGGGCTACGACGTTGTGGGCGTGACGATGCGCCACCTCCCGCCCGAAGCCGCCAACAGCTGCTGTTCGCTGGAAGCGCTGGTGGATGCCCGCCGCGTGGCCAAGAAGCTCGGCATTGAGCACCACGTGGTGGATGTCGAGTCCGCCTTCACGGAACACGTGATTCGGCCCTTCGAAGAGGCGTACCTGGGGGGGCAGACGCCGAACCCGTGTGCCGCTTGCAACCGGTACGTCAAGTTTGGCGCGCTGTGGGACTGGGCGGCGGCCGCGGGCGCCGACCACATCGCCACCGGGCATTTTGCTCGCGTCGTGCGGGCGGCCGACCATTGGGAGCTGTGGCGGGGCACGGAGATGAGCAAGGACCAGAGCTACATTCTCTATACGCTGGGCCAAGCGGACCTGGCGCACATTCTCCTGCCGCTAGGCGACTGGACCAAAGCTGCGGTGCGGGCTTATGCGGAGGAGCGCGGCTTGGTGACGGCTCACAAGGCCGAGAGCCAGGAGCTGTGCTTCGTTGCCCAGAATGATTATCGGCGCTACCTGGAGGAGCACCGGCCCGAGGCTCGGGCCGTGGGGGAGATTGTCGATACGAAGGGCCAGCAGCTGGGCCGCCACGGTGGGATCGCGTTCTTCACCGTCGGGCAACGGCGCGGCCTAGGCGTGCAGGCTCCCACGCCGCTCTACGTCGTGGGTGTCGATGCCGCCGCCAATCGGGTGGTGGTGGGCACGCGGGAGGAGGCCCTGGCGCGCGCGGCGGCCGTCACTGCCGTGCATTACCCCGATGGGCAGGTGCCGCCGGTGGTCACGGGTCACGTCCGCGTGCGGGCGCACGCGGCGGAGGCACCGGCGGTATGGCGCCCGGTGGGCAGCGACCGGGCGGCGGTAGAATTTGTGGAGCCCGAGTGGGCGGTGACGCCTGGTCAGGTGGCGGTGCTGTACGACGGCCCGCACCTAGTAGCCGGGGGTCGGATTGAGCGGGTGACGGCATGACGAGGTGGCAGCTGCTGAACCTCCCGGTGCACCTGGGCGAGCGGCCTGAACCCTGGGGCACCGTGGCGGCGTTATGGTTTGTGTGGGAGGCCCGCCGTGTCGGCGGCTTGGGGGTGGTGTCCCGCTGGCGGCGGCGCTGGGATGTCCCGTTCGATCCGGCCCTTCGGATCGACTGGCGCGGTGTATGGGTGCCGGGGCCAGCGTGGCTCCGGCCGGCGACGGCTCGGGGCTGGCGGGTCCGCCGGGGCCAGGATCGCCAAGGCTGGCCCTTGGGCGCGGGGGGGCAGGTCCTCGGGCGATTAAAGGACGTGGCGTTTGACCCGGCCACCGGAGCGGTGGTGCAGTGGTGGTTGTCGCGCGGGCGGTTGGCGGATGTACTGGACGGCATGGTTTCGGTCCCGGCGTCGGCGGTGTCGGAGGACGGCAGCGGTATAAGCTGGATGTCAACAGGAGATGCTGTCCGCTGACGGGGAACCGTCGGGGGGGATGCTTTCATGGCGATGATGCCCGATGTGCTGTGCCCGGGGTGCCGGGGCAAGAACGTAGGCAAAGTGGGGACCGGGCAATTTTATTGCTGGGATTGCTACATAGAATTTCAGGTGTCCGCGCGCGGCACCCGGCTGTACCGCGTCGAATCCGATGGCGAGTTGTCGCGGATTGAGCGGCTGGAGGGCTTGGGCCACGAGGTGGTCTCGTGAAAAGCTACGTGCGGGGCCTGCTCGCCGGGGCGGTGCTGGGGGCGGTGGCGTGGAACGTGGTGCGCCGCCGTATGGCGCCACCGCGGCGGCTGGCCGCCCGCCTCGCGTGGCGCGCCGGCCGGCGTGTGGCGCCTCAGGCCGTACGGCTCACGCGCCACGGAGGGCGCCGCCTGCTGCGCATGGCCCGCCGCATCGGCTAGCCGGGCTCGGTGAAGCGGCGCGGCCCGCCGGCCGGGCCCGCGAGCGCGGCGTGGGTCCCCGGTGCCTCTGCCCGCGTGCGGTGGGCGTACTTGGCGGCACTGTGCCTCGGCGGCGCGCTGCTCCTCTGGTGGGCGGGGCGGGCGCTGTTGCCGCTGGGGTTTGCCGCGGTGCTGGCATACGTGCTGGCCCCGTTTGTGACGTGGCTCGAGCACCGGCGGATCCACCGCGTGGTGGGGATTCTGGTCAGCTACGCGCTGCTGGGTCTGTTCGCGGTGGCACTGGCCCTCTATCTAATCCCGCTGGCCGCTCGCCAGGCGGGCGCCTTGGTGATCCGGCTGCCGGCGCTGGCCGCCAAGGCGCAAGCCACCTGGGCCCGCTACTTGGCGATGTTTCATCAGGCGCCGCTGCCGGCTGCGTTGCGCGGGGCCCTCAATCACCTCGCGGCGAGTGCAGACGCACGTGTCGCCCACGCGCTGGGGGTCACGCTGACCGCGGCCGTCTCGGTCGTGCCCTGGGTGGTGGCCGCGGCCGTTGCGCCCGTGCTGGCGTTCTACGCGCTGAAGGATGCCCGTGCCATTCGCGCGCGAGTGTGGAACGTCGTGCCGCTCGACTGGCAGCCGGCGGTGTTCAAGTGGGGTCGGGACTTGGACCGCGCCTTGGGTGGCTACATTCGGGGGCAGTTGCTGGTGGCCCTGCTGGTGGGGCTCTTAGCCGGAATCTGGTCGTTTGCGCTGGGGATTCCCTTTCCCGTCCTAATCGCGCTGGCCGCCGCGGTGACTGATGTCGTGCCTTACATCGGGCCCGTGGTGGGGGCGCTGCCGGCCGTGGCGCTGGGCCTGCTGCAGTCGCCGTGGACGGCGCTCTACGCCGCGTTGGGCTTTGTGGCCATCCATCAGGTGGAGGGTACGGTGCTGGGGCCCCAAGTGGTGGGAGAGGCCGTGGGCCTGCACCCGCTGGTCATCGTGCTGGTGGTCCTCATCGGGGCTCAGGCGGCGGGCTTGCTGGGGATGGTCGTGGCCGTCCCGGTGGCCGCGGCGTTGCGGATCACGGCCGAGCATCTGTATCGCGTCATCGCCCAGGGCGCGCCGCGGCGCTGACGCGTGCGGTGGTGGCCGAGCGGGGGCGGCCGTAGTACACTGGAAGCCTTCGCCCAAGAGTGGCCGATGGACCGGAGGGAGCGCATGACCGCAGCCGAGATTCGCGAACGGTTTATTCAGTTTTTTGTCGACCGGGGCCACCGGGTGGTTCCCAGTTCCTCGCTGGTGCCCGCTGGGGATCCGACTCTGTTGTTCACCAACGCGGGCATGAACCAATTTAAAGATGTGCTGACCGGCCACGAGCGCCGGTCCTACCGACGGGCCGTGTCGGTGCAGAAGTGCGTGAGGGCCGGGGGCAAGCATAACGACTTGGACAACGTGGGGCGGACGGCTCGCCACCAGACGTTCTTCGAAATGCTGGGCAATTGGTCCTTCGGAGACTACGGCAAGCGCGAGGCGATCGCGTGGGCCTGGGAATTCGCCACCCAAGAGCTGGGCTTGCCCGCAGATCGCCTGTGGGCCACGGTGCATCCTGACGACGTCGAGAGCCAATCGCTGTGGCCGGCCGTGACCAGCCTGCCCGCCGAGCGCGTGGTGGCCCTGGAGGAAAATTTCTGGGAAATGGCAGATACCGGGCCGTGTGGGCCTGACAGCGAGCTGTTCATCGACCGCGGCGCTGAGTGGGCTTGCGGGCCCGACTGCGGGATTGGGCGGTGCGAGTGCGACCGCTTTGAAGAATTTTGGAACCTGGTGTTTATTCAGTATGATCGAGATGCAGCCGGCCGCCTCACCCCGTTGCCCATGCAGTCGGTGGACACGGGGATGGGGCTTGAGCGCATTGCGGCCATTGTCCAGGATGTGCCGTCCAACTTCGAGACCGATGTCCTGCGTCCCCTGATCACCGCGGTGGAGGAGCTGTCCGGGCGGCCCTACGCGCCGGATGCGGCCGGGCTGCCCTTTCGCGTAATTGCCGACCATGCGCGGTGCATCACGATGCTCATGGCGGATGGCGTCCAATTCTCCAACCGTGACCGCGGCTATGTCATGCGGCGCATCCTGCGCCGCGCCGTCCGGTATGGACGCCTGCTGGGCCTCACCGGGCCGTTTCTGCACCGCCTTGTGCCGGTGGTGTCGGCCATGCTGGGGCCAGTGTATCCCGAGGTGGCGGCCGGACTGGAAACCATTGCCGCCGGCATTCGCGGGGAGGAGCAGCGGTTCCACGCCACGCTGGAGGAGGGGCTCGAGCGGCTGACCGCCATGCTGGCCGAGGTCCCGCCGGGCGGCCAGCTGGCTGGCCGCGACGCCTTCCTGCTGTATGACACCTACGGCTTTCCGCTCGATTTGACCCAGGATGCGGTGCGCGAAGCCGGCAGGAGCATTGACCTCGAGGGCTTTGCCGAGGCCATGGAGGCGCAGCGCGCGCGTGCGCGCGCCGGGCAGGCCACGGGCCGCGCCGGCCTGCCCCCGATGCCGCCGAGCCGATTTGTAGGCTATGACACCCTCGACGCCACGGCCGTGCTGGAGATGATGGTCCAGGACGACGAGCCGGTGAGGCAGGCGCAGGTGGGCGAGCGGGTGGCGGTGTACGCTGGCGCCACCCCGTTCTATCCCGAGGGCGGGGGTCAGGTGGGGGACCACGGCACGCTGGAGGGGCCGCAGGGGCGAATGGCCATCACGGACGTGCAGAAGGTGCATGGCGCGATCTGGCACTGGGGCGAGGTGACCGAGGGCGTGGTGGCCGCGGGGCAATCGGTCCGCCTGGCGGTGGATCCCGCATGGCGATCCGGTGCCATGCGGAACCACACGGGCACACACCTGCTGCACGCGGCGCTGCGGCGGGTGCTGGGCGCGGGTGCCCGGCAAACCGGCTCCCTGGTGGCCCCGGACCGCCTGCGGTTCGATTTCAGCCATCCCGAGCCGCTGTCCCCGCAGCAGCTGGACGCGGTGGAGACGCTTGTCAACGAGTGGATCCTCGAGGACCGTCCGGTGGGCACGCGCGAAGAGCCTTTGGAGCAGGCGCTGGCCGGGGGCGCCATCGCGTTCTTTGGGGACAAGTATGGCGAGCAGGTTCGTGTCGTGGAAGTCGCCGGGGCCTCGCAGGAGCTGTGCGGGGGAACCCACTGCCGGCGCACCGGGCAGATCGGGCAGCTGCGAGTAGTCAGCGACACGGGCATCGGCAGCGGCATGCGCCGCGTCGAAGCCGTGACCGGCTTCGGGGCCCTCGAGCGGGCGCGGCAGCACGACGCGCAGCTAGCGCGGGCCGCGAGCATGTTAAAATCGCCTCGCGAGGCACTCGAGGAGCGCCTGCAGGAGCTTTTGGCCCGAGTAAGGGAGTGGGAGCGGCAGTCGGTCGAGTGGCGCCGGCTGGAGCTGGGGCGCGAGGCCGAGCGCCTGGCTGCCCGAGCGGAGACTCTGGGTCCTTGGCGCGCCGTCGTGCTGGAGCTTCCAGACCGGCCCAGTGAGGCCCTGCGTGAGTTGGCGGAGGTGCTGGTGCGCCAGCACGGCGTCGATGTGGCCCTGCTGGCGAGCCGCACCGCGGACCGGGCGGTACTGGCGGCCGCGGTGGGCGAGGTCGGCGTGTCGCAGGGCGTGGCCGCGGGCAGGCTGGTGGGGATGGTAGCGCCGCTGGTGGGCGGCGGCGGCGGGGGTCGCCCCGACCGGGCCCAGGCGGGCGGACGGGACCCCGATGGCGTGCCGGCGGCGCTGGCGGCGGCAAAAGGCTGGATTGCCGAGCCCAGTCGGCAGGGATTGCCCGCGTCGAACGCGAAGTAGCGCTGCACGAGGGAGGTGAGGGAGTGGGGGAGTTAGATGAAACCCGTCGGTTTTCCGGTCGCCCGGAGGGCCCCAACGACGCCGACCGCATATTGCGGCGAGTCTATCAGGCGTTGAAGGACCGAGGGTACAATCCCATCAGCCAGCTGGCCGGATACCTGCTGTCTGGCGATCCCGCGTTCATCACCAGCCATCTGGAGGCGCGAAGCCTGATTCGGCGGCTGGAACGCGATGAGCTGGTGGAAGAATTGGTCCGCCAATACGTGGATCAGTTGGAGCGCGAGCCACAAGGCTAGACGCCGAGCGATGAAAGGGGTCGTCACGGGGCAACATGGGAACGGCGGGCCGCGTGCTGGCGGTAGATTTGGGCGACCGCCGCGTAGGGCTGGCGGTGAGCGATGAGCTGGGCCTCTTGGCCACGCCCCAGCCGCCGATTGTCCTGTCGGGTGACGGCCGCGGCGAGGTGCTGGATGCAGTGGCCGACGCCGTGCGCCAGTATGGCCCAGCTCAGGTGATCATCGGCTGGCCGCTCAACCTCAATGGGTCGCGGGGGCCGATGGCCGACCGCGCGGAGCGGATGGCCGCAGCGCTGCGGCAGCGGGTGGCGTGTCCCGTGACTCTCTTTGACGAACGGCTGTCGTCGCGGCAGGCGGAGGCCCGCCTCGTGGACCAGGGCATGCGCCGCGCGCGCCGGCGCCATCACATCGACGGAGCCGCCGCCGCCGTGTTTCTCGAGGCGTTTCTGGCGCAGGAGCGCAGTCGATCCAACGCATCACGAACGGAGTGACAAGATGAGCGACAAGAACCCCCCAATCCCCCTGAACCCCATCAACGACGAAGAGACGGAAGAGATTCTTACGCTGACCGACGAAGAGGGCCAGGACCACGAGTTTGTGCTGGTGGATGTGCTGACGTTGAACGAGCGGGAATATGCCATTCTGCTGCCGTTTGAGGAGGCCACCGGCCGCAGTGAATCCTCCGAGGGGTCAGATGAGGACGACGAGATGGAAGCTGTCATCCTGCGGATGGAGAAGGACGCCGACGGCGAGGATCAGCTGGTGGAGATCGACGACGAGCAGGAGTGGCAGTCGGTCGTGGACGCCTATGAAGCTATGCTGGAAGAGGGCGACGACGAGGGCGAGCGATAAGCAGCCAGCTCGCGGCGCCCGGTCGCCCCGATCCGTGGCGGTTTGGCCGAGGGCGCCCGCGGCCCGTGTGGGGCCGCGCAGTGGCCGCTTGCATGTTGGTGATGCTGTTGGGGGCCGCCTGGTGGCTGCATGGCCTAGTGAGTGCGCCGCGGCCGGCGGACCACCAGACCCAGCTGTTTACGGTGGCGACTGGCGATACGGCGACGGAAGTGGGGACGTTACTGGCCCGCCAGGGGCTCATCCAGAGCGGGTGGCTGTTCAGCGCCTGGAGTCGCGTCGACCAGCTCGATTCTCACCTCCGGGCCGGTGTGTATGTGCTGTCCCCGTCCATGTCCCTGGCACAGGTGATGGCCGTGCTGAGCCAGGGAGACTTTTTGGTGCACCGCGTCACGATCCCCGGGGGGCTCACCGTGCGTGAGACCGTCGCGCGGCTGGTGGCAGCCCACGTGGCGAGCCGGGCGGCCCTGAACCGGGCCATCCGGCAGGGGCTGCCGGGCCTGCCCGTGCCCCCCAAGGGGGTGCGCGACCCGGCAGAGGGGTTTCTCTTTCCCGACACCTATTCGTTTCCGGCGGGAACCTCTGCGCGGCAGGTGGTTCTGGCCATGTGGGCGGACTTCCGGGCGCGCACCGCAAAGGATCGGCACTTGCTGGCGGCCGATCACCTGACGCTCTGGCGGTGGGTCACGCTGGCCTCCATTGTCCAAGCCGAGTACGGGTACGCCCCCGACGCCCCCAAGATCGCGGCTGTATTTGACAATCGCTTGGCCCGAGGCATGCGGTTGCAATCCGATGCCACCGTGCGGTATGCCCTGGGCCATGCGGTCAGCGGGGGCCTCACGATTGCGGACCTGGCCGTGGCGTCGCCCTACAACACGTACGCGGTGGCCGGCCTGCCGCCAGGTCCCATTAGTGATCCGGGGCTGGTGGCCCTCGCCGCCGTACTCCATCCGGCACACGTACCCTACTTGTACTTCGTGGCGATGCCAGACGGCCGGTCGCTCTTTGCGACCACCTATGCGCAACACCTGAAGAACGTCGCGCGGGTGCAGGCCCTGGAAAAGTCGTGACGCCGTGCTGTACATGGTTATGGGCGTGAGTGTGGCGTTTGCCGTCGGGGCGTTTGTGCTGCGCGAGGCCAGTGGCCGGGTGGCGCGGCGCTTTTGGTGGCTGGTGGGGGTCTATGCGCTGGGGATTGCCGTGCTGGTGGTAGCGCTGTCGGTGTCGCCGGCCTTCTATGCGCAATTTTTTCGGCCGTTTGGCTTTTAGGGTCGAGAAAGGGTGGCGGCCGTGTGGGAGCGAGTGGTCGTCGTGGCCGTTCATCCCGGCGATTGGTGCCGGGTGTCGGGAGTGTTCGTCCTGCCGCCCCTGATCGTCGCCGTCTGGCTGCTCAATCGCGTGCCGCTGTCGGGCGCGCTGGTGGCGCGGTGGGCGCTGGCGGCTGTGGCGTTTTTGGTGGTGCGCTGGCTGATGGCGCACTGGTATAACGTGACCCGGCGATGGCGCGGGCGGCAGGCGGTGGAATTGTGGATTTCCGGCCCTCAGCTGGAGTCGGTGCGGACGTACCGCGCGCTGGCCGTGGGGGCGTGGGCCACTCCCGGCGCCTGGCTGTTTGGCTTGGCCCTGTACGCCGTTGGGCTGCTCACGTTTTTGGGCAGCGGCTGGATCTGGGCGGTGGGCGTGGGAGGACCGCTCCTTCAGCTGATTCTCATGGCGGGATCGGCCGGACTGTACACGCGCGTGGTGGGCGGGGTGAGCACGACGCTGGCGGCCGAGTGGCTTGGCCCGGCCTCCGCGGGGCCCGGGCCGTGGGCGCGCATTGGGGCTGTGGAGCCCGCGCGTGCGCGGACGGTGGTGTCGACGCTGGTGTTCGCTTGGGTGGTGACCGCCAGCGGCGTGTCCATTGCGCTGTTGATGGTGGGGCTGACCGTGCTGGCGCGGCACGTGCCGGCCGGGTACTTTGGGCTGGGCGTGGCCGTGTTCGTCGGCTTTGCGATGGCGGCCCTGGGGCTGGTGGCCGCCGTGCTGATGGGACTGTGGACTCGGACGGCGGCTCGACTCTACAACCGGTGGGTGGCCCACGGGGGTGGGCTTCGCTGGCAGGTGGAGCGCCGGCAGTTTCCGGTGGGCTGAGGCGTGCGGCACATCAAGTACCGGGCGCAGATCGCCCCGACGTCCCTGCGCCGGTTTCGGCGTGCGATGCTGAACTTTTATCGGACGGAGGGGCGGGACCTTCCGTGGCGCCGCACCCGCGACCCCTATGCGATCTTGGTGTCGGAGATTTTGCTGCACCAAACGACGGTGGCCACCGTCGCGCCGGTGTATGAAGCATTTATGGCTCAGTTTCCCACCGTGAGCGCCTTGGCCAGCGCCGAGCTGGACGCCGTCAAAGCCATCACGGATCCTCTGGGGTATAAGATCCGCGGCACCTGGCTCTGGCAAATCGCTCAGCAGGTGACGGCGACCCATCGGGGCCGCATGCCGACAACGCTGGCCGAGCTCATGGACCTGCCGGGCGTGGGCCGCTACACCGCCGGCGCCGTGATGAGCTTCGCCTATGGCCGGCGCGCCGGCGTGCTGGACACGAATGTCATCCGGGTGCTGGGGCGCTTCTTCCGGCTGCCGGCGGACGGCACCGCCGATCGCTTGCACCAGCTGTGGGCAGTGGCGGAAGCCGTCGTCCCCCCGCGGCAGGTGTGGCAGTTCAATCAGGGGATCATGGACTTTGGCGCGCTGTGCTGCCGGGCGCGCCAGCCGCAGTGCGGCCGCTGCCCGCTGGCGCGGCACTGCCCGGCCGCGGCCGGACGGGCGTCTCTGGCAGCCGAGGGAGGGCCCCAAGACGTCTGGTTCTGGGATGCGCCGGACGTCAGGCGCCGTCCGGGGGCCTGAGCGTGAAGCCGCCAGACACAGGCATGCTGGGGCCGAGGCGAAACAGCGCGCCCGCCGCAAATGGGTCCACCGCGTCATCGTAGTGGGGGGACAGCGGATGGCCGCTTTGGCCCGTGGCTATCGCGCTCTGCGCGGCAGACGGGTTCTGCGGGTCCAGGACCATGCGCCAGCTGGGGGTAATGCGCACCGGCCGAGGCCACGGGACGGGGTCGGGAATCTCGGGCGCCTGCAGGACCGTCAGACTGCTGCCGCCGAGGCGGATTCGCGGCCGCCCAAACACGGGCGCGAGCCGGGCGGCCGTGGCAAGCGGATGAAGCGCGCGGACAATGCGGGCGTCGCCCCAGGTCCATGCCAGGGGGTCCGGCCCCAGCGCCTGGGTGCCTGTGGCCACCGCCTGTGCGATGCCGCCGGCGACATCCAGCGTGTCCCAGTGGAACAGCACCAGGGCCACCAGGCGGTCGCCTAAAAGCTCCCACAGCCGCTCGGGATGCGGATGGGCGCCAGGCGCCCCCGGCGCCTGGCCCGGAAAGAACGGCTGGTCCAGCGCCTCCCGAACCCACCCGGGCACTGCGGACCAGCAGAATAAGTGCAGCAGCGTCGGTGCGGCGGCGTCGGCCGTCAGGCGGCCGTCAAACTGATCCAGGAGAGGCACCAGGGCCGGAGGCAGCGCGGGGTGCTGGGCGAGCCGCCGGGCCAGCGAGACCAGCTGCTCGGCATACACGTCCAGCTGGATGGCGGCGAACGTCTCCACGGTATGCTGGTGGGTCTCGTCCAGCAGCTCGCGGATGCGCCGAGCCCGGTCGCCGAGGGTGAATCGGCCGGGAACGGGCACGGCGAACTTGTCCCCCACCACGGGATTGTTGGCGGTCACCACCACGCCCCCCGGCGGGTCCCACAGGTGTGGATGGCTCGCGGCAGGCCAAAAGCCGTCCCAAGCCCCCCGACGAGTGTTTCCATCCACGAGCGGCCCTGGCGCCCGCTCTGGCCGCCGGGGCAGCGCGCCCGCCATGAGGTAGCCAATGTGCCCCTGGCGGTCCGCGTAGACGAAATTTTGAGCGGGCACCGTCCACTCCGCCAGGGCGGCCGTGAACGCCTCCCAGTCCTGGGCCCGATTCAGCCCCAGCACGGCAGGCACCACCGGGGACGGGGCGAGCCCGGGCCACGCCAGTGACACAACGGCGCTCGGGCCGTCCTCCGCCACCACCGGTCCCCAGCAGGTGCGGCGGCAGGGGACCGCCACCGGCTGTCCGGCGCGGACGCCCACCGATTCCACATGGGTGTCCAGCTCGTAGGACTCCTCGTCCACCTGGTAATGCCGGCCGTCGGCTGCCAGCACCACCCGATACAGGTCTTGGACATCGGGGTTGACGTTGGTCACGCCCCAGGCGATGTCGCGGTTCTGGCCGACGATGACGCCCGGGATGCCCGGGATGCTGGCGCCAAACACGCTCAGATCGGGCGACTCCAGGTATACGGCGTACCAGGTCGACGGAAACACCGTGGGCAGATGTGGGTCGTTGGCCAGCAAGGGGTGGCCCGACGCCGTGTGGGCACCGCTCACCACCCAGTTGTTGGACCCCGCGCCGGCCGTGCCGGCGTGCGGCGCGGCAGAGCCCGTGCCGGGCACAATGACCGCCGACACGGGTGGCCAATCGGGGGGATGGATCCAGGCCCACACGTCAGGCCGGTCGGCTAGGCGGTGCTGTGCCCATCGGGCCTGCCACACGTCGTTTAAGAGCCAGGCCAGCTGACCAGCAACCAAGGCGGTGTCCGCCAGGGTCCAGGGCTCGAGCGCCACCTTCAAAAATCGATGCTCGCTGGGAATGGGGAGCGTGGAGAACGCCGCATTGATCCCGGCCACATAAGCCTCAGCCTGGCGGCGGATCGCGTCGGGCCAGGTATCGGGCGCCTCGTGCGCGGAGGCGGCGAGGCCCAGTGGGCGCGTGAACCGATCAAAAGGGAGGCCAGACGGCCCCAGCAGTTCCGCGAGCCGTCCAGCGCTCCAGCGGCGGGCCATGTCCATCTGAAAGGCACGCTCGCGGGCGTGCAGGAATCCTTGGGCAAACAACGCGTCGCGGGCCGACTGGGCTTCCACTCGCGGCGTGGCGCGCGGGTCAAAGGCGACGTGGACCGGGGCGTCCAGGCCTGCGAACGTGGTGATGGGCGGGGTGCCGGGTACGGGCGCCAGCCGACCCAACAGCGTCATCACGCGGCTGGCCCGCTGAAATCCGGGGAGATGCCGGGGGCGCCCAGGCCGTCGGGCACGGCGCATACTGTCCACCTCGCCTTCGCCTGCTTGCGGGGAGCCGGCTGCCCGGCCGCGCCCGCCACCCGCGAACGGGCCGCACCGAGCCGTGCGATGCCCACGCCGTGCTGGTACCCCATACTACCACTGAGGCTACCGGTCAGGCGGGCCATGACAGCGGCGCACCGCCCGACGCCCAGCACGCGGCGAGGCACCGCTCGGCACGGCCAGTCGGGTGCGGTGGCTTGGGGCCTGCCCCGTGGCGAACGTGGGGCCCGAGGACGAGCCCTGCCCAGCATCCCGACCGGCCGCGCTAGGCCCGCACCGCGGCGCACGGCCGGATGGGAGGGGATGGCTGGCCCCGCCAGGAGATCGGCGGCATGCGCGCGTGCCGGGCGTGCGGCGGCGATGCCCCGGGGCTTCGGCCAGGGGTCTTGCGCTGGGGACGCGATTAGGGAAGTCTTAGGAAAACGGCCCGTGCGGCTCAGGAGGGACCGGCAGGATCACGGGATCGGGGCGGCGGTCGCCACGCGCCCAGGAAGGCGGCTCGACATGCGCGTGCTGGTGGTGGAGGATGACGCTGGGGTGGCCCGGGTGGTGGATTATGCGTGTCGCCGCGCAGGATTCCAAGTGAAGGTGGAGCCTTCGGGCCGCGGCGGAATCGCGGAGGCGCTCGGGGGCGGCTACGACCTGGTCATTTTGGACCTGGGCCTTCCGGACATCGACGGGGTGGACGTCTGCCGAGCCATCCGGGCCGTGACCGACGTGCGCGTCCTCATGCTCACCGCTCGTGATGCGGTGGAGGACCGCGTGCGCGGGTTGGATGCGGGCGCCGATGACTATCTGGTGAAGCCTTTTGCCGCCGATGAGCTGGTGGCCCGGGCGCGCGCCCTCTCGCGGCGGCCCGGGTACCTGTCACACCCCGACCAGCCCATCGTCATGGGTCGCTGGAACATCTTTCCGCTCCGGCGGGAGGTGGTGGTAGACGGCGAGGTGAAGGCGCTCACGCCGCGCGAGTTTGACCTGCTGCTGTACTTGGTCCACAACCCCGGACTCACCCTGACGCGCGACATGATTTTAGACCGGGTTTGGGGCTGGGGCTTTGGCGGCGGGTCGAATGTCGTGGATGTATACGTGGGCTACCTGCGGCAGAAGCTCCCGAGCGGCCCGGGCGACCCGCAGATCCTCACCGTGAGGGGCGTCGGGTACGCGTTCAAGCCTCAGGGAGCGCCCTAGATGACGCTGCGGCACCGGCTCACCCGCCAGGCCGCGTGGGCGATTGTGGGACTGGTTTTGGGCTTTGGCGTGCTGTCCTGGGTCGTCACGGCGGCGCATCTCTATGCGGTCTCGCGCGCCCAGGCGCTGGTGGCGGCCGCTGCGGCGGCCCAGCCGAGCCCCGGGCCGGCGCACGTGCCCCGGTATCGATTTGCGGGGGACCCGGCGGTGTGGCTGCAGGTGGGCGGGCAGGTGGTGCGGAGCCCCAATGCCCGGTCGACTGCGCCGCCCGCGCTGGGGTTCCACCACCTGCTGGGACCCCGCCCGGCGGTGGTTGTGGCTTCGCACCGCGCGGGCCGCGTCGCGGTGGTGTCTTGGCCGCTGGCGGCCGACCTCGATGTCATGCGCGACCTCCTGCTGGTCCTGGCACTCTTGGGGCTGGTGTCCGGCGGCGTGGGCTGGTGGCTGGCCCGCTGGGCCACGGGGAGGATGCTGGCCCCCGTCGATCGCATGACGCACGCGGTGGAGGCCATGGTGTCCGGCGGCGGCGCGACCCGACTGCCGGAGTGGCCTACCGTGGGGGATGCGCCCGACGAGTTCAGCCGGCTGAGCCACGTGTTCAACACGCTCCTAGCGGCCATCGCGGCTCAGGCGGAGCGTGAGCGCGAAATGCTGCGGGAGGTGGCCCACGAAATTCGCACGCCGCTGCAGGTATTGCGCGGCAACCTCGATGTGATGGCCGCGGCCAGCGATGGCGAGGCGGAGGGCGACGCGATGCGGCTCGAGAGCCTGGACCAGAGCCGGCAGGTGATCGACCGCCTGGCTCGGGTGGTGGGCGATGTCCTGACCGTGGAGCGAATGCGCGGCGGGCGGGCAGCCACGGGGGAGCGTGTGAGCCTGGGGGCGATCGTGGAGCAAGCCGCCCCTGACGCGGCGGCGCTGGCGCCGGCCCTGGCTATTGCCGTCGAGGCCACGCCGCCGGCCGACGTGCGGGCCACGGCCTGGACCGTCGAACGGGCGCTTTGGGCCATCTTGGACAATGCCATCAAGTATACGCAGGTGGGGGGCATAACGCTGGCGGTCGTCGAGGATGAGACGCGCGCGGGCATCCGGGTGGCCGACACGGGGCCCGGCATCCCCCCGGACGAGCAGCCCCGCGTCTTTGACCGCTTCTACCGCGGCCGGGCGGGCCGGCATGAGCCCGGCAGCGGACTGGGCCTGGCGATGGCGCGCGCGCTGGTGGAGTACGACGGCGGCGCCGTCACCCTCGCGTCAGGTCCCGCTCAGGGCACCACCGTGACGCTGTGGTGGCCGCGATGGGACGGCAACTGACCGCCGAGCGCTGGGACTGGCACACGGCCCCGCCCGGCCCGCATACCCTGTTAGTCCCGGGTTGGGGGGGCCAAGAGGGGAGGGGTTCAGATGCTGCTGTCGCTGGTGATCGTGGCGGTGGCGGGTGCCGTGCCGGGTCTCTGGCTATTGGTGGGCTACATTGGCGGCAACGCGTTTCCTCACCCGCTGCCCCCTCCGGAGGAGGCGCGGCAGCTTCGGCGCATGCAGTCCGGAAGCCTCGAGGCCCGGGCACTGCTCATCGAGCACAATCTGCGGCTGGTCGCGCATGTGGTGAAAAAATTCAGCAACACCGGTGAAGATCCGGACGACCTGATCTCAACCGGCACGGTGGGCCTCATTAAGGCGATTGACTCCTTCAATCCCGACAAGGGCGTGCGGCTGGCCACCTACGCGGCGCGCTGCATTGAGAACGAGATTCTGATGCAGCTCCGAAATCAGCGCAAGTCGCGGGGGGAAGTGAGCCTCTACGACCCGATCGGCGTCGACCGCGAGGGCAACGAAATCAGCTTG
>JAKADP010000031.1 GCA_021820465.1 Bacillota bacterium
CGGCTGGATGCGCGGATGGAGGAGTTGGCCGCGGCGCACGCGGCGAGCGACGCGCGGCTGGATGCGCGGATGGAGGAGTTGGCCGCGGCGCAGGCACGGACTGACGCGCAGATGGCGGAACTAGCGGCGGCGCAGGTGCGAACTGAAACCCGCGTGGGGAGCCTGCGCGGAGAGTTGCTGGAATATTGGTTTCGCGAAAAGGGTGCGGCCGCGCTGTTGCGAATGGGCTTGAAGAGGGCGCGCGTCATCGATGTGAACGATTGGATTGCGGAAGTGGACGAGGCGGTGGACCGCGGCGAGGTGTCTTCAGACGAGCGCCAGGACCTCCTCCACGTGGACACGGTGGTATGGGGTCGGGACGCGCAGGGGGAAGTGTACGTCGCGGTGGAAGTGTCGGCCACCGTAGACGTCCATGATGTGCACCGCGCGAGCCGGCGCGCGAGGATTCTGGGCCGGGTGTATGGGCGTGCACGGGCGGCGGTGGCAGGGTACCGGATCACGGCCGGCGCACAGCAGGCCATCGCGGACGGCAGCGACATCATGGTGGTGACGCGGGCGGAGCCCGCCTAAGGCCTGTCTAAGGCCTGTCTAGGGCTGCTGTTCCGCCTGTCGAATGATCGCGGCAATGCCAGCGGGCATGCGGTACCAGTTGGCGGAGTACAGAAACCGCACAAAGCGCGAGTGGCGAGAAGAGATGGTGATGCCGCTGGCCGCGAATGCATACGGCTTGAACCAGGCGCAGCTGCCGGCGATGTACACGCCGGTCTGGGGCTGGTTGCGATAGCTAAAAAGAAGGGTTAGGGGGCCGATGCCGCTGCTATGCGCCCCTTGGCACTCGCCAATGCCGGCAGGCAGCGGGTGGGCCTGGTTCAAGAGGGCCACGAGTCGCGCTAGGTCGGTGGGCGGGATGGCGATGCTGGAAGTGGCCTTGCCAGCGAAGAACGCGGCGCCGATCGGATGGGGCGGAACGACGCGGCCGGGGTAGGCGTAGGGGTGGAGCGGGCCCAGCAGTCGCGGAGGGCTGGGCGGGAGAAAGTGTATCCGCACCTGCTCCCACCACACCAAGGGGCCCAGCCGGTATTCGCCTTCGAACCACGTGGCGACTTGGGGCACGCCGCGCATGGGACCGGGCGCGGCTTGGGCGATTACGACCTTGAGGAGCTGTGCGCCAGGATACTGCTTCCACACCTGGTGAGACACCAGGGCGGAGAGACCGGCGAGGGTCGCATGGTACTGCACGCGCGCGGCCGGTCCAGGGGTGGGCTGGCGCGCGTGGAGAACGGCCGCCGCAGCCACCACCATCAGCGCGGCTGCGGCGCCGACCCCAAGGAACCGCCCGCCGCGGCGTTTGCGGGCCGCCGCCGAAGCGCGCGGCAGGCTCACTTGCTGCCACCGCGACCGGTCGGCTCCGGCCTCTCCCGCGCCGCGGAGGCGGCCCGCCCACCAGGCGCGCTCGCGCTCGTCGTCAAAGGCCTCTTTAAGCGCCTCGTTCACGCGCCTATCGGCGTCGTGTGAGCCGCCGTTATCCGTGGGCATTCGGGTGTCCTCCCTTCGGTGCGGCGCCGGTCTCGTCTTGGAGCCGGCCCTCTAATCGGTGGCGCGCACGCGTCAGGCGCACCCGCACGGCGTTGGCCGTCGTCCCGAGCGCGTGGGCGATGGCCTCCGTGGAGAGCTCCTCATAGTAGAACAGCTGCACCACCACCCGTTCGTGGGAGGGAAGCTGGTCCAAGAGCCACGCGCTGTAGTCTCGCCGGGAGACGATGTCCGCTGGATCGGACGCGCTGGGCGGCTTGGCTAGGGTGTCGGCCAGGACCCAACGGCCGCGCCGGCGCCAGTCGGCGACGAGGCGGCGCGCTACGGTGTACAGCCAGCCGATGGTGGGTTCGGGGCGCCCGGAGGCCAAATGCAGGTACAGGCGCACGAACGTTTCCTGGACAACATCGTCGGCGGCGGCGTCATCGCCGGTGAGGTGCCGCACATAGCGGTGCAGAGGGTCTGCATGGTGCTCGAACCACGCACTGCACTGCTGGGCCAGCGCGGAATGGCGGGAGTCGACCGCGCCCGGTGCCTCGATGCCGGAGCCGGCGGCCCCCGGCGGTTTGTGCTGCATCGGCTGACCCGCCTCCATTCCCTGCTGCTATAACGCGGGCCGATGCCGAAACATTACGGAGCTCGTGGCCGCCAGCGCGTGGGCTGGCCCAAGGCTCGACTGCAGTGGGATGGATAATTAGGCCCTAGCCCTGCCCGGGGCATGGGGCTAGAGGGTGGCAGGCGCCGTGTCCCGAGGGGCCTGGGCGTCCAGGTCTAGCGGAATCCAGCGGTTCAGGCCGGCGGCCACGGCCAGGCTAGCCAGTGATCCGAGCGCCCACGCCCACCAGAGCGGCAAGATGGGGAGAAAAACGCCGGCCGCGAGGGCCCCCAGTGGATTGGCCAGCCCAAACAAAGTCATCAGGAGGCCAAACACGCGCCCACGCACCTGCTCCGGAATCAGGCGCTGCATCATAGCAAAGGTGAGGGCGTTGCCGGAGCCATTGGCCACCCCACCGACCAGCAGCGTGGCGGCCGCGAGCGCGGGCGAGTGCAAGAGGGCAAACACTCCTAACAAGAGGCCCTGGGCGCCAAACATGTAGGCCGTCGCCACCCGCAGCGGTAGCGTTCGAAAGCGCCCCACGATGAGGCTGCCGATGACGAGTCCGGCGGCCCAGCTGGCATCGATGAGCCCGTACGACAGGACGCTGGCATGCAGCATGTGGCGCACCCAAAACGGGAACATGGTGAAGGCGGCCACAAAAGCAAAGTTCGCGACCACTACAAGGGGCAGCAGCTGAACCAGCCCAGGGATGGCCCGGGCGCTGGTCCATCCGGATGCCAGGTCCTGCCGCATCCGACCCGGTGCGGTGCCATGCGCTGGGCTGCCCACGACACGCGGGCGGGGGGACACCACCCGCATCATGAGCCAGATGGCCAGCGCCGACAGCCAGAACGACGCCATATCCGCACCAAACACCACCGCAACGCCAAGCGCCGCAATAGCCGCCCCGCCTAGCGCGGAGCCGATGGCACTGGAGAGCTGGGCCGTCAGGGAATACAGGCCGTTGCCGGTGGCCAGATCGTCTGGAGGCACGAGCCAGGGCAGCAAGACGTTTTCCGCAGGGCCAAACAGCGCGGTGCCGAGGCTGTTGATGCCGAGCAGGGCAATGATGACCGGGATGAGGCTGCCCGGCAGCGCCAGCGCCAAGAGGCCAACCAGGACGGCAGTGCCCCGCAGCACGTCGGTCGCCAGCATCAGGCGCCGGGGATCGGTTCGGTCCACCAACACACCGCCCACCGCGGCCAGGAGGGACGGAACCACCATCACGAGCCCGGCCACCGCCAGCAGGAGGGGCGAGCGCAGCTGAATTTCCCATAGGCCCATGATCAAAAACACGGCGTTGCCCAGCTGGGAAAGCATTTGACCCGCCCACAGCCATCGGAACCCAGGATGCCGTGCCAAGAGCCCCACTCGCCCTCGCCCCCTCTGGCTGACCGTAGCGCTCGGTGGCGGAGGGGGCATTGGCCTGACGACCAATCTCCCAGGACGGCGGCGCCGGTTGCCAAAGAGCCCATTCTATGGCACATCATGGAGGATGAGGAGGGGTGGCGGCGTGGCGATATCCTATCGGGTGGAACCCCACCTGCTGATAGTGGGCTTGGAGCAGGACTTGGACTTGGCCAGCGCCCCCGACGTGCGCGCGGCGCTGGATGCGTTGCTGGATCGCTATCCCGATCGGGATGTGCGGCTGGACGTGGGCGAGGTCCGCTTTTTGGACAGCACGGGGCTCGGGGTCTTGCTGGGGCGGTATCGGCGGCTGGCTGCTTCCGGGCGCTCCATGCATCTGGTGGGCGTGCGGCCGGCGGTGGCCGCCGTCCTGACGGTGGCCGGTGTGCGGCAAGTGATGACGTGGGAAGGCGCCGGGGCGGATGAGGGCCACGAGAAGGGAGTGGTCGCCGATGGAGGAAGCCAACTCGTTTAGTTTGGAAGTCGCGAGCCATCCCGACAACGTCGGGCTGGTGCGCCTGGCAGTGTCTGCGCTCGCGGCAGGGGCGCCGTTCGGTGTGCCGGATCTGGAGGAGATTCGCGTGGCGGTGTCCGAAGCCGTCACCAACGCGGTGGTGCATGGATATGGCGGATGCCGCACGGGGCGCGTGCGGATCGAGGCGACCCTCTTCCCGGATCGCCTGTCGCTGGTGGTGTCCGATCAGGGGCGGGGCATGGAGGACGTCGCGCTGGCCCGCCAGGCCGCGGCGGGTGACGGGGAGCGGCTGGGCCTAGGCCTGTTGTTCATGGAAACGTTCATGGACCATGTCGCGATCGACAGCCATCCCGGGCGGGGCACACGCGTGGTGATGGAAAAGCGGGTGCCGGTCGCAGCGATGGCGGCAGATGGCGACTGATCCCCCGGCTCCGCTCTCCGACTTGATTCGGCGCATTCGCACCGGGGACTCCGCGGCGATGGATGAGGCGTATGTGCGCCATCACGGGTTGGTAGGGCTGGTGGCGCGCCGGTTCCGCGGGCTTGGCGAGGCGGACGACGTGGAGCAGGTGGCGGCCCTGGGGCTGGTGAAGGCCCTCAAGCGCTTTGACCCCGACCGCGGTGTGGCCTTCTCGACGTATGCCGTCCCTGTGATGATTGGGGAAGTGCGCCACTGGCTGCGCGACCATCCGTCTGACGGGTGGGGGCGAGGCGGCTCTCGGCGCCTCCGGCAGCTGCAAGCCTGCCTGGATGCGTGCCACGCGCACGGCAGGCCGGCGCCCACCGTGGCGGAGCTGGCGCAGGTGCTGTCGTGGGACCCCGTGACGGTGGTGGAGATGCTGGACCGGCTGCGTCCGATGCAGTCGCTGGACGTTCTGGCGGACGGGCCCGAGAGCCCGTCTTCGGATGGGGAGGCGGCTTGGGCGGACCGACTGGACCTGCAAGCCGCGCTGGCCCAGCTGCCCCAGGCGGATCGCGCGCTTTTGGCCGCGCGCTTTGGGCGGGGGGAAAGCCAGGCGGCGGTGGGGCGGCGGCTGGCGCTGTCCCAGGCAGAAATCTCCCGCCGCCAGGCGCGCATCGCTCGGGAGCTGGCGCGGCTCTTGCGGCGCATGTGACTCGGCGGCCAACAAAATGTGGGATCGATGCCGCCGATCGCCTGACGCACCGCCCGAGCGGGCGGGCAGACTATGGCCGCCGGGGCGCGATGGCCGCCGGCGGAAGGGGGAGGCACGTGGCAGCTAAGATTGCCAAAGTGATTGAGCTGGTGGGGGAGTCGCCCGACGGATGGCAGCAGGCACTGCAGTCAGCCGTTAGCGAAGCCGGCAAGACCGTGCACGGCATCACCGGTGTCGAGGTGACGAACTGGACCGCCGAAGTCAAAAACGGGCAGATCGCGGAGTACAAGGTGGACGTCAAACTGGCTTTTGGCGTGGACAGTCGAGAGGCGCGGTAAGGTTCCACGCCACGCAACCCGCACTATACGCAGCGGAGTGATTGAGGTGCCCCAACACAAAGATGTCGACTACCTGGCGCTGGCGGCCAAGCACCGGCCGCCCACGCCCGTCTGGATGAATGCGGTCCGCGCCTTTGGGGTGGGCGGCACCGTGTGTGTGATCGGTCAACTGGTGACGGACTTTTTCGTGGCGCACGGGCAGCCGGCCAGCAAAGCGGCTTCGCCGACCGCCGTGGTGATGGTGGGACTGGGGGCGCTATTTACCGGGCTCGGGCTGTACGACCGCCTGGTGCGGTCCGGAGGTATGGGCGGATCCCTGCCCATCAGTGGCTTTGCCAACGCCATGGTGGCGCCGGCGATGGAGTACCGCCGTGAAGGCCTGGTGCTGGGCGTGGGCGCCAAACTTTTTACCGTCGCGGGCCCGGTCCTGGCCTATGGACTGGGATCCGCATTTGTGGTGGGTTTGGTGCGGCTCGTGGTGGGTTCGTGAGCGCCAGCACGCGGCACTTTGAGCACGTGGCCGTGGTGGGGCACTTCGCCATCGGCGGCGTCCGCGAGGGCCAGGGGCCGCTGGGCCCGATTTTCGATCACATATGGCGCGACGACCTGGCTGGGGAGCGGACGTGGGAGGCGGCGGAAGGCAAGATGGCCGTGCAGGCGGTGGAGGGCGCGGCTCATGGCGCCGGCTGGCAGTTGGGCGATGTGGACGTTGTGGTGGGCGGCGACTTGCTCGACCAGCTGGTGTCCACCAACTTCGCCGCGCGGCAGCACCAGCAGCCAACGCTGGGCGTCTTTGCCGCGTGTGCCAGCTTCGCCGAAGCGGTGGGCCTGGCGGGGCTCTGGTGTGAGGGGGGCTCTGCGCGGGCGGTGGCCGGGGCGTGGAGCCACCATCTGGCCGTCGAGCGCCAGTTTCGGTTTCCGATTGAGTTTGGCTACCAGCGGACACCGACGGCCAGCTGGACAGCCACGGCCGCCGGGGCCCTGGCGGTCACCCCCGGCTCCGGCCGGGTTCAGCTGCGGGCTTTTACCGTGGGGCGGGTCGTGGACCCGGGCAGCACCGATCCGATGGACATGGGGACGGCGATGGCCCCGGCGGCGTGGGATTCGCTGCAGCGCCATCTGAGGGCAGTGGACGGCGACTGGGGGCAGTACGACCGGGTGTTCACGGGCGATCTCGGCGTGGTCGGCAGCGCGATTCTCTGCGACTTGGCTCATGACGACACGTTTAGCCGCGTCCACGACGACTGCGGGCGGTCGCTGTACCGCCCCGACCAGGATGTTCACAATGGGGGGTCAGGCACGGGCTGTGTGGCGGCGGTTGTCGCTGGCCACATCGTGCCCCGCATTGAGGCGGGCGATTGGCGCCGGGTGCTGGTGGCCGCCACCGGCGCCCTGTTCTCGCCCACCAGCTACCAGCAGGGCGAGTCGATTCCGGCGGTCGCCCATGTGATTGAACTCCAGGCGGGCCGGTCATGATCACGGGATTGCTGGTGGCATTCGTGGTGGGCGGGGCGATGTGCGTGCTGGCCCAGCTGGTGGTGGACGTGGGGCACATGACGGCCGCCCATGTCATGGTGCTGTTCGTCGTGCTGGGGGCCGTGGCGGGCGGACTGGGCTGGTATGCGCCGCTGGTCAAGTGGGCGGGAGCCGGCGCCACCGTGCCCCTGCCCGGCTTCGGCTACACCATGGTGGAAGGCATTAGCCGCGCGACGAAGACCGAGGGGGTGCTCGGCCTCCTGACGGGGGGGCTGACAGCCGCCGCGGGCGGCATCAAGGCGGCGGTGCTGTTTTCGCTGGGGGCGGCCCTGGTGTTCAATCCGCGCGCGTAGCCGCGGGTGGCCGCGGAAGGTGGCACGGTGGAGGGGAGGAGCATGACGGTGACGCGTGACGCATCCACCGAGAGAGCGCCTGGGGCGCCCATTGACATGATTGTGGTCACGGATGGGGACCGCACCGCGTGGCGCGCGGTCCAAGCGGCCAGCCGGTCGCTCGGCTTGGTGCCGGTGGCCCTATCGCAGGGCAACCCCACACGGGTCGATGCGCAGCAGATCGTGGAGGCGGCGCAGGCCGAGGCCGGGGGCCCTGTCGTGGTGATGGTGGATGACCAGGGCGACGGCGGTGCCGGGCCAGGCGAAGCCGTGCTGGGCGAGCTGCTGCGCGACGACCGCGTCCGCATCCTGGGGGTGGTGGCGGTGGCCTCCAACACCCGTGGGGTCGACGGCGTGGTGCCCGATGCCTCGGTGGACCAGGCGGCCCGCGAGTGGGAGGGAGCTGTGGACAAAGAGGGGCTCCGCACCTCGGGGGCACTGTTGGGCGATACGGTGGACGTGCTCCGCGGCGCAGCGTCAGACGTGGTGATTGTGGGCCTCGGTGACCCGGGAAAGATGCAGGGCCAGGACGACTTGGCCAATGGTGTGCCTGCGACGCGGGCGGCCTTGGCCGCTGTGCTGGACCGCGCGAGGGGGTTGCGGGGACCGGTTGACCCCCGGACGGCCGGGCGCTACCCTCCTACGGAGGGCGCCCAGGGATAGCGTGGCACCGGGGGGCCGAAGCGGGCGGGAGCCAGGAAGCGGGGGCGCAGTCGTGGTGCACGATGACGGAGTCCGGGGCGGTGCGGGTGGACCCATCTCACTCGGCCCGTATCAGGGCAACCTTTCCGAGCTGGCATCCCGGCTGAAGCGCCGCACCCTCGCGGCGCTGGGCCTCTCGACCACGCAGCTGGTCTGGCAGCTGCGCCAGCACTGGCGCACGTTGGACGGAGTGGACCGCATGGCCGAGGAGATGCCGGTGGCGGCGTGGATTCTGAGCCGGAAGATGCGGGAGCTGCTGGCCGAGCGCGACGAGGACCCGAGGGACGAAATGGACGAAATGGACGAAGAGGCTGTCGATGAGCGGCCCTGGGTCCAGGAGGCTGTGGCGGCTCTGCGCAACCTCCCGGCCCTCCAGGATCCTGTCCTGGCCGGGCCGGTTCGCTGGCCGGCGCCGGGTTGGCCCGCCATTCGGGACGCCCATGCATGGCGCCTTCCCCTGATGTGGCCTCCCGAGCGCGCTGGGCGCCGGGCGCGGCCGACCCCCGCCGTGGTCCGGCCCGATCCCCCGCTGTGGCGTCGAGCGCTGCTGCTGCTGCGCCGCCTGCGGCGGGCGCCTCGAGACGACTTCCAGACATTAGTGGCCGATCTGCCTGTCGCGGTGCAGGTTGAGCAATTCCTGGTGGTCATGGCACTGTGGTCACGGGGGCGGCTGGCTCCGAGCCAGCGAGAAAGTTTTGGCCCGCTGACGCTTCGCCGGGTGCCCTGCCCCGCACGCCATGGGCGCACGGATTAGTGGGAGGCAGGAAGGCAGACGTGGAGGACAGCAGGATGCCGGACCAGCAGGAGCAGGTGGAGCGCTTGGTGGCCGTCCTGTTCACGAGTGGGGACCCGATGCCGGCGGACCAGCTGGCGGAGCTGTTGGAGGTGGACCGCGCCGAACTGCCCGCGATCGCGGCACGGGCGGCCGAGCGGCTCACGGCGACGCCGCTTCAGGTGCGGGCCGTTGCTCACGGATGGCAGTTGGTGCTGTCCGGACCCGCGTCCGCGTGGATGCGGCGGGCCACCGGCCGGAGGGCGCCGGAGCGGCTGTCCCCGGCGGCGTGGGAAGTGCTGTCGGTGGTGGCGTATCGCCAGCCCGTGACGCGCCTGGAAATCGAGGCGCTGCGCGGAGTCAGCTCGGATCACGCGGTGGATACGCTGGTGACGCGCGGCCTCGTGGCGGAAGTGGGCCGCAAGGAGGTTCCCGGGCGCCCCATCTTGTACGCCACCACCGACCGGTTTCTCGAAGTGTTTGGCCTAAAAGATTTGTCGGCTCTGCCCCCGGCCCCCGATCCCAGTGCGGTGGCCGCGGAGCCGGGCTAATCGGCTAGGAGGGTGCCTGTGCGATTTAGCTACGCACTGGACGGCGACGGCGGTATCGAGCTGTCGCCTTGGGAGACTCAGATGGCAGACAGCATGACGGAGGTCATCGTCGCCAATCGGGAGCATCTGGCGCGCTTTTTGTCGTGGCCGAGCCCAACCTACGGCCGGGAGGATGCCTTGGCGTTCATTCGCCAAGCCCAACGGCAGCACGCCGACGAGGGCAGTCTGGCATTGGGCATTTGGGAGCGGGGGGCGCTCGTCGGCGGCATTAGCATGAACAGGACGGTGTGGCGTCAGCGCTCCACGGCGCTGGGGTATTGGCTTGCGGCATCGGCCCAGGGCCGGGGAATCATGACCCGCGCTGTGCGGGCGGTGGTGGACGAGTTGCTGGGGCCTCGCGGATTCGAGCGCATTGTCATTGCCGCGCAGCCGGAGAACCGGGCCAGCCGGGCCGTGGCCGAGCGGGTGGGCTTTCGCTGGGAGGGCGTGGCGCGGCACGCTTACCGCCACGGGGACCGGTTTATCGATTGGGCCATCTACGCGATGCTGGCGGAAGACTGGCGCGCATCCACCCGGTGAGGGCGCATGGGGCATCCGGACCCCGGGCAGACTGGAGTCATGCTGTGGACAGGCGGGGCGGCGGCGGCCACGCTGATGGCGTGGTTCCTCTGGGCTTGGGGCCGCGTCGTCGCGGTTCGCTTTCAATGGGCCGGCACGAATGCGGCATGGCGCGCCACGGTGTCGGTGGCCGGCGCTCACGGCCGGCATCGGCTGGCGGCGTCCCTCCATATTCCCACGCCTCCGAGCGGTCGTGGGCCGAGACGTGGGGGTCGGGCGACCCGTCAGCGGGACTTGGCGGCTCTGAACGCCGCCGGCGCGGTCTTAGTGCGCCGGACCCCGGCGGGGCGGCTTTGGACCCGCGGGCGCATGGCGCTTGGCGGCGCGGCCAGCGGCGCGGTGGCCGTGGGAGCCACCGAGGCCCTCTTGGGGCTATGGTACGGCATCCACCTGGCTCCGCTCGAGGTGCAGTATCTCCGCGTCGCCTGGGAGGCCGATCCTCGCCCGGACGCGCTTGCCTGGCAGGGCCGGATTGGGGGTATGTTTCGGTTTCGACTGGGTGACATTATCCGGGCGATCCTGGTGGGCCTGTGGGTGCTCCGGCGGTCGCCGACGCAGGAGGCGAACAGACATGGGCATGCGTGAATCCGAAGGGCATCCCGGCGACTGCACCGCAAGGACGGGGCACTCTACAGACCACCCCACAGATCACCCCATTGAGGGCCTGATGAAGACGGCCATGGAGTCCATCAAAGGCATGATCGACGTCAACACGGTGGTGGGGAGCCCCGTGTCGACCGAAGACGGCACCACCATCATCCCCATTTCCCGGGTGTCGTTCGGGTTTGCGGCCGGCGGTGGGGAATTTTGGCGCCCCGATCGGACGGGGCCAACCTCGGCGCCCCTGTCGCGTCCCTTTGGCGGGGGCAGCGGCGCCGGGGTCTCCGTACGCCCCATGGGATTTCTGGTGCAGCGTGGCGATGCCGTGCGCATGCTGTCCGTGGAGGGGGGCGATGTGTGGGACCGCCTGTTGGAGGCGGGTCCGCACATTGTGGAGCAGGTGCAAAACTGGCTGGGCGGCAGAGAGCCTCATGGGTCCAGCTACACGTACCCGTCATCGCCCGATGCGCCCTGACTTGCGCAAAAACTTCCCAGCGTGAATCCTTCGGCGCGCGCCACCCTATCTCCCAGAGCGGAAAGAGGGTGGGGCCGTGAGGAGCCTGTTCAAAGCAGTGCTGGGATTCGGACTGGTCTCGATCCCGGTCTCCCTGTACCGCGCGGTGGGCGGCGAGCGCGTGGAAACTCACTGGATTCACCGGAGCTGTGGCGAGCGGGTCCGGTATCAAAAGCACTGTCCCGCATGCGACCGCGTGCTGGAGGCCAGCGAACTCGTGCGAGCGGCTGTCCTGCCGGACGGGCGGATGGTGCCCCTGGATGGCGGCGGCGGAGAGCCGTCGCCCCGAGACCGCACGATTGCGGTGCTCACCTTTCACCCGCTGGCCGACTTGGACCCCGTCTACTTTGACCAGGCGTACTGGCTCCAGGCAGGGGCCGGGGGCCAGAAGGCGTACCAGTTGCTGGCCCATGCCATGGCCACGCGGCGTCGGGTGGCCGTGGCGCGCATGGCAGCCCGCGAGCGGCCCCGGCTGGCGGTGGTGCGCCCGTACGGCACCGGCGCGCTGATGCTGCACAGCATGCACTGGCCGGAGGCTGTCCGCCAGGAGGGCGCCCACTTCGGCCAAGAGCCCGCGGCCCCCGCCTCGGAGCGGGAGAAAGACATGGCGCTTGCGCTGGTGGACCACTTGTCCGAGCCGTTTGAGCCGGCGCAGTATCCCGATGAGGCGCGCGCGCGCCTGATGGCGGATCTCTTGGCGCGGGCGGAAGCCGGGGCGGGCCTGGCTCCGCCGCCGCCACCCGGCCTGGACAGCCTGGTGGCGCAGCTGTCGCGCTCCCTCGACGCGGTCGGCGCCGGGTCCCGGCGCACCGCCGCACCCTGAATGGACCCCCGCGCCTTTGTCCCCCCGATGTTGGCCGCGCCCGCCCCGGCGGCCTTTAGTGACCCCGACTGGTGGTTTGAGCCGAAGTGGGACGGCTTCCGCGCGCAGCTCAGTGTGACGGATCGGATCCGCATTCGGTCCCGCCAAGGCACCAGCCTCCTGGATCGATTCCCCGCGCTGGGTGCGGCGGCCGAGGCGGTGGCCGGCCCCGCGGTGCTGGACGGAGAGGTCGTGGCGTGGCATGAGGGCCGCGTGGACTTTCATGCGCTCACGGCGGGGCGGGGCCAATTGGTGCTGGTGCTGTTCGACTGCCTCTACGACCGGAGCGGGTGGCTTGTGTCGGAGCCCTGGACCGTGCGGCGGGAGCACCTGGAGGCGGCGGTGCATCCCGCTGGGTCGGTGATGCTGTGCCAGGGGACGGTGGGTCGAGGAGAGGAGCTGTTTCGTGCGACCGGGTGTCTTGGGCTGGAGGGGGTGGTCGCGAAGCGGCGGGGGAGCCGGTACTGGCCGGGCCGAAGAACCTCCGAGTGGCGAAAAGTGGTGCACACCGCGGAGTTAAGGGTGGAGGTGCGAGCGCTGGCGACTCAGGGGGGGCAGTGGCTCGCGGACGTTGGAGCCGTCGGACAGCGGCCGGTGCTAGCCCGCGTGAGGGTTCCGGCGGTCCCCCCCGGCGTCGTGCCACCGCCGGAGGGGGAGCGGCGCGAACTGCCCCCGGGGATTTGGGCGACGGTGCAGTATCGGGCGCGCACCCCGCAGGGGCGGCTGCGCCATGCCGTATTTCGGAGCTATGGGGGGGATGGCTGGTGAGCGGCCGGCTGGACCGCGTCGTGTTCCCAGCGGCCGGCCTGTGCCGAGCCGACTTACTGCGCTACTACGCGCGCGTGGCCGACGGCGTGGTGGGCGCCTTGCTGGGCCGCACGGTGACCGTGGTGCGGTATCCGCGGGGCCTAGCCGCGCCGGGGTTCTTTCAAAAGCATCAGCAGCGCGCCGGCGGGCGCCAGCCCATTCGGATTGAGGACCCGATGGATCTGCTCCGGTGGGTGCGGCTGGGCGCGGTGGAATTTCACGCGCCGCTGGGGCCAGCTTCGGCCGCTTCCAGCGCGTTGGCCCCCCACGACTGGGCGGTGATGGACCTAGACCCGAACCCTCCGGCCGGATGGGCGTGCGTGGTGCACGCCGCGCGCGTGGTGGCCACGGTGTTTGCCCATGTTGGGCTGCCGATGCAGGTGAAAACGTCGGGGCGCCGGGGCGTCCACCTGATGGTGCCCATTGAGCCCCTGGCGGCCGCGGAAGCCACACAGGCGATGGAGCGCCTAGCGCGGGTCGCCTGCGCACTGTGGCCCGAAGGGGTCACGGTGGCTCGCCGGGTAAGCGATCGTGGGCCGCGCGTCTACCTGGACTACCTGCAGAACGGGCCTCACCGAACCATGGCCGCCGTGTACGGGGTGCGCGCGCTGGAGCCGGCCCCCATCAGCTGGCCCACCTCGCTGCCGGCCCTGCCCGCCTGGGATTCCCGCGCGGCCACGGTGGGCAAGGTGTTGGCGGGAACCTCGGTGCCGGCCTGGGAGCGCGGAACGCCCGTCAACCTGGCCGCGGCCATGGAGCGGGCGGGCATCCCGACGGCGGAGGAGCTCCGCCGCGCGGGCTCCCGGCGGCCCGCGCCCAGGGGCGAGAGCTGGATGGCGACAAGCCAAAGACAGGAGGTCGGGCGTGCAGAATCCTCTGACGCCACGTGCGGGAGGTAAGGTCCTGCAGGGAAGCCCCCAAAAGGGCCTCGTGGCGTATGCCCATCAGGTGGAGACGGCTCGCCAGGTCGTTCAGGAGTTGGGCGGCAGCGCGATATTGGCCGACGAGGTGGGCCTTGGCAAGACGGTGGAAGCGGGCTTGGTGCGGGCCGAGCTGGCCGCGCGAGGCCGCGGGGTGACCACGCTGGTGCTGGCGCCAGCGGGGTTGGTGGCCCAGTGGCGCGAGGAGTGGCACAGCAAGTTTGGCTGGGTGAGCGCGGCGCACCCCGGGGCAGGTGCGCCGGTAACGGTGCTGTCGCTGGATGCGGCGAAGCGCGGGCGGTTGCGCGAGGCGGTGCTGGCGCGGGCATGGGACCTGCTGGTGGTGGACGAGGCGCACCATCTCAAGAATCCCCGCACCCAAAACTTTGCGCTGGTGGACGCGATTCGCCGCCGGCACACGCTGCTGCTGACGGCCACCCCCCTGGAGAATCGACTGACGGAACTTTACACGTTGGTCACCCTGGTGTCTCCTCGCCTATTCGGGTCGTATCTGGACTTCTACCGGCAATTCATCCTCGCGCCGCGAACGCCGCGCAGCGCGGCCGCGCTGCGCGCGCTGCTGGCTCGCGTGATGGTGCGCCACCGGCACCAGGAGGTGGGCGTGTCGCTCCCGGCCCGCCAGGTCACGCTGCTGCCCATCTCCCTGACCGGGACCGAGCGGACGCTGTACGAGCGCTTATCCCAGCACCTCCGCGGCATCTACGCGGAGCGGCTGGCCGGCCACGGCAATCTGCTGCCCATTTTGACCATCCAGCGCGAACTGTGCTCCAGCCCGCAGGCGCTGGCGGCCACGCTGGAGGGAGCGGACTGGCTGGGGGACCCGCACGGGGCGCTGCTGGCCCTAGCGCGCGGCGTCGCCCGGCCCGCCAAGGCCGCGGCCCTGGCGAACCTGCTGGAGTACCTGGAGGAGCCGGCGCTGGTGTTCACGGAGTTCGTCGCCACCCAGGAGATGCTGGTGGAGCAACTCGTGCACCGGGGCATCCCGGCAGCGCCGTTTGCCGGGCGCCACACGCTGCGCGAGCGGGAGCGGACGCTGGCCTGGTTCCGCGACACCCCGCGGGCCGTCCTGGTGGCCACGGAAGCGGGGAGCCAGGGGCTGAACCTGCAGTGGTGCCATCATGTGGTGAATTACGATCTCCCGTGGAATCCCATGCGCATTGAGCAGCGCATTGGCCGAGTGCACCGCCTGGGGCAGTCGTCGGCGTGCCACATCTACAACCTGTTTGCCACGCATACGATCGAGGAGCAGATCCTGCACCTGCTCCACGAGAAAATTGACCTGTTTCGCCAAGTGGTTGGGGAGCTGGATGTGATCCTCCGCCACCTTGAGCATCGGGGGCGGAGCTTGGAGGGCCGCCTCTTGTCCATCGCCATGTCGTCGGACACTCCCCAGGAGATCGAGGAGCGCTTGGATCGGGTGGCCCGCGAATTTCGGGCCGCGGCGGCGCGCGTCGGGTGGCTGGAGCCGCCCGCCGCCGAATCTGGCCCCGGCGGATTGGGTGCTGAGGACGCCAACTCCGCCCCGCGTGCATGCTACACTTGAGCACAACGGCATCAGAGAAAGGCAGCGGCAAGCATGCTCGGCATTTTGGTCTTGGGGCTGTTGGTCTTGGGCGCGTGGACCCAGGTGCGGCCTTGGCTGTCCGTCAAGGGAGTCACACCGGAGCAGTTGGAGCGGTGGCGCCAGGAGGGGCCCCTGATTGTGGCCGACCTTCGCTCGCGGGACGAGTTTACGCGCGGACATTTGGACGGCGCCGTGTCGGTGCCGTGGGTGCGCCTGCGCCAGCAGCACCATCGCTGGTCGCCCGAGGACCGGGTGGTGCTGGTGTGCCGGACCGGGTACCGGTCTCTGCAGGCGGTGCGCTTTTTACAGACGCGGCAGTTTCGCGACGTGCATTGGCTCCGGGGAGGGATGCTGGGCTGGGCTGGCCACTGCGCGGCCGGGCTGGACCAGGCGCGCACGCGTGCCCACGTTTGATCGGCGCGACCGGCGCACGCTGGCGCTGATGTGGCGGGGCCTGGTGGAGGCGGTGACGGTCGAGCTGTTTCTGGACGATGGCGAGGCGTCCCGCCGGGCTGACGCTATCTGGACCGAAGCGGCCGCCGCCGCGCACCAGCGGCTGGTGTTGCGCCGCCATCAGCACGCAGACGACCCCCGGCAGGACGCGCTCGGCATTGGCGGCCGGCCGGCGGCCGTGTTTTTCGACGCGGCCGGGCGCGACAGCGGCACGCGGCTCATGGGCGTGCCGGCCGGCTATCTGTTTCAGACGGTGGTGGCCCATGTCCAGTACCTGAGCGTGCCCACCCGCCGCGCTCCGACGCTCCTGGCCCCGGTGCTGCCCCACCTGGCGAGCCCGATCCTCGTGCGGGTGGAGGCCAGCGCCAACTGCCCGTACTGCCCCCACGCGATTCGCGTGGCCGAGCGCTGGGCGGCGGCGGCACCCGACTGGGTCCGGACGGTTGTGCAGGACAGCGTGGCAGACGCGGGCCGCGCGGACGCGCTGCCGCGGGTCAGCATCACCGACCGCGATGAGACCTGGCGCACCGAGTGGGCAGGCGTGCTTCCCGAGCGGGAGTGGGTGGCCCGCGTGCGTGGGGTGTTGGAGTTGCCCTAGCGCCGCATATCGTCTCGGGGGCGAGCGCGACGATTAACGTGGTGTGGGTGGTGCTGCTGGTGGGCGGCCTCGCGGTGGCCGCGCTGGGGGGAACGCTGCCCGAGGTGACGCAGGCCGCGATGACGGCCGCCGGCAAGGGGGTGGAGGTGGCCCTGGGCTTCGTCGGCATCATGACGCTGTGGCTCGGGATGGCGCGCATCGCGGAGCGCTCCGGCCTGATGGAGCAGCTGGCCGCCCTGCTGTCTCCGGTGCTGCGGCGGCTATTTCCCGAACTGCCCCGCAACACGCCGGCCCTGGGCAACATGTCGATGAATCTGGTGGCCAACATGCTGGGCATGGGCAGTGCGGCCACGCCGTTTGGCTTAAAGGCGATGCAGGACCTCAAGGCGACGCAAGAGTCGGGCGACACCGCGTCACCGTCCATGATCACGTTTATTGCGCTCAATACGGCGGCTTTGAACCTGGTGCCGGCATCGGTCATCGCGCTGCGCGTGGCGGCCGGGTCGCGGGCCCCAGCGGACATCGTGGGCCCGACCATCTTGGCCACGACGGCCGCGATGCTGGTGGCCATTGCCGCCGACCGGTGGTTCCGCTGGCGGCAGCGCCGAGCGACCCCTAACCCCACAGGGCATGGCAGATGATCAGCGCGGCCACGAACCCCGCCAGGTCGCCCAGGAGGGCCACGGTCAGGGCGTATCGGGTCTTGCGGATGCCCACGCTGCCGAAGTACAGGGTCAGCACATAAAACGTGGTGTCGGTGCTGGACTGCAGCGTGGACGCCACGCGTCCGATCAGGGAGTCGGGCCCGTACTTCTGCAGCAGGCCTGTGGCAATGCCCAGCGCCGCGCCGCCGGAGATGGGCCGCACCAGCATGAGAGGCACGACGGGAGCCGGCACGCCCAGGAGGGCCAGCGGCCCCGACAGCCGTGCAATCACCCAATCCAGCGCCCCCGAGGCCTCAAAGACCGACAGCGCCACCAGAATCCCTACGATAAACGGGATCATCATGACCGCCATCTTGAAGCCCTCTTCCGCGCCCTCGACGAACACCTCGTACACCGGCACGCCCCGGACCAGGCCGTAGAGCGGGATGATGCCCAGCAGAAGGGGCACCGCCCACACAGAGATGGCATCGACCAGATGGAGCAACGGCCCGAGCACCTCCCTCCCCCGGCTTCCCTCAGGGCGTCGTGGGGGCGCCCATTCACTATGTGCGCCAGGGAGGCCAGGCTATGTCAGGTGCGCGCCGGCCACATGCGGCCGGCGGCGCATTGACCGCGGATCGGGCGGATGCTAGGCTCGGGGCACGGGCGTGCGGGATCGCGCGGGCCGAATTGCAAGACAGGCGGCGATCAGTCAATGGCATCTGGCAGCGAAACAGGGGGGGCGGGCACCGTCTCGGAGCGGCTCGCCGCCCTGGGAATTACCCTGCCGGCGGCGCCGGCGCCGGTGGCCGTGTATGTTCCGGCCCGTGTGGTGGGGAATCAGTGCTGGACCTCCGGGCAGCTGCCGTCGGTGGACGGGCGGCTGGTGGCGACGGGTGCGGTGGGCACCCAGGTGAGCGCGGAGGAGGCGCGGGCGGCGGCCCGGCAGTGCGCCTTGAACGCCATGGCGGCGGCCGCCGCGGCCGTCGGGGGCGTGGACCACCTGACGGGTGTCTTAAAAGTCGTGGGATTTGTGCAGTCCCCTCCCGATTTTCATGCCCAGCCGGCCGTGGTCAATGGGGCGTCGGAGCTGCTGCAGAGCGTGTTTGGGGAGGCGGGCCGGCACGCCCGGTCGGCGGTGGGCGTGAGTGCACTGCCGCTGGACGCGCCCGTCGAGGTTGAAGTGATTTTCTCGTGGCAGGCCTAACGCCGAACCCGGCCCCAGCGCTGTCGTGGGCCGAGGTGGCGGGCTGGCAGCCCGAATCTCATCCGGTGCGCTCCGCCTCTCGCGATGAGGTGCAGCGGGGCTTGACGGCCGACGTGTATTTTGTGGGCACACTGGAGGTGCTGCAGAAGCAGGGGCTGGCGCAGCAAGTCGTGACGGCCGAGGTGTTTGCCAACCACGCCGGCCTGCTGGCGGGGATGGAGGAGGCGCTCGGCCTGCTGGCCGGCCGGGGCTTGGAGCTTTGGGCGGCGCCGGAAGGCACCCCGGTGGCCGCTCGTCAGGTGGTGCTCCGCATTCGGGGCCCGTACAGCCAATTTGGCGTCTTAGAGACGGCCGTGCTGGGCATGCTCGCGGCGTCGTCCGGCTGGGCCACCGCCGCGGCCGCCGTCGTGGCGGCGGCAGGCGGAGCGCCGGTGATTTCCTACGGGGCGCGGCATGTGCACCCTGCCGTAGCGTCCGTGATGGATCGGGCCACCCTGGTGGCAGGATTTCAAGGCGTCTCCACGATTTTAGGCGCCAGGCAGGCGGGGCTCACCCCGGCGGGCACTATGCCGCACGCCCTCATGCTCATGGTAGGCGACACGGTGACCGCGGCCCGGCTGTTCGACGCGGTGATGCCGCCGGCCGTGCCCCGCACGGTGCTGGTGGATACCTTTCATGACGAGGTGGAGGAGGCGCTGCGGGTAGCGCGGGCGCTGCCCGCGCTGACCAGCGTGCGGCTCGATACGCCCCGGGAGCGCGGCGGGGTCACGGCGGGGCTGGTGCGGGAGCTGCGCATCCACCTGGACCGCGCCGGCTTTGGGCATGTGGGGATCTTTGTATCCGGTGGCCTGTCTCCTGAACGGGTCGCAGAACTGCGCGAGGCGGGGGCCGGTGGCTTTGGGGTGGGGCACTATGTCGCCGCGGCGCCGCCGCTCGACTTCACGATGGACTTGAAGGAAGTGGCGGGTCTCCCGGTGGCGAAGCGGGGCCGCATTCCCGGGATTACCGCTACTGAGGGCCTGGTGCGCCGCGACGGGTGACGGGCGGCCCTTCGCCGGTGATGAGCGTCTTGGCCAGCTGCTGCGTCGCTGAGCGGTAGGGGTCTCGCGCCGCCGGGCGAAACGGATCGGGCGCCGCGGCACGGGAGCGGGCGAGGTGCCACCAGGCTTCTGCCGCGCGGCCTTCTGTCAGGAGCCATTCCGCCCGACTGGGCCCGTCGGGCCATGCCCAGGAAAACTGATCCCGCATGTCGGCAGCGGTGGCCGCGATGGGGGCAAGACCCCAGAGCGCGCGCGCCGCGAGCGCGTGGGAGGGACGCGGATCCAGCGCGTGGGCACTGGCCAACTCCCACAAGGTGCTGCGCCAGGCTGCAGCCACGGCGGGATGCGGCGCGCCGCCCGCGGCCAAGGCTGGCGCCACGGGAATGCGCGGCTCCTCCGCCAGGCGGCGAATCCACGCCACTTGGGCCGCCGGGTCCAGAGGCATCCGGCCCAGCCGGGCAAAGCCCGCGGCCAGGGCCTCCAAAAACAGGGGCTGCTCCCACCAGCCAGGATGAGCGGTGCGGACCACGGTGGCCAGCGCGTCCGACAGCTGGCGGGTCGGGACGTGGGCCAAGTCCGCGAGGGGGGCGGGCACGCTGACGCCCTCGGCCGGGGGCGCGTCGGCCAAGGGCTGGTTGGCGCTGAGCGCCGCCCACGGGAAGGATGCGCCGCGGGCCCAGTCCCAGGCCCAGTCCGCCTCGGCCTGCCAGTGGCGGGCCGCCGGGCTCCAGGCGCGGAACTGAGCGGGGTCACCGGCCACCGCAAAGAGCAGGGCTCCCACGTGGGCGCAGGGCATGCGCCGGCCGCAGGTGCAGCCCACTTGCCAGACGTCGGCCCCCTCTTCACAATAGACGTGGTAGGCGTCCTGGTGGCCCTGAAGGACGGCCAGGTAGGCGCGGCCGCGTCGAAACCGGTGGGTCAGGCGGTCCTGGGCAAAATAATCGTGGGCGGCTTCGCGGCGGCTAGCCGGGAGCGCCGCCCAGACGGCTCCCACGGAGAGGGGCCCGGCGCGCAGATCCATGCGGTGTCGGCCCGTCGCCGGCTCGACAGGCGCTTGGGAGCTCCAGCTGTCGTCCACACCGCACCTCGCGCGTCAGCGTAGCCCACCAGGGCCCGGATACCATAGTGGGAGGGGATTCGAGTGGAAGTCAAGTGCGCGGTATGCGGGCAGGCGATCGAATTGGCGAAGTGGCAGCAGGACTATGAGCGCCTGAAGGAGCGTCCCGGGGAGCACGAGCCATACGTGTGCGAGCCATGCCAGGACCGCGTGCGGCGGGACGCGCAGCACGCGGTGTCCTTTCCCCGCTGAGGCGACGCCCGGCGCGGCCCGTGATATGCTCGGCGGGCAGGGGGGATGGGATGCTGGCCATCCGTGGCGCGATTTCGGTACCCGACAACACCCGGCACGACATCTTGGCCGCCGCGGGGGAGTTGCTGGGCGAGATGCAGCAGGCCAATGGCCTGGCGCCCGCCGAGCTGGTGGCCGTGCTGTTCACCCTGACGCCAGACCTGAATGCGGCGTTTCCTGCCGAGGCTGCGCGGAATCTGGGTTGGAACTCCGTGGGGTTGATGTGCATGCAGGAGGTGGCGGTGCCGGGGGCACTCCCCCGCGTGCTGCGGGTGATGATGTTGGTCGAGCGCCCAAAGCTGGCCCACCCGGTGCACGTGTATCGCGGGGACGCACGGCGGCTCCGTCCGGACCTGACCGGGGGTGAGCGGGCGGCCGAAGGCGCGGAGCCGCCGGCCGGGGACCTGCGGAAGAACACCACTTAGTTGAGACTTAGTCGAGACGTTAGCGAGACGTTAGCGAGACGTTAGGATGATGGGGTCGCATGCAGGGAGAAGCCGAGAAACGCTCGACCTTAGTGGTGGCGATCGACGGACCGGCAGGGGCGGGCAAAAGCACCGTGGCCCGCTTGGTGGCGTCGCGGCTGGGTTTGCTGTATCTGGACACGGGGGCGATGTACCGCGCCTTGGCGCTGAAGGCGCTGGCCACGGGGGCGGACGTCGGGGACGCGGACTTGTTGGTTCGCCTGCTGAAGGAGTCGGACATTCACGTGGCCGAAGATCCGGGTCGGCAGCTCAGCGTGTGGCTGGACGGCCAGGACGTCACGGAGGCCATCCGACGGCCCGAGGTGCATGCCGCCGTGGCGCAGGTAGCCAGCGTCCCAGGAGTCCGGGCGGGCATGGTGGAGCGCCAGCGGGCGCTTGCCGAGCTGGGGGGCGTCGTGATGGACGGCCGGGATATAGGGACTTATGTCCTGCCGGAGGCCCCGTTTAAGTTTTTCCTCACCGCGTCGCTCGAAGCCCGGGCGGCGCGCCGGCACCGCGAGCTGGCCGCGCGGGGGTTTTGCGTGGATGTTCCGGTGCTGCAGCAGGAAATTGTCGAGCGGGACCGCATGGACTCCACGCGGGCGGTGGCTCCCTTGCGGTGTGCACCGGATGCGCGGGCGATCGACACCACCGAGCTGACGGTCAGCCAAGTGGTGGATCGAATTGTGGCGGTCATCCGGGGGCAGGTGATTTGACCTGTACTGCCTGCTGTACTGGGTCGTTCGTCTGGGGCTGGGGCTCATGTTTCGGCTGCGCTTGGACGGGGAGCCCGTGCCGGATGGCCCGGCGATCGTGGTGTGCAACCACCTGACGGCCTTTGACCCCCCGACGCTGGGCGCCTTGATGCGGCGGCCCGCGTGGTACATGGCGAAAGAAGAGTTGTTTCACACGCCCGGTCTCGGGTGGCTGATCCGCCAAGTCCACGCGTACCCCGTGCGCCGGGGGCGGCCCGACCGGCGGTCGCTCAGGATGTCGCTCGCAATCCTGCAAGCCGGCGGCATGCTTATCCTCTTTCCCGAGGGCCATCGCAGCGAGACGGGGGAGTTGCAGCAGCTGCGCCGGGGAGCGGCGTATCTGGCCCGGAAGACGGGGTGCGCTATTGTGCCCGTGGGCCTGGTCGGGCGATACCGATGGCGGCGATCCGTGACCTTTCAGGTGGGCAGGGCGTTTACCATTGCACCGGACGCATCGCTGGATGAGGCCAGCGAGCGGATCCGGGACGCGATTCGGGCGCAGATTGCGGTGAATGTGGCGCTCCATCCCGGCAGTGTGGCCGGAGCGGCGGAAAAGGTATAACATGGCTCAGACGATGGACGACGATGCCTCTGGCATCTTTTAGGAGGTCTACACGGGGGATGGCGATGGGGACGGACACCGACGATCGATGGGACAGGAACCACGCGGCACCTAGCGGAGAGCCGCCCAAGGGCTCGGAGGCCAGCGGAGACGACACCGCGACCGATCAGGAAGCCCTGGAGCAGAGCATGGGCATGCACCCCGGTGGTGACGTGCGCCCCGGGCAAACCGTGACCGGGACCGTCGTGCAGATTTCTGGGGACAGCGTGCTGGTGGATGTCGGCGCTAAGTCAGAAGGAATCATCCACCTGCATGACCTTTCGCACCGGCGGACAGACCGCCCCGAGGATGTAGTGTCCATCGGCGATCAGATCGCGGTGTTTGTGCTGGGGTGGGAAGGCGACGAAGGCATGCTTCGGCTCTCCAAGCGCCGGGCGGATGAGACGCGCGCGTGGTCGCGGCTGGAAGAGGCGCTGAAGTCCGGCGAGGTGCTGGAGCCCGTGGTCACCGAGGTGGTCCGAGGCGGCCTCGTGGTTGACGTGGGCATGCGGGGCTTCGTGCCATCCTCCCACGTAGCCAAGGGCTTCGTGAACGACCTGCAGCCGTTCTTGGGCCAAACCATTCGGGTGCGGGTCATTGAGCTGGACCGCTCCAAGCGCCGCGCGATCTTATCGCGGCGGGTGGTGCTGGACGAGGAGGGCAAATCCCAGCGAGAGCAGCTGTGGGCCTCCATCGAGGAGGGCCAGGTGCGCGAGGGGGTCGTCAAGAGCCTGACCGACTTCGGCGCTTTTGTGGACATGGGTGGCACCGACGGGCTGCTGCACATCTCCGAAATGTCCTGGGGCCGCATTCAGCATCCTTCGGAGCTGCTGAAAGTGGGGGACACCATCCGGGTCAAGGTGTTGCGGCTCGACCGCGAACGGCACAAGATTTCTTTGGGGCTGCGGCAAGTGAATCCCAATCCGTGGGACCTCGTGCAGGAGCGCTACCCTGAGGGGGCCATTGTGGAAGGCACCGTGGTGCGGCTCGCGTCATTTGGGGTGTTTGTGGAGCTGGAGCCGGGTGTGGATGGCCTGGTTCACGTGTCCCAGCTGGCGGATCATCGGGTGGAGACGCCGGGCGACGTGGTGAGCGTGGGGGATCGGGTGCGGGTGAAAGTGTTGTACGTCGACCCGCAGCAAAAGCGCATCTCGCTGTCCAAGCGGGATGCCGACTTAGAGTATGTCGAGCCAGCGGCGGACGACCAGGGATCCGAAGAGGGTGGTGCCGACGCCAGCGCCGAGGACACCTGGGAGGGCGAGGGCGGCCCCGGCAAGCACATGACCGCGTACCATGCGGGCAATTGGGACGATGAGGACCCCTCCAAGCCGTCCTGAGGGGCTCCGCGGCTAGGACGGCGCGCTGTCGGCCATCGCCGGTGCAGGGGCGGGCCCAAGCAGCACCTCCAGCTGGCCCAGCACGGGATAGGCTAACGCGGCTTTCAGGGCGTCCCACGGGATGAACGGCAGCACGCCAAGCACCACCGCCCGCTCCAGGGTAAGGTGGCCGAGAACCACAAGGCCCGCCGCGCCTCCGGCGTAGATGACGATCAGGGCCACCGCGAGTCCCGCCGCCCGCCCTCCGGCGAAGCGCCGGGCGACCAGGCTTCCAAGGCCGGCCGCGGCCGGATACGCCCACAGGTACCCGGCGAAGGGGCCCAGCAGCACGCCTAGCCCGCGGGCTCCGCCGGCAAACACCGGCAGCCCGAGGATTCCGGCCAGGAGGTAAACCCCCTGCGCCAGGACGGCGTATCGCGGTGACAGCAGGCCAGCCGTGAGGAACACGGCGAGTACCTGCAGCGTGAAGGGCACCGGTGAGAGCAGCGGCACCGTGATGGCCGTCAGCGCGCCAACGGCCGTGAGGGCCGCCATGAGTCCCGCCAAAACGACCCCGCGCCGATGGGCCACACCACGGGTGGGGTCTTTATCTTGCTCTTTCACTTGGACGGCGGCATCGAGCCGCGCTCCCCCCTTTGTGGAGTAGTCTCTGTGGGTTCGTTGGCCGCCGCGGCGTCCGCCGACGGCCCTCTCGCGGAGGAGAACCGCAGGAGAGAATAGCATGCTCAGCCAGCCCGGTATAGTCCCCGAGCCCCGCGAGGACCCTAAATCGGGGGGATGAGGTGCACGTGGTGGCGGCCGAGACCGTCGTGGCGGTCAGCGTCGCGATGGTGGGGACCGGATGGCCCAAGGCGCGCCGGGCTCCGTGGGCGGTCCGGGGCCGGGAGTGGCTGGCGGGGGCCCTCGTGATATGGGTGCTGGGGTGGTGGGTCATGGCGGTCGGCTCGGGGCCATCGCGGCAGCGGATCGACCTGGGTCTCGCCGGCGTGCTCGTGGCGGCCGTGGCCGTGACCGTCCACCTGAGGCCGTGGCTGCTGCTCAGCTGGGTGCCCGTGGCCGGCGTCGCCCTCATGCTCCGGAGTCTGGTGCCTCACGGCGCGCCGCTGGGCTGGCCGATCGGGGTGATTGGCCCGGAGGGGGCGGTTCTGGGGCTTTTGGCCGGCATCCTGGTGGGAGACCCGGTGCTGGCCGGGGCGGTCGCTGTCGGCGGGGGCAGCTTGGGAGCGCTGCTGCAGGGGCCATTGGGCGCAGCCGCCTGGTATCTGGTCAGCGTCGCCGGGTCGGTCGCGCTGTGGGTAGCCGCCCTCACAGGCCGGTCCCGCGACCCCGGTGGCTCCACGGCCGAAAGGCTGGTACAGTAGAGGGGGCCTTGGTATGGCTAGTCGTGCCAATCTGGCACCACACGAAGGAGCACGTGCGCATCGGATGTATACCTTGGCCTTGGTCGGACGCCCCAACGTGGGCAAGTCGGCGCTGTTCAACCGGATGGCGGAGTCGCGCACGGCCCTCGTGCGCGACGAGCCCGGGGTGACCCGCGATCGGCTGTACGCGGAAACGGACTGGAATGGCTATCACTTTCGGATTGTGGACACCGGCGGCCTGTGGGAGGCGGAGCCCGAAGATCAGATGCCGGCCTACATGCGCCGGCAAACGCTCATGGCGGTGCAAGAAGCGGACGTGGTGGCGCTGGTGGTGGACGCGCGCGCCGACCTGTCCGCGGCCGATGAAGCCGTGGCGGACTTGCTGCGCAAAAGCTCCAAGCCGGTGCTGCTGGTGGCCAACAAGGCCGAAGGCCGCGTCGATCTGACGGATCTGTATCGGCTGGGCCTCGGGGATCCGCTGCCCGTGTCGGCTACGCATGGCCTCAACGTGGGCGACCTCCTGGACATGGTGGTGGAGCGCTTTCCGGGTCCGCCGGACGGGAGCGAGGCGGCGGCGGCTCCGATGATCCGCGTGGCCATAGCGGGGCGGCCCAATGTGGGCAAGTCGTCGCTGCTGAACCGATTGGTGGGCGAGGAGCGCACGCTGGTCACCCCCATCGCGGGCACGACGCGGGACGTCGTCAATGTCCAGCTGGACACGCCGGCCGGACGCTTGGAGCTGCTGGATACCGCGGGCCTGCGGCGGCCCGCCCGCATCCGGGCCGAGTTGGAATCCAAGACGGTGCTGCGGACCCTGGCGGCGATCCGCGAGGCCGACTTGGTCCTGATGATGGTGTCGGCGGAGGAGCCCGCGAGTCAGCAGGACCTGCGGATCGCCAGTCAAGTGGTGCGCCATCACCGGGCGGCGGTGCTTGTGCTCAACAAGGCGGACCTCGTGCCCAGCACGCGGGCCTTGTTGCCCACGCTGCACGAGGCGTTTGACTTCATGCCCTATGCGGCGGTGGTGCCGCTCTCCGTGAAGACCGGATGGGGCATGGAGCGCCTGTGGGAGCCTATTACCACCGCCTATGCCAATTTTGGGCGCCGTGTCTCCACGGGCGCCGTGAACCGGCTCCTGCGCGAAACGGTGGCCGTGGTGCCGCCCCCCACGAGCCACGGCCGGCCGGTGAAGCTCTACTATGGGACCCAGGTGGGGACGCGCCCGCCGCACTTTGTGTTTTTTGCCAACGACCCGGACCTCGTCCACTTCTCCTATCGCCGCCACTTGGAGCGGCGCATCCGCGAGCGCTGGGACTTCACGGGCAGCCCGGTCCGCCTGTCCTTCCGACCACGCCGAAGCCAACAGGGACCTGAGGCCTAAGCGCGCATCCCGCCTCCCTTGCCCCGCGACGACCTCACGCGCACCTCGTTGGAGGGGTGGGTAGATGGTGCGCATCGGCCGGCCCGACGCTTCATATCGTGTCACGGGCGGACATACGGTGGTGCGGGACAGGCGGCCACGCGGCACGGGGGCGACGCCGGCCCCGGCTCGATGAGAACTCCGAGGGGCTCCGGCCGACAGCGGGGAGGGAATGCGGCGGAATGGAGAAGTTTGACCTGTTGAAGGACCTGGCGGAACGCACCGGCGGAGACGTCTACATCGGGGTGGTAGGCCCAGTCCGCACCGGCAAGTCCACGTTCATCAAGCGGTTCATGGAGCGGATGGTGCTTCCCGCGATTGAAGACCCCAACGAGCGCGAGCGGGCCATCGACGCGCTGCCCCAGAGCGGCGCGGGGCGGACCATCATGACGACCGAGCCGAAGTTTATCCCGGACGATGGCGTCGAGATTCACTTGAACGACCAGGTGAGCCTCCGCGCGCGCTTGGTGGACTGCGTGGGGTACTCGGTGGGCGCGGCATTGGGCTACAGCGAGCAGGAAGGGCCCCGGATGGTGCTCACGCCCTGGTCAGAGGAGCCCATGCCGTTCGAAGAGGCGGCCGAGATCGGGACGCGGAAGGTGATTGCCGAGCACTCGACCATCGGGCTCGTCGTGACTACGGACGGATCCTTTGGTGAGATTTCCCGCGAGCAGTTCGTCGAGGCGGAAGAGCGGGTGGTGGGTGAGCTCAAGGAGTTGGGGAAGCCCTTCTGCGTGGTGCTGAACTCTCAAACGCCCAGCGACGACGCCACCCGCGAGCTGGCCGACGCGCTCGCGGTGGACTATGACGTGCCGGTGGTGTCCCTGAACTGCCAGGAGATTCGGCAGGCGGACCTCGTGCACCTCCTAGAGCAGGTGCTGTACGAGTTCCCGGTCAGCGATCTGTCCGTGGTGCTGACGGGCTGGGCCGCGGCGTTGCCGGACAGCCACTGGCTGGCCCAGCAGTACGCCCGCGCCATGGAGGAAGCTCGCGCCGCCGTCACTCGCGTGCGGGATATTGAAGGCGCCGTGACTGAGCTGCGAGCCCGCGAGTCGGTAGGGG